>JBEAXP010000206.1:0-9911 GCA_041159745.1 Actinomycetota bacterium | reverse complement strand
TACACGCTCTACCCGGCCGTGTGGGGTGCCGCTCTGAAGGCGCTCGAGGATGCTGGCGTGCTCGAGGGAGTCGGAATCGGAACGACCTTCGTCGGCGATCCGGGCCTCGAGGGCCTGAGCGCCGGTGCGGTCGGTCAGTACACGGCTCTGCCGTTCTTCACCGTTGCCAAGGGAGATGGGGTTGCCGATTTCCTGAAGGCCTTCCAGGCCAAGTACGGCGCCGACCAGATCCCGTCCGGTGGTGAAGGTCTCGGTTCGTACAACGCCATCCACCTGTGGGCCAAGGCCGTCGAGAAGGCAGGGTCCACCGATCCGGCCAAGGTTGCCGAAGCGATGGTCGGGCTCGAGTTCGACAGCCCCACCGGCAAGGTGACCGTCGAGCCTTCGCACCACGTGAAGCAGACCATCCAGTTGGTCAAGGTTGGGGCCGACATGAAGCACGAATTCGTGCAGGCATTCGAGAACCAGCCGTCGGAAGAGAGCTGCTCGCTCTGAGCCGCTGGTCGTTCGACTCGATGCTGGCCGCCCGTTCGCGGGCGGCCAGCATCTCTCGCTCGCAGAGAGTTCGATACGCCGAGGTGATCCTCGGCGTCGTCCTGCTCGCGCTTCCATTCATCGCGTCCGACGTCTTTCTCATCGATCGTTTCGGTCGGTATTTCACCTGGGCGATCTTCGCCATTTCGGTCGATCTCATCTGGGGATTCGGAGGAGTCCTCACCTTCGGCCACGCCGCCTTCTTCGGAGCCAGCGGTTACCTGGTCGCGATCTTCACCGAGCGCGCCGGCTGGTTCCTGCCTCTGCCGCTCTGGCCGGCCATCGGGTTGGCCGTGCTGTGCGTTGCCATGTTCGCTTTCTTGTTGTCGACTCTCGCATTCCGTGGTCCCTACCCGATGCGGGGGGTCGAACTCGCCGTCATCACATTGGCCGTCGCCTATCTTCTCGAGCAGTACGCCCGGGCCGGTGGGCAAATCACCGGTGGTCAGAACGGAATCCTCTTCGGTGAGCGTTTCGAGTTGTTCGGCCTCGACCTGCACCGTGGTCGGGGCTTCTACTGGTTGGCCGGAATCGCTCTCGTCATCGTCTACGTACTCGTGCGGATCTTCGTGTCTCGTCGAATCGGTCTCGTAGTGCGAGGTATTCGTGAGAATGAGGACCGGGTCGACCTTCTCGGTTACGACGTCCCGTCCATCAAGATCGAGGTCTTCGCTCTCTCGGCGGCACTGGCCGCGGTTGGTGGAGCCTTTTTCTACGTCCACGAAGGAATCATCACGCCAGCGGCGGTCGGCGTGGCTGCATCAACACAGGTTCTCCTGTGGGTTGCGCTCGGCGGTCGTGGAACTCTGTTGGGTCCGATCGTCGGAACCGTGGTCCTTCAGCACCTCACGGCCACTCTGTCGGGCACCATGCTCGACACCTGGATCTTCGTGATCGGTGCGCTCCTCATTCTCGTCGTGATGGTGTTCCCGGCCGGCGTGCTCGGCTTTCTCGATCGAGGCCCGGCGCGATGACGGCTCTTGTCGAAGTCCGCGAAGTGAGCAAGTCGTTCGGCGGCTTCATGGCGGTTCAAGACGTGTCGTTCGACCTGCCTGAAGGTGAAGTCACCGGACTCGTGGGTTCGAATGGAGCAGGCAAGACCACGCTCTTGAACCTGCTTTACGGTCGACTCGAGTTGTCGCAAGGGCACATCAGTTTCGACGGGGCCGATATTTCCGATCTGGCCGCCCACCAGCGGGTGCGACGTGGCTTGGGGATGGTGTTCCAACACACCACGGTGTTTCCGGCACTCGGTGTTCGGGAAAACCTGCGACTCGGTGCCATGCGAAAGGGTCGAGGGCCCGATGCGTCGTCGCCCGTCGAAGTCGATGCGATGCTCGAAATGATCGGGCTCACTTCCAAGCAATTCGATTCGGCATCGAAGTTGAGCCACGGCGAACAGCAATGGCTGGAGATCGGCATGGTGCTTCTCGCCAAGCCGAGACTGCTACTCCTCGACGAACCCACGTCGGGAATGACGCGATCCGAGGCAGCTCGTATGGCTGAACTGTGCCGCCGACTCGTGGCCGAAGGCACGGTGCGAGCAGTAGTGGTGGTCGAACACAACATCGATTTCATACGTCGCGTGAGCAATCGTGTTCTCGTCATGCACCGCGGAACGATCATCGCGTCGGGAAGTATCGACGAGGTTCAGCACGACCAGGCAGTTCGTGATGCGTTCTTGGGTCGCACGGTATGAGCGGCGCGATCCTCTCCGTCTCGAATCTGGGCGTTGGCTACGGTCAGACCACGATCGTGTCGGGTCTCGATCTCTCGGTAGAACGCGGTGAAGTCCTCACCATGCTGGGTCTCAACGGCGCCGGCAAGACCACTGTTCTGAAGGCGATCGCCGGTCTCTTGCCGCACACGGGTCGTGTTGTTTTCGATGATCGTGACGTGTCGCGTTGGCCGGGCAACCGCATCAATCGGGCCGGATTGGCGTACGTGCCGCAGGGGATGGGCGTATATCCGGGCATCTCGGTCGCCGAACACCTTCGACTGGCTCGTCATTTCCTCGATGATCGCATCGACATGCAGAACGAGGTTCTCGAGTGGTTCCCGATTCTGAAAGAGCGAATGAAACAGGATGCGCAGAGTCTCAGTGGCGGGCAACGCAAGATGCTCAGTTTTGTCATGGCGCTTTCGAGTGCGCCGTCGCTGGTGCTTCTCGACGAGCCAACCGAAGGCGTCGCCCCAGTGGTTCGCGAGCAACTTGTCGAGGCACTGGCTCAGGTGGTCAAGCGCACGTCGGTATTGCTCGTCGAGCAGAATCTCGACACCGCACTGGCGATCGGCGGTCGCTGCCACGTGATCGAACAAGGCGCGATCGTCGAGACCGGGATGATCCGAGATCTCCACGCCAGTGGCGTGATCGAGTCGAGGTTGTCGGTCTGATGCTCGGGACACTTCTTCCGATCGACTCGTTCACCGTCGTTGCCCTGGTCGCCACGTTCGTTCTCGCTGCGATCGGCTTGCACTTCACCCTCGGTCTTCTCGGAGTCGTGAACATGGTGCACGGCGAGTTCATCCTCATCGGCGCCTATGTCACGTACCAGGTTCAGGACTGGCTCGGCTCACCCACGTGGGGTTTCGTCGTGTCGCCGATTGTCGCCGGCCTGTTCGGCGCGTTCGTCGAACTCGTTCTGGTGAGACGCCTCTACTTGCGTCCCCTCGACACTCTGCTCGTGACGTTCGGATTGTCATTGATCATTCGTCAGGGTGTGCAACTCATCTACTCGCCAAATCCCAAACAGGTCGATGACCCGATCGGTGGCTCGTTCATCGTCGCTGGCTACAACGTCCCGTGGTGGCGACTCACTGTCGTCATTGCCGCGATCGTTCTGGTGGTGGCCTGGCTGTTGTTCGATCGCACCACCATCGGTCTGCGTTGGCGGGCAGCGGTGCGCAATCCGGAGCTGGCTGAAGCCATGGGCTACAGCGTTCGAAGTGCCCGGACTTGGTTGTTCGGAATCGGCTGCGCAACAGCCGGCTTGGCAGGAGCGATGCTTGCTCCGATCAACACCCTCACCCCTCAATACGGTTTGCGGTTCCTGGTGAACTCGTTCCTGGTGGTGATCCTCGGGAAGCCGGGGTCGCTCAAGGGCCTGGCCATCGCCGCAGTGGTGTTGGGTGGATCGCTGGGAGTGATGCAGTTTCACGTGTCGACCGTGTACGCGCAGATGATCATGCTCGTGATCGCAGTGGTGGCGGCGCGTCTGCGGCCTCTCGTGACCGCCAAGCGGGGCTAGCGACTCGTGAACGAGCCGAGAGTTGCGTCAGCCGACCGTGTCGACGATGGCCACGCCAGCGGCGGCCATTTGGGCGAGCGCGGTTTGGGTGGTCGCGGGTGCGACGCCGGCGCACATCGGGAGGAGAAGTCGAACGTTGAACCCTTCGTTGACCGCATCGAGGGCAGTGGCTCGATCGCAATGATCGGTGGCCAGGCCGACGATGTCGACATCAGTGACCCCCCGCGCCTTCAGAAAGTCGACGAGCGAGCGACCGTCATCGGTAGCGCCCTCGAATCCGCTGTATGCGGCCGTGTAGTTCCCCTTCGAGACAACCACATCGATCGACGATGCAAAGTCGACCGACTCGTTCAGATTGGCATGGAACTCGGCCCCAGCCGTGTTGGCGACACAGTGGTGCGGCCACGTGTCGACGTAGTCGGGCTGCTCCGCGAAATGGCCTTTGGGATCGATGTGCCAGTCGCGTGTGGCCACCACCACGTCGTACGCCGAACGCGAGTCACGCAGGTACCGCGACACGCGCGAGGCCACGGCCGAGCCGCCCTCGACTGCGAGCGAGCCGCCCTCGCAGAAGTCGTTCTGCACGTCCACGATCACCAGTGCCTTGCCCATCGTCGTCCCCCTAGTTCGGCGTCGAACAAAACAATAGTGGCTGTTGACTCACTCGTGTACGAGTGGTAGGACGGGGAAGTGCTGAAAGCGGCTGACTCGACGTATCAGAAGCCCCGATCACTGGGTGACGCGTTGGCGTCGCTCGCGGCTGGTGGTGTCGTGGTGGTGGCCGGTGGGACCGACGTCTACCCGGCGCTGGTGGGTCGGGACGTCCCGGCTGACGTCCTCGACATCTCGGCCGTCTCCGAGCTCCGCGGCATCGAGTCGACTCCCGACGGACTTCGGATCGGTGCTGGGGTCACTTGGGCCGACATCGCTGGGGCGACGTTGCCACCTGGTCTTCTCGCGCTTCAGCAGGCGGCGGTTCAAGTGGGCGCCGTGCAAGTTCAAAAAGCCGGAACAGTGGCTGGAAATCTCTGCACGGCCTCTCCCGCCGGTGATGGAATTCCGGCGCTCCTCGCACTCGACGCTCGGGTCGAGTTGCGGTCGATTCGGGGGGCCCGCTCACTTCCTCTCGAGGATTTCGTCACTGGCTATCGGGCCACTGCCAAGGCGGCCGACGAATTGGTGACCGCCATCATCGTCCCAAGGGAAGCGACCGAACGCATCTCGTCCTTCGTGAAGCTGGGAACTCGTGCGTACCTCGTGATTTCGTTGGCGATGGTCGCCGCCTCAGTGGGTCGTGACGACCGGGGTCGTGTGACGAGTGCTCGTGTCGCCGTCGGGGCGTGCTCGCCGGTCGCGCGCCGCCTGGCCAGCGTCGAGGCGTCGGTGCTCGCCGGTGGTCCTGTTCGAGTCGACACGAGCGATCTCCGCGAGTTGTCGCCCATCGACGACATCCGGTGCTCGGCGGTTTATCGCCTCGATGTCGTTCCCGAACTCGTGCGGCGAGCTCTCGTCGATTGTGGAGTCGACGTCGCATGAGTCGCGTGTCGCTCTCCGTCAACGGCGTCCGCCTCGACACCGAGGCGACGGCGCGCCGCCTGACGACTTTCTTGCGAGACGAAGCCGAACTGCAGGGGACCAAGGTCGGTTGCGATGCCGGCGACTGCGGAGCGTGCACGGTTCTCGTGAACCAGGATCCGCTCTGCGCGTGCATGGTGCCAGTCGGCCGTCTCCAGGATGCCGAGGTGACGACGGTCGAACATCTTGCCTCCACCGAGTTGGGGCGGCGCCTGCAGACTTCGTTCGCCCGTCATGGCGCGGCGCAATGTGGTTTCTGCACCCCTGGAATGCTCATGAGCGCATACGCACTGCTGACCACCGAGCCCCATCCATCGGTCGAGCAGGTTGAAAATGCTTTGGGTGGTGTTTTGTGTCGGTGCACGGGCTACCGCTCGATCATCGCCGCCGTCGTCGCAGCCAATGACGAGGCTCTTCCGATCGAGCGACCGACTCCGAGCAAGACGGTCGGTGCTCGAGTTACTCGAGTTGATGCGGTGGAGAAACTGACCGGTACCGATGTCTTCGGCGATGATGGAATCGACTCGGGGGCCGCGTCGGTCGTCGTCATCAGGTCGCCGCATCATCGAGCTGCGTTTTCGTTCGGCGATCTGGATGCCTTCGTGGCCGGCGAAGGGAATGTGCTCGGAGTCCTCACTGCGGCGGATGTGCCGGGTCGTAACGCCTTCGGAGTAATCCCGGCTTTCATCGATCAACCAGTGTTCGCCGTGAGCGAGGCGCGCTTCATCGGAGAAGCAGTGGCGGCTTTGGTCGTCGAGTCAGGTTCGCCGCTGGAAGTCGTGGCGCGGTTTCCGATCGAATGGACGCCGCTCGAGGCCGTACTTGACGTCGATTCGGCATCGCGCCCGTCGGCGCCTCTCGTGCACGCCAATCGCGCCGACAACGTTCTCGTCCGTGGCTTCGTCCGCAAGGGTGACGTCGATCAGGCGCTTCGTGACTCGTCGCATCGTGTGAGCCGCACTTTCACGACACCCTTCATCGAGCATGCCTACCTCGAGCCGGAGGCAGGATGGGCCTGGCTCGATGGCGACGTGGTGGTGGTCCAGGCGACGACGCAGGCCCCGACGATGGATCGTGACGAGTTGATGGCGATCCTCGATCTCCCCGAACATCGAGTTCGGGTGGTGCCCACGTCGGTCGGCGGGGGGTTCGGGAGCAAACTCGATCTGTCGATACAGCCGTTCGTCGCCCTGGCCGCCATCAAGTTCGGTCGGCCGGCTCGCATCCGCTACACCCGTCACGAATCGATCAGGACCACGACGAAGCGTCATCCGTCCCGGATCACCGTCGAGGCCGGCGTGGCAGCCGACGGGCGATTGCTCGCGGTTCGCCTCGACGGGGCGTTCAACACTGGCGCTTACGCGTCATGGGGCCCGACCGTGGCGAATCGAGTCCCCGTCCACGGGTCCGGTCCGTACGTGGTCCCGAACTACCGCGCGTCCACGGTCGCTGTTCACACGCACTGCACTCCCGCTGGCGCGTTCCGCGGATTCGGCGTGCCGCAGGCGGCGGTGGCGCAGGAGACGGTGTACGACCTCCTTGCCGACGAAGTCGGGCTGGATCGCCTCGAGTTTCGGATTCGTAATGCTCTGGTGGCGGGAGCGGCCACTGTCACCGGTCAAGTGTTCGAGTCGGGGGTGGGCTATCGCGATTGTCTCGAAGCCCTCGAACCGCACTGGAAGAACGCTCGTGCACGTCGCGGTCCAGTTGATGACAACAAGGTCCGAGGCATTGGGATCGCGGGCATCTGGTACGGATGCGGCAACACCGCTCTTCCGAACCCCTCGACGATTCTTTGCGGTGTCACGACCTCTGGCCGCGTCGTTCTTCATCAGGGAGCGGTCGACATCGGTCAGGGTTCGAACACGGTGATGACCCAGATCTTCGCTCAGACCCTCGGTGTTCCCCTCGAATCGGTCATGCGGGTGGGGGCCGACACGTCGGTCACACCCGATGCGGGGAAAACCTCGGCCTCGCGGCAGACGTTCGTGACCGGCAACGCGGTCCACCGTGCCGCTGCGTCGTTGCGTGAAAAGCTTCTTGCGCTCGCGGGCTGCACTGATCCGAGTGCAGAGATCGTGGTGGACGGTGGCATCGAGAACGGTGGTCTGTTCGTCCGATCGAAGGGTGTCACGTATCCCGTCGAACTTCCGAAGACCGTTGATGAAAACGGCTACGCCGTCTCTGCGATCGAGACGTACGATCCGCCGACGACGCCTCTCGACGCCGACGGACAAGGCGAGCCGTACGCCGTGTACGGATTCGGCGCACAACTCGTGGAATTGGTCGTCGATACGACGACCGGCCGAGTTCACCTCGAGCGGATCGTGGCCGCATATGACGTTGGACGCGCGGTCAACCCCACGTTGGTCGAGGGTCAGATCGAAGGTGGCATCGCCCAGGGCATCGGGCTCGCGTTGCTCGAGGAGTACGTGCCGGGTCGCAACGACAATTTGCACGACTACCTCATACCGACCATTGGTGACGTTCCTCCGGTCACCTCGATTCTGATCGAGTCCAACGACCCACATGGCGCCTACGGCATCAAGGGGGTCGGCGAGCACACTCTCATTCCCACCGCTCCCGCCATCATCAACGCGATTCGTGACGCCACCGGCGCTCTCGTCACGTCGCTCCCGGCCACACCCGAGCGCGTTCTGCGAGCGATCAGAGAGGCCACGCCATGACCATCGAAACCGTTGTTTCGGCCGACGATTTCGATCAGCCAGGCGAAGGAAAGGTGCGGTGCGAAGCCTGTCCGATTCGCTGCTTCATCAAGCCCGGCCAAACCGGGTCCTGTGATCGATACGGAAACGTTGATGGTGTCCTCACTCGAATGGATCCGGTGGTGGTGCTCGAGCGAGCACTTGAACGAGGCGACGAAATCGTCTCGTTCACGGGCGCGACATCGGGGACTGTCGTGTCGTCCCGTCTCATTGCCTCGGGTTCCGGCACCACCTATCCCGACTACAAGCCCGCACCGTTCATCGTGTCGTCCGAGCACGATGGCGTCGACACTGTCACCGTGGTGACGGAGGGAATCTTCTCGTACTGCGGCGTGAAGGTGAAGATCGACACCGATCGTCACGTGGGAGACGAAACCTCGACGGTGTTGTACGAAGGTCAGCCCGTGGGTCACGTGAGCACAACCGAGTACGGATCGCAGATGCTGTCGCTCGGGGGAGTTCACCATCTCACCGGCCTCACCAAGCACGCGGGCCTCGCCACGATGCGAGCACTCGAAGAACTGTGCGAAAAGCGCGCTGTCGAGCTGCAGGTCGAGGGCGGCGCACATCTCGTGGTTCAGGCCGGTCGAGCACCGATCGTCAACGGAGAAACCGAGCGGCGAATGCGAGTTGGATGTGGTTCGGCCACCGTCGGGATGTTCGCCGGACAATGGCACGAGCTCGTCGACGAGGTGGTGGTGGTCGACGAGCACATCACCGGTGTCTTGTCCGAGCATCAGGCCGGTGCCGTACTCGGCATGCGGCCGACCGGCATCAAGATTCGTGGCCGTCGTTCGACTCCGGGTCGAATCTTCAACGTCGCCGGACCAGGAACCGGTTGGGGTGGCACCACGATCACCGACCCGCTCGAGATCCTGTTGCCGTTCAACAAGAAGCACGCCTGGCCCGGACTTCGCCTCCTGATGACGAGTACTACCGGTGAGGACTGGGCCTATTACGTCCTCGACGAGAATCTGCAGCCGGTGCCGGCTCCGACGCCGGCTGATGTCCTGCCTACTGTCGAGCAGATCAGCGTGAATTGCGAGCCCGCACTGACGAGTGTGGTGTTCATGGCGGGGGCCGGTGGAAGTCTTCGTGCCGGAACGACCACCTCACCGATCGCACTCACACATTCGATCCACAGCGGAGAAACACTCGTCACCGTCGGCGGCGCCCCGGTGTATCTCTGGCCGGGCGGCGGAATCACGATCATGGTGGATGTCGAGCGGGTGCCGCCGGGTTCATTCGGTCATGTGCCCACGCCCGCCATCGTTGCTCCTCTCGAGTTCACGGTGCCGCGCGACAAGTACCTGGCACTGGGTGGTCATGGCGCGTCCATTCGCAGTTTCGACGACGTCGTTGCCAACGAACGCGTCCGTTTCCTGCGCGAACAGACCAAGTATTCGGGCTGAGTCGTGTCCGGCCCTAACGTCGGTCGACTGAGCGACGGGCGATTTCATCTTCAGTACGGCCCAATCGATCTCGTGATCACCGCCGATGGTGCCGACGATGCCGTCGTACGCGCGGAGACGGCGATGGAGCTGCGGTTCAGGACGATCCTCGATGAACTGGTGGGCGAACTCCCAGCCTTGCGGGCCGACATCGCGACCGATCCACGACCCCATGGCGACACCGCGCGGCTGATGGTCGCGGCGACCAGCAGCCTTCACGCCGACGACTTCGCCACCTCGATGATCGCCGTGGCCGGGGCCGTCGCCGACACGATTGCTGACGTGGGGTGGGCCGGGGGTTCCCTTCGTCGACTCATCGTCAACAATGGGGGCGACATCGCGATACGTCAGGTGCGTGAAGCGTCGACCATCGTGGG
>JBEAXP010000205.1:0-3852 GCA_041159745.1 Actinomycetota bacterium | reverse complement strand
GCTTCGTCGAATTGGGCTGACCGACCCGTTCCTGAGCCAAGTCGAACAGCCGTTGAAGTTCGGCGTGCAGCCGGACCGAAGTTTCCTTCACCGCGGTTCGCGGCATGCGCCCGTCGACCGCCGATGGAACGGGCAACGGCTCGCCGATGATCACGTGGACCTTTCGCGGCCAGATGAACTTCGCACCCTTTCCCATCACGCGCTCGCTACCACCGATCCCGACCGGGACGATCGAGGCGCCGGCTTTGCAGGCCACGTAGGCCGCGCCGTCGAAGAGCGGCTGCACGACGGGACCCGCTTTGCGTTCGCCCTCGGGAAAGAGCACGAGGGGTTCGCCGCTCTCCAGCACCTGAATGCACCGAACGATCGCCTCGCGGTCGGCGCTGCCTCGCGAGACCGGGAAAGCACCGAGGGCGGACAGCGTCCATCGGAACGGCTGCTTCTTCCACATGGAATCCTTGCCCATGAAACGAAGACGTCGGCGGGTGCAGCCCGAGGCGATCGGGGTGTCGATGTAGCTGCGGTGGACCGGCGCAAGAACGAATGCTCCGGACTTCGGGATGTTCTCGCGCCCCTCGATGGTCATGCGCATCCAGGTTCGGCAGAACGACACCACGATGAAGCGAACGGTTTGGTAGAACGCCCGGCTCGTCAAGGAATTGCCGGCCAGGAACGTCTCGACGCCGATCATGCCTTGTCCTCCAACAGGGCGATGATCCGATCGACGACGTCATCGATGCTGGAGTGACTGGTGTCGACCACCACCGCATCCGACGACTCGGCCAGAGGACTGTCGGGTCTCGTCGAATCGAGGCGATCGCGTTCGGCGATCGAGGCCTCGACCTCGTCCACGTCGCCTCCGGCCTGGGCGACACGCCGCTCGGCCCGAACTCGCGGAGACGCGGTCAGGAAGACCTTGAGCGTCGCATCGGGGAACACCACGGTTCCGATGTCGCGGCCCTCGATGACGCCACCCCCTCGTGCGTCGCCCCACTCCCGCTGGCGACGTCGCATCTCGGAGCGAACGCTGCTGTGAGCGGCGACGATGCTCACCGCCGAGGTGACTTCGGGAGTCCGGATCTCCTTCGTGACGTCTCGGCCATTGATGGTCACGAGATCGAGTCCGACGTGCAGATCGCAATCGCGCGCCAGCGCACCCACCGCCGATGAGTCATCGAGCGAGATGGAAGTCTTCAAAGCCTCGGCGGTGACTGCCCGGTACATGGCTCCGGTGTCGAGGTACTGAACACCGAGGCGACTGGCCAGTGAACGGGCGATGGTGGACTTGCCGGCCCCCGCGGGTCCATCGATGGCGACGATGGGCACTGTTTCACCAACTCTGACCGAGCGGACGCCCTTCGTCGTATCCGGCTGCGCTCTGGATACCCACGACGGCCCGCTCGCGGAACTCGGCGACCGTGGCCGACCCCGAGTACGTGAAGGCGCTGCGCACCCCGGCGACGATGTGATCGATGATGTCCTCGACTCCCGGACGCTCGGGATCGAGGTACATGCGCGATGACGAGATGCCCTCCTCGAACAGCTCCTTGCGAGCCCGCATGAAGACGCTCTCGCGGCGAGTGCGATTGCGCACCGCGCGATTGGAGGCCATGCCGAAGTTCTCCTTGTAGAGGCGACCATCGGGGTCTCGCAGCGTGTCGGCCGCCGATTCGTACGTTCCGGCCAACCACGAACCGAACATCACGCTGCCGGCACCGGCGGCCAACGCGAGAGCCACGTCACGCGGGTAGCGGATTCCTCCATCGGCCCAAACCGAAGCGCCCGCTTCACGCGCGGCTTCCGAGCATTCGAGAACGGCCGAGAATTGCGGACGACCGACCCCGGTCATCATGCGCGTCGTGCACATGGCTCCGGGTCCGACACCGACCTTCACGATGTTCGCACCAGCATCGATCAACTGGTTGGTGCCGTCGGCGGTGACCACGTTGCCGGCCACCACGATCGCCTGCGGTGCGCTCTTTCTGACGGCGCGCACCGCGTCGAGCATTCGGTCCTGATGACCGTGGGCGGTGTCGACGACGAGAACGTCGACACCGAGGTCGCGGAGACGAGCCGCCTTGTCGGCCGGTTCACCGTTGACGCCGATCGCCACGGCGGTGAGAAACTGCCTCTGTGAGTTGAGCGCGGGTCGGTACAGAGTGGAACGCAAAGCTCCCTTGCGCGTCACGCAACCGATCATCCGGCCCGACACGTCGACGACGGGTGCGGTCGTGAGTCGATGACCCGACAGTACGTCGAACGCCTTCTCGAGATCGGTTCCGGCTTCGATCGTCAGCAGATCGGTCGACATCACGTTGTGCAATTGCGTGAAGCGGTCGTACCCGGCGGCGTCGGCTTCGGTGAAGATGCCGACCGGACGATTGTCGGCATCGACGACGACCACGGCCCCGTGGGCTCTCTTGTGAATGAGACCCAGCGCATCACCGACGGTGTTGTGAGGCGTGAGGGTGATCGGCGTCTCGTACACGTGATGACGGGACTTCACGTAGCGGACGGTTTCGTCGATGACGTCGAGAGGAATGTCCTGGGGCAGAACGACCAGTCCGCCGCGGCGAGCGACGGTCTCGGCCATTCGCCGCCCGGCCACCGCCGTCATGTTCGCCACGACGATCGGAACGGTGGTCCCGACTCCATCGGTGGTCTGGAGATCGACGTCGAGTCGCGAGTTGATCGTCGACAGACTGGGCACGAGGAAGACGTCGTTGTACGTCAAGTCGTAGGGCGGTTGGTGATTGATGAACTTCATAAGAAGGGCCGCCACAGGCTACGGGGTAGTTTGACCCTCGTGGTGAACCGTCCCGTCGTCCTGGTCCACGGTTGGGGCGGCTCCTTCGACACGACCTGGCGATCATCGGGTTTGGTCGATCTCCTCGCCGACACGGGTCGCGACGTGATCGGAGTCGATCTCCTCGGTCACGGCTCGGCTCCGCGGCCTCACGACCCGAACGAATACGCCGACCTCACTCTTCGAGTGATGGAGGCCATCGGCGATCACCAGGTCGATGCCGTCGGATTCTCGCTCGGGGCCATGACCGTTCTCCGAGCCGCAATCGAGCGACCCGAATCATTCGGCAAGCTGGTGCTGGCCGGAATCGGGAAGAACGTTCTCGACCCTCGTGACGAAGCGGCCCACGGTCGACTGATCGACGCACTCGAGGGACGCGGCGACCCCGAGGACAACATCGCGCGTCTCTTCGTCCAGTACGCCGACTCCCCTGGCAACGACCGACGTGCGCTCACGGCGGTCATGAAACGTTCGTCGCGGCCGTTCGACTCGGCCGAGTTCGAACGACTCACCGCCGAGACTCTGGTCGTGATCGGCGACAAGGACTTCGCCGGTCCGGGCGAGCCCCTGGCCTCCGCACTCCCGAACGCGCGTCTGGTGACCCTGCGCAATTGCGACCACTTCGCGACCACCGAGAACTTCGGTTTCTTCGATGCCGTCCTCGACTTCCTCGCGACCTGACGATCCCGTCGACCGAGCCCGCCAGGTCCTCGATTCGGGCGGGGTGATCGGTCTCCCGACCGAGACGGTGTACGGGCTCGGCGCCGATGCCACCTCTCCTTCGTCAGTGAGGAAGATCTTCGCGATCAAAGGACGTCCAGCCGACCACCCGCTGATCCTCCACGTCGCCGACGTGGCTGCGGCGCGATCGCTGAGCCGCCATTGGCCCGCTTCGGCCGAGGCTTTGGCGCAGGCGTTCTGGCCCGGCCCCCTCACTCTCATCGTCGAACGAGCGGTGGGGGTTCTCGACGAGGTGACCGGCGGTCGCGACACCGTCGCGATTCGGATCCCCCGCCATGCTTTGGCGCTGCGACTCCTGCAGGAGT
>JBEAXP010000173.1:0-5781 GCA_041159745.1 Actinomycetota bacterium | reverse complement strand
CCTGGATTCGACCCGGAATCCGGCCTCCGAATCCCACGAAAGTCCTGCTCATCAGGCAAAGTGGGGTTGTGACAACAGTCGCCGTCGTCCTGGCCGCCGGAGCAGGTTCTCGGTTCACGGGGCCGACCCACAAGCTTTTGGCCCGTCTCGGGCGCGACGCCACGGGGTCCGACTCGCTCGACACGGTCTCGGGACGGGCCATCGGAGCCGCCCGCGCCGCCGGCATCGGACCGGTCGTCGTGGTCGTGGGCGCGACCGACCTGCCCGCCGACGTCACCGCCGGCTGCGTGATCGTGCGCAACCCGAACTGGGCCGAGGGCCAGGCCACGTCGGTGCAGAGCGCGGTGACCGCCGCGCGAGAGCAGGGAGCCGATGCCGTCGTGATCGGTCTGGCCGATCAACCTTTCGTCACACCCGACGCCTGGCGGGCCGTGGCCGCCGCGACATCACCCATCGCCGTGGCGACGTACGACGGAGTGCGCGGCAATCCGGTGCGTCTGCACGAGTCGGTGTGGTCGTTGCTTCCGGTCAGCGGTGACAGTGGCGCGCGTGACCTCATTCGCCTGCGCCCCGAACTGGTTTCGGAAGTAGCCTGCCCTGGCTCGAGTGCCGACATCGACACGCAGGAGGATCTCGACTCATGGACCTGAATCATTCGTTCACCGTCAATCGACCGATCGCCGAGACCTGGACTGTTCTCACCAATCTCGAGCGCCTCGCTCCGTGCCTGCCCGGTGCCGAACTCCAGGAAGTTCACGGCGAGGTCTACAAGGGCGTCGTGAAGATCAAGGTCGGCCCCATCACCGCCCAGTTCAAGGGTGAAGCCCAGTTCGCCGAGATGGACGCGAGTGGCTACAAGGCCGTTCTGAAGGCCAGTGGTCGCGACACCGGTGGAAAGGGCAATGCGTCGGCCACCATCACCGCCACGCTCACCGAGATCTCGCCCACGGCAACCACCTGCAACGTGGTCACCGACCTGTCGATCACGGGCAAGGTCGCCCAGTTCGGTCGCGGTGCACTCGCCGACGTGAGCGACAAGTTGCTCGGACAGTTCTCCGACAATCTGAACGCTCTCATCGAGCGCGAGGGCACGGGTGCCGCCGCACCGGCCGCACCGGCTGCCACCACCGACGCATCGGGCCAGCCGGCCGTGCGCAAGATCGAAGGCCCCGCCGCCGAGCCGCTGAACCTCGGCGATGTCGCCGGCGGTGCGGTGATGAAGCGCTTCTTGCCGATTGCCGCCGGCGTCGCGGCCGCGTTGCTGTTCCTGCGCGGACTCTTCCGTCGCCGCCGCAAGAGTTGAGCGAACACGACGCCGGTCGTCTCGACGATCTCGTCGCTCGCGATCGAGCACTCGTCGAGGATCTCCTGGGGCGTCCGCCGAGCGGAAAGTTCGACGTGGTGGTCCGCGACGCCCTCGGCGGGCCGATCGTGATTCGTAATCATCCGCTGCTCGACGACGGAACCCCGATGCCCACGCTCTATTGGCTGTGCGGGCGCAATGAAGTCGTGGCGGTGAGTCGTCTCGAAGCCGAAGGCGGAGTCGATCGAGCCGAGGCCGACGTCGATGCCGAGGAGTTGGCGGCCGCGCACGCGCGTTACGGCGCCGAACGCGACGCGCTGATTCCTCCCGATCACCGCGGACCGCGCCCGAGCGGCGGCGTCAGCGGAACCCGAACCGGCGTCAAGTGTCTGCACGGCCATTACGCCTATTTCCTCGCCGGTGGCGACGACCCGGTCGGCCGATGGGTCGCCGCTCGACTGGGCTCGGCCGATCGAGACGGAGCGTCATGAGTTCGGGACGCGTGGCATCGATCGACATCGGGACCAACTCCACCAATCTTCTCGTGTGCGATCGCGACGGCAGCACGCTGCGGCGCATTGTGACCGTCACCCGACTCGGTGCCGGTGTCGACCGCACCAAGCGACTCGACGACGACGCCGTGGACCGAACACTCGCGTGCCTGCGCGAGTACCGAGACGTTCTCGACGAATTGTCGGTCGATCGCCTGCGCGTCACGGCAACCAGCGCAACTCGCGACGCGTCGAACGGCCTCGCATTCCTCGATGCGGTCGAGACCATCACGTCGTCGACACCCGAGTTGCTGAGCGGCGTCGACGAAGCCCGGTTGTCGCATCGGGGTGCGACCACCGGCCTGGCCGTGCCGCCGGGTTTCCATCTCGTCGTCGACATCGGCGGCGGTTCGACCGAACTCATCCTCGGCGAGCTGGTGGGTGGTCGGCCCGCCGTCGTGGCGGCCCGCAGTATCGACGTGGGCGCGGTGCGCCTCACCGAGCGGCACTTCACCGCCGACCCGCCGCGTCCGGAAGAACTCACCAACGCCATCGGCGACACCTACGACCTGGTCGACGACGTGATTCGCGAGATTCCCGACGTCGTCCGGGCCACTCATTTCATCGGGACCGCGGGCACCATCGTCACCACCGCCGCCGTGGAGATGGGTCAGCGCGTGTTCGAACCGGCCGCTCTGCACGGATTCGAGCTCGAGCGAGCCGCCGTCGAGGACGTCTTCCGTACTCTCGCGACCGAACCCGTGGCCGACCGCGTGCACAATCCGGGCCTGCCCCGCGACCGAGCCGACGTGATCGTCGGAGGCCTGTGTGTTCTGGTGGCCCTGATGCGCCGCTTCGATGCGCCCTCGATCACCGTGTCTGCGCACAACCTCATGGACGGCGTGTGTGCTGAACTGCTGGATGCATCATGACTCGCACGTCCCGCCACACCGAACATCCGGCCCGCACGACGGGTTCGCTGCGCCTCTATGGGCGTCGGGTGATGCTGCGTCCGCTCGTCGCGCCCGACTTTCCGGCCTGGTCGGAAGTGAGGCGTCGCAACCACGACTGGCTCACCGTCTGGGAGCCGCAGCGAGTTCCCTACGCTCCCGATCCGAGCACTGATCGTGACGCCTTCACGTCGCGCTGCAATCTGCAGGAGCGCGATCGTCAGACCGGTGTCAGCTATGCCTTCGGATTGTTCGTCGACAACGCGTTCGCCGGTCAGGTCAATCTCAACAACGTCGTGCGGGGTGCGTTGCAGAGCGGAACCATCGGATACTGGATCGACCAGGCCCGCGCCGGCCACGCCTACGTCGCCGAAGCCGTGGTGGTCGTTCTGCGCTACGCGTTCGAAGAACTCGATCTCCATCGGGTCGAGATCTGCATCGTGCCGCGCAATCACAACAGTCATCGAGTGATGGAGAAGCTCGACATTCGCAACGAGGGAACCGCGTTGCGCTTCCTCGAGATCAACGGCGCGTGGGAGGACCACGTTCGCTACGGCATCACCGCCGAGGAGTGGGCCGTGCGACGCGACGAGTTCGCGCGCGCCTGGCTCACCAACGCGCCGGGCTGAAACTCAGGCCGATTCGGCGAGGCGTCGCCACGCGGCGTTCTTCTGCCGCCTGACCACGGTGCGCCGCTTCCAGTCCTTGCGCTTCCAGTGCCGCAGCCGACGTGTCGAGTCGAGTTTCTTGATGGCTCGCTCGGCGTCGTGGTGATGCGTCGGCTTCCACTCGGCACCCGGGTCGATCACGTCGTCGGGTTCGACTCCGTGCGACACCAAACCGGCCAATTCGTGCAACTCGCCCTTCACACGATGGCGCTCGTTGTGCGCGTGGGCCCGCAATTCGGCCCGGGGTAGCGGTACCGCCTCGTCCGAACGATGGCGCTTGCTCATCGGTCCCCCTTTCACAGGTTCCGTTGAACTCCCTTGGCCGAACCGTACTCCTCCGGCGGAGAATTTCAAGGGCAGTCGCGGCCGCCGGGCCGACGCGGGACTTCGCTACTTCTTGCTGGAGATTTGTGCCTGGAGGGCGGCGATGCGCTCGGCGAACCAGGGCTGGCGGGTGCTCCAGAGCTGCGGTGTGAGCTCGCGGGCCACCGCATCCTCGTGAACTGCGACATCGGCCATGGCCTTGATGGTCTTCTTCGTTTCGATCAGCAACTCGCGCGGTGCCGATGCGGCCCGCGCCGCCATGGCATGGGCGACGCTCTGCAACTGATCGTCCTCGACGCAGCGGTGCACGATGCCGAGTCGTTCGGCCTCCGTGCCGTCGACGACTTCACCGAAGATCACCGTGGCCATCGCGGTCTGGGGCCCGGCGATGCGACGCAACATCCACGTATGTCCTCCACCGGGGTGAATGCCGATCTGCAGGAAACGCGTGTCGAACTTGGCCCGCCGCGCGGCCACCCGGACGTCGCAACCCAGGGCCAGGTTCATGCCGGCGCCCACCGCCGCGCCGTTCACGGCCGCGATGGTGGGCAATTCGCTGCGCGCGATGCGCAAGAAACCCTCATAGATGTTGCCCAGGCTCTCGGCCGAACTCTGCTGGAGGTTGCCCAGGTTGGCTCCGGCGCAGAAGGCAGGTGCCGCGCCGGTGACCACGATGGCCCCGATGGCGGGGTCGGATTCGATGCGATCCATGGCCGAGGTGATCTGTTCGACCATCGGCGCCGTGAGCGTGTTGCGCTCGCCGGGATTGTTGAGCGTGATGGTGGCCACGCCGTCGGCGATGTCGAGAAGTACGAGAGGTTCGGAGTTCGTCACGGGTCGAGTCTCGCACGAGCGATAGGTTCGAGCCGTGCTCGACCACGTGTTCACCGACGTCATCAGCGCTCTGCGCGACGCGTTCGAACGCGCCTTCCTCGAGCGCCAGGCCTTCGAGGAACACTTCGAGGTCGACGTCCTGCTCGGCGACCTGTCGTGGGAGACCAGCTACGGACTTCCCGGCGAAGGTCTCCCGCCGCGCGTGCTCGCGCACATCACCTTCGATTGGCCGTCCTGGAGCCAGACCGCGTACCGCCGTTGGTACGTGGAGGATTCGTCCGACGAGCGCCCGGCGATCGAGATGGAGATCGTCCTCCGTATCCAGCGCATCAGTGCGCAGCCCGACGTCGCGTTGGTGCGCGAACTCCTCCCGGCCACGAGTCCACTCATCGGCGACGGTCGGCTCGAGCGAGCCGGTATCACGGTCGAAGCGGCGTACGACGGCGAATCGATCGACGAGCCGAGTTCGTCGGCGACCTCGCTCGATTGCGAGTTCGCGGTCGAGTGCACGTACGAAGGCTTGTACGAACTATCCGACCAGTCGCTGGCCGACGGGTCGAGCACCACTCTCGACGATCACTTCGGGGCGCTCGGCGGCTGGATCGCCGCGATGCTCGTGAAACTCGGGGACGTGAAGTACTCGTTCCTGCCGGCCGAGAACGAAGGAGCCTGAGACACCATGTCCACCCCGAACTCCGATGTCGTCTTGTTCGACGTGAGCGAACGCATCGCGACCGTCACACTCAATCGACCCGACGCGCGCAACGCCCTGTCGAGCGAAGTGCTCCGCGAACTTCCGCGACGACTTCGCGAAGCGAACGATCGTGACGACGTCGATGTGATCGTTCTCACCGGAACCGATCCCGCGTTCTGCGCCGGACTCGACTTGAAGGAGTTGGGCTCGACCGGCGGCAATCTCGGGTCCGGATCCGGCGCCGACGGCCGGCCGAATTCCGACGGGGTGCGCGGACCGTTTCCGATGGTCGACAAGCCTCTCATCGGCGCCGTCAACGGTGTCGCCATCACCGGCGGATTCGAACTCGCACTGAACTGCGATTTCCTCATCGCCTCCGAACACGCCAAGTTCGGCGACACGCATTCGCGCGTCGGCGTGATGCCGGGCTGGGGCCTCACGGTTCTTCTCCCGCAAGCCATCGGACTCCGACGCGCCCGAGAGATGAGTTTCACCGGCAACTTCATGTCGGCCGACG
>JBEAXP010000121.1:0-12273 GCA_041159745.1 Actinomycetota bacterium | reverse complement strand
CGTTTCGGGCGAGTGAGTCCGACGAGCGCCCTCCACGTTCGAGCCGATCTCGGTGACGACGTGGACTTCGTTCTGGATGGCGGACCGTGCGAGGTGGGACTCGAATCGACCATCGTGGATTGTTCGGTGGAACCACCTCAGATCCTTCGTCCTGGTTCGATCAGCGCCGAGATGATCGTCGAGACCGTGGGCGGGTTGGCCGACCCATCCGGACCTTCGCGGGCTCCGGGAATGCTCGAGAGTCATTACGCACCCGACTGCACGATCGTTCCGGTGGATCTTCACGACACCGCTCCCGTGGATGTCGATCGAGTCCTCGACGGACGAACCGACCCGACGACCTTCGCTCGCGACCTCTACGCACTTCTTCGGGAATGCGACCGGCAGGCGTGTCGACGGGTGGCGGTGCTATTGCCGACGGACGAAGGAATCGGTCGAGCCGTCCGAGATCGCGTCTTCAAGGCGGCAGCCCTGCGCCCTCACTGAACGAATCCGAGTTCGTTGACCGTCGTGACCCAGAGATGGCACAAGGTGTCGATGGATGCTCGGCCGTCGGACGTGATCGACACCGTGGAGGAACCGGCATCGGGCACCAGATCGAGTCGGCACCATGTCGTCGCTCCGGCGTGCTCGATCAGAACCTCGAGTGCATAGGGCGGATCGTCGTCGACGACTTCGCCGAGAATCCGGGCGGCCAGAAGCAGCGACTCGAAGGCGACGGCCGGTAGGGCATCGATCACGAAAGCCGGCCGATCGACCGAACGGATCACGGGATCGCTCCGGGACGGGGCGACCGACTCGTCGTCGGCCGCGACGCTCGAGATGTCATTCGTCGCCTCGCTCGACGCATCCATCAGAATCGCGTAGGCCTCGTTGAGTCTCGCCATGACGTCGTTCGACCCACCCCGGTCGGGATGATGCTCGCGCGCGGCCCGCCGCCATCGATCACGCAGTGTCGAGGTGTCGTACGGAGCGATCAGACCGAGAAGAGATTCGGCCTCTTCACGTCTCACTGGACTTCCAGATCGTGAATTCGGTTCCGTCCGGATCGAAGACCCATTCGGCGCGACGACCCCACTCGTCGTCGAAGACGAGGTCGCCGATCGGTCGACGTCGAACCGGCCCGTGCGACCCCTGTGGCCGCCCGAGTGTGATGCAGGCCGACAGCGCCACCTCGTCGGGAACGTTCAGAATCTCTCGCAGCTGCGGTTCGACGCCCTGATGCCACATCGTCAGCGCTCCGCCGTATCCGAGGGCCCGGGCGGCCAGCAGCAAGTTCTGACAGGCCGGATAGACCGACGCTCCCTCGTACGGGTTGGCGCTTCGGTACCTAACGAGTCCGACCAGGACGACCACCGGGATCTCTTCGAAGTGATCCACGTACCACTGCATCGCACGGGCCTGTCGGGCCTTCGGGCTCGACGAATCGACCGCTCGGTCGTAGCCGTCGCTCGACTTCTTGGCGTTCCAGCCGGCGCGAAATGCTTCGCCGAGCAGATCCTTCGCCTGGCGAGCCCGTTGCCCATCGCGCAGCACCAGAAAGCGGAACGGTTGCCGATTGGATCCGGACGGAGCGCGTGAGGCCGACCACAGGATTCGATTCAGATCGTCGTCGGGAATCGGGTCGGTCGTGTACCTCCGGATGGCGCGTGTGGTGGCCAGGCCATCCAGCAGGGTCACCTCTTCGTGCCGAGACGACTCCGAGGACATGGACGAAACTCAGCGCCCGGTGAAGTTGGCCGGACGCTTCTCCATGAACGACGCGACCCCTTCTTTGAAGTCGGCCGTGCGGAACAACGGAAGCAACTGAAGGAACACGTGGTGGATGTTCTGTTCGAACGTCTCGGTCTCGGCGGCCCGCATCATGCGCTTGATCGCCCGAACGGCCAACGGTGCGTTGGCCGCGATCTCGGCTGCCAGCTCCGAAACCCTCTCGCTCAACTGCTCGGGTTCGACGACGTGGTTCACGAGACCGAGATCGAGTCCTTCGGCGGCCGAGAGGGTGCGGCCGGTGAAGCAGATCTCGGCGGCCTTCGCGTAGCCGACGATGCGCGGCAACAACCATGTGCCACCGCTCTCGGGAAGGATTCCGCGCTTGGCGAAACCGGGGTTCAATTTCGCGGTCGACGCGGCGATGCGGATGTCGCAGCCGAACGCGAGATCGAGTCCGTAACCCGCCGCACCCCCGTTGAGGGAGCAGATGGTTGGCGTGTCGAGGTTGTGAAGAACCACGGGCGGAGCGGTTCGCAGATCGAACTCGCTGCCCATGTCTCCCCCGCTGTCGAGCACCCCGAGGGCCTTCTTCTGGCCCATCTGCGCGGCCAGGTCGAGGCCGGCGCAGAACGCCTTGCCGGCTCCGGTCAACACGATGCAGCGGACGTCCCGGTCGCGATCGCCCTGCAGAAGGGCTTCGGACAGGTCGTTGAGCATGCCCCCGGAAATGGTGTTGAGGCGTTCGGGGGCGTTCAGGGTGATGGTCGCGACATGGTCGTTGACCTGGTAAAGGACTTCGCTCATGAGCCGACCGTAACACCGATAACAAAAGTCATCTTTTTCGGAGCCGGGGTAGCCTGGGCGCTTCCAAAACCAATGGGGCATCCGCCCCTCATCTCCATAGGGGGAGAACCAAACATGCAGAAGACCCGCGCACGCCGCGTTGGGGCTCTCATTCTTGGTCTCGCACTCGTAGGCGCAGCCTGCGGTGGCGACGACGAGAGTGCAGACACCACCGCTGCTCCGGCTACTGAAGCTCCTGCCACCGAGGCACCCGCTACCGAGGCTCCGGCCGCTGGTGGCGAGCTCGAGGGCATGAAGGGCACCACGCCCAAGGGTGCTGAGGTCAGCGAAGAGTGGCTCCAGAAGGTTTCGGACTTCTGGGTCTCGATCGGAAACGCTCCGCTCGAGGACTTCAACTACGCCGGTGAGGCGTACGACGCTGCCATCGTGATCGCTCTGGCGGTCGAGAAGGCCGGCACCGACGGCGCCAAGCATGCTGACGAGATCGTCGGCATCACCAAGGACGGCGAGAAGTGCACCACCTTCGCCGACTGCTTGGCCATCATCCAGGCTGGCGGAGACCCCGACTATGACGGAATCTCCGGCCCGCACGAGTTCAACGGCAACGGCGAGCCCCTCCAGGGTTCGTACGCCATGCTCGAGTTCGGCGCGGACAACCGCATCACCGAAGAGTCGAACAACAACCTGATCCAGGCTGAGGCTCCCGAGTCGGCAATCGTCGAGCTCGGCACCACCACCGCCACCCGTGAGGGCGACGGCCAGCTGAAGATCGGTTCGCTCCTGCCCGAAACCGGCAACCTCGCCTTCCTCGGAGCTCCGGAGTACGCCGGTCTCGAGTACGCGATCAGCGAAATCAACGCCGCTGGTGGCGTTCTCGGCAAGGAAGTCCTGTACTCGCAGGGCGACTCTGGCGACACCTCCACCGACATCGCGTCGCAGACCGCCGATCGTCTCATCAGCGAGAACGTGGACGCCATCGTCGGCGCCGCTTCCTCGGGTGTGACCCTCACGGTCATCGACAAGATCACCGCCGCTGGCATCACCATGTTCAGCCCGGCCAACACCAGCCCCAAGCTGAGCGACTACCCCGACGACAACCTGTACTTCCGTAACGCTCCGGCGGACGGCCTGCAGGGCGCCGTGGTGGCCAACCAGATCGTGGAAGACGGCAACGCTTCGGCCTACATCCTCAACCTCGACGACGCGTACGGCAACGGCATCGCCGCTGTCGTGAAGAACGTTCTCGAGGCCGCGGGTGTCGAGGTCAAGGGCGTCAAGGCCTACGACCCGGCCGCTGCGTCGTTCGACGCTGAAGTGGCCGACGTGGTCGCCGCCGATCCGGACGCAGTCGTTCTGATCTCGTTCGACGAAGGCAGCCGCATCCTGCGCGTTGCCGTCGAGAGCGGAATCGGACCGAAGGTGAAGAACTGGTACGGCACCGACGGCAACATGGGTAACGCACTCGGCGAGAACTTCGACGCCGGTAAGTGATTTCCCACTCGTTCTGATCGAGTGAAGAAGGGCCCCCGGGAAACCGGGGGCCCTTCTCATTTCCTGCCACTGAACATCTGGAGACTGAAAGTCACCGCATAGGGGACGAGGGTCGACCAGATTCGCTGATCAGCCGCCGGTGGCGCGGGCGAGGGTTCCGAGGTACAACTCGATGACGTTCGGATCGCTCAACAGATCGCGACCCGATCCGGTGTACGCATTTCGGCCCTGGTCGAGCACGTAGCCGCGGTGCACGACCTGGAGGCAACGGCGCGCGTTCTGCTCGACCATCAGGATCGCCACACCCGCCTGATTGATCGTGCGGCAGTTGACGAAGACTTCGTCCTGAAGCGCCGGAGACAATCCGGCCGACGGCTCGTCGAGCAGAAGGATCGATGGCTTCATCATGAGTGCGCGACCCATGGCCACCATCTGACGCTCGCCGCCCGACAACGAACCAGCTCGCAGCGAGGCCCGCTCGCCCAGACGCGGGAACATGTCGACCACGTAGTCGAACCGCTCGGAGAAGACCGAAGGCTTCAAGAAGCAGCCCATCTCCAGGTTCTCGCGAACCGTGAGCGACGGGAAGACGTTCTTGGTCTGCGGGACGTAGCCCACCCCCATGGCCACGAGTTCGTGCGCCTTGCGGCCGGTGATCTCCTGCTCGTTCAGGTAGATGTGACCGGATCGCACCTTGCACTGCCCGAGCACGGCCTTCAGGAAGGTCGACTTGCCGGCTCCGTTCGGTCCGATGATGCCGACGAACTCCCCGGCCGACACCTCGAGATTGCAGCCGTTGAGGATGTTGACCTCGGGGATGTACCCGGCGACCAGTTCGGTGGCGTGGAGAACCTTGGTCATGCGCCCTCCTCCAGGAGTGATCGACCCTGGTGCGCGCCCAAGTAAGCGTCGATCACCGCCGGATTCTTCGAGATGTCATCGGGTGTTCCTTCGGCGATGACTCGCCCTTCGGCCATCACGATCACCCAGTCGGACACGTCGTGAACCATGTCCATGTCGTGCTCGACGAACAGCACGGTCATGCCCTCGTCGCGCAGACCCCGGATGTGGTCGTTGAGGCTCTGCTTGAGGGCCGGGTTCACACCCGCCATCGGCTCGTCGAGCATCACCAGAGTGGGATTCGTCATGAGCGCCCGGGCCATCTCGAGGAGCTTCCGCTGTCCGCCCGACAACGCTCCGGCGAATTCGTCGCGCATGTGCGACAACTTGAAGCGCTCGAGCAGACCCTCGGCGCGCGAGGTGACTTCGGCTTCCTGCTTCTTCCAAGTCGAGGCGAAGAGACCGTTCCACCACTTCTCACCCCGCTGACCGGTGGCACCGAGTCTCATGTTCTCGATCACCGACAACTTCGTGAGGCTCTTGGTGAGCTGGAACGTCCGAACCATTCCGAGGGCGGCCGTCTTGTGCGGAGCCACCTTCGCCATGTCGCGTCCATCGAAGGACCAGGTTCCGGTCGACGGCGTGTCGAATCCGGAGAGAAGGTTGAACAACGTGGTCTTGCCAGCTCCGTTCGGCCCGATCAGCGCCGTGATCGAGCCGCGCTGAACCTCGATGTGCTCGACATCGACCGCGACGATGCCGCCGAAGTCCCGGCGTACGCCGGTGGCCAGAAGAATCGGATCGGGCTTGCGCGATCCGGGCACCTTGTCGCAGCCGGCCAGGGCCGCGCGGGCGGCCTGAGCTAGGGGCGAATACGAACGCTCAGCGGCCATCGAACGCCATCTCCTTGCGATCACCGAACACACCCTGCGGACGGAAGACCATCAACAGAATGAGGGTCAGGCCGATGAGGATGAAGTTGAGCGGACCCACGTCGGTCGAATCCATGACCTGGAAGTTTCCGATGCGAATCGGATCGTCGGCCACCTGCCGCATGAAGTTGTCGAGGAACGTGAAGATCCCCCAGAAGATCATCGGACCGACGATCGAACCCGACACGCGCGCCACTCCGCCCAGCACGAGCGCGGTGAGGATGTAGAACGTCACGTCGCGGCTGTAGTTGTCGGGCTGCACCGCCGCGCGGTCGAGCGCGAAGATCATGCCCGAGATCGTTCCGAGAATGCCTCCGAGGATCAGCGACTGCATCTTGTACGAGTAGACGTTCTTGCCCAGCGAGCGAACCGCATCCTCGTCCTCTCGGATGGCCTTGAGCACTCGTCCCCACGGACTCTTCATGAGCTTGTACACGAAGAAGCCGAGAAGGGCGACCAGCAGCCAGCCGACGATCAGCGTCCAGAGCTCGCGGCCGGTGAATCGGAAGGGTGAGAAACCGTATTTGGTGGCTTCGTCGATTCCGACCTTGTTGCCGAGATCGCGGAAGGTCTGCGAGAAGCTGTTGATGCCGTCGCTGCCGCCGAAGTAGTGCTTGAACCGAACGGAACGAACCACCAGGCGGATGATCTCGGCCGCGGCGATCGTGACGATGGCGAGGTAATCGGCGCGCAGTCTCAGGGTCGGAATACCCATCAACAGGCCGAGTCCGACCGAGAACAGAATTCCGAGCGGAATACCCCACCACATGGAGATCTCGAAGTACTGGGCGGTCATGCCCAGTCCGTACGCACCACAAGCCATGAACCCGGCCTGGCCGAAATTGAGAAGGCCGGTGTATCCGAACTGGACGTTCAGACCCAGGGCGGCGATGGCGAAGTAGACGGCGTTGATGCCGATGAGGCCCTTGAGGCTGTTCTCGAAGATGAGCGACCAATCCATCGCTACCCCACTCTCTGCGCTTTGCCGAGGATGCCCTGAGGACGGAACAAGAGCACGAGGATCAGGATCAGAAGTGCGGGCGTCGCCTTCAATTCGGTCGGAACCACGAGGCTCGCCACCTCGACGAGAACACCCACCACGAAGCCGCCGACGAGCGCTCCGAAGGCCGAGCCCAGTCCGCCCAACGTGATGCCGGCGAACATCAGGAACAAGAGACGGGCTCCCATGTCGAAGCTCACCTGCTCGTCGAGGCCGCGGAAAACACCACCGGTCGCGGCGAGGGCTCCACCGAGGATCCAGACGAGTTTGACCACCCGTTCGGAGTCGATGCCGGTGGCCGAGGCCAGGTCCGGGTTGTCGGAAACGGCGCGGGTGGCCTTGCCGAGACGCGTGTAGCGCAGAGCGAGCGCGACCGCGACGAGGATCAGCAGCGAGAGAACCGAGACGGTGAAGTCTCGCGGTGTGATCTGGATCGGACCGATCTCCCACGACTTCTGAAGCGAGTAGTCGCCGTAGGGCCGCGTCCGGCTGTCGAAGCGCGACAAATAGACATTGCGCAGCAGAATCGACAAACCGACGGTGAGCACCATCTGCGTGACGAGTCCGATTCCTCGCTTGCGCAGTCGGGCGAAGATGCCCGCGTTGAGCGCCCAACCGAACAAGCCGCCCGCGGCGATTCCGAGCGGGGCGGCGATGAGAATGTGGAACTTGCCGTCATCGGATATTCCCGGGAGGAAGCTCATGAACCCGAGGAAGGTCAAACCGGTGATGTTGAAGATGAACGCGGCCAGGCCTCCGAAGGTGACCATCTCGCCGTGTGCGAAGTTGGTGAGGCCGGTGGTGCCGAAGATCAGTGAGAGGCCCACCGAGCACATGGCCAGGATCAGGCCCAGTCGAATGCCGTTGACGAGGCGCTGAGCCAATTTCTCGCCGAGGTTCTGCGATCCTCCTTGCGACTCCCCGGTGAAGAAGTTGACCACCTTGGTCGACGTGATGAAGCTCTCGGCTGTCAACGATTGCGTGGCCGGCGAGGTGTCGCTCAACACCTGACCATCGGGAAGGGTGTCCTCGTCGAGCGAAACCGTGTAGTTGGCCTTGCCGGGGAGATCGATCACGACCACGCCCTTGTCATCGGTTTCGCCCCGTCCGACCTCGTTGCCCGCCTCATCGGTCACCACGATGACCACGCCGGCGATGGGCTTGTTGGCCGTTTCGCCCCCGGCGCCACGGGCCTGTTCCTTGACCTGAGCCCGCACCGAGACCCCATCGGCGGACGCGGGAGTTGCCGCCCAGCCGAGGACGGCCAGAAAGCCGAACAGCAAGACGAGCAATCGTCTCCAGCGATTCGCCACGAAAACCGTCTCTTCCTCGTCCAGTTGCCTGGGGAGAACCCCCCGCCCAGGTCCACCACCGCAACGACACACCAGCGACGCTGCGCCGATGGGTCCCGGACGCCTGGCGGCGATCCGTGGTGACGGAACGCCGAGATGGTAGTTCAGAGTCCGTGCCATCGGAAAGAGTCATCGGGGATTCGACCACTCGGAGGGATCCCCGATCCTCCCTGGGACCGATCCTGGCGGTCCTGGGGGTCGCCGTTCTCTTCGGTACCACCGGAACCGCTCTGGCCAAGGCCCCCGCCGGCACCGATCCCCTCGCCGCTGGCTCGGTGCGACTCCTCGTCGGGGGATCAGTCCTGTGTCTCGTCGCGGGCCGGCGCCTGTCGGTGTGGCGCGAGCACCGACGGGTGTTGAGCATCGGATCGCTCGGAGTCGCGGTGTACCAACTGGGATTCTTCCAGGCCACCCAGCGGACAGGTGTGGCACTGGCGACCGTGATCACCATCGCCGTCAGCCCGTTGGCCAGTCGGCTCATCGGTTCGATTCGTGGGCGACCCGCTCCTGCCCCTCTGTGGTATCTCGCCGCGTCGATGATCGGCGTCGGGCTGGTGCTCCTCGTCGGCACCGGTTCCGAGCGGATCGACACCGACACCCTCGGAATCGCGGCGGCCGTGCTGGCCGGTGCGAGTTACGCCCTTTACACCGAGGCCGGGTCGACCGCCATCGGCCGTGGCGCCGATTCCACGGGCACCATGGCGCTGCTCTTTCTGGGTGGCGGCGTCATCGCGAGTCCGGTTCTGCTCGTGCGCGATCTGGGTTGGCTCGGCGAAGGACGCGGCCTCGTCGTGATGGCCTGGCTGGCGCTGGTGACACTCTCGCTCGCCTACGTCGCGTTCGGCTGGGGTTTGCGCACGCTGGCGCCGACGACGGTCGTGATGCTCACACTGCTCGAACCCGCGGTCGCCGCCGTCCTCGCCGTGACCTTTCTCGACGAGACGATGTCCGGAGCCGCCTGGGTGGGCGCGGTACTCGTGGTCGCGGCGATGCCGTTGGTCGCTTTGTCGGCGCGAACTACCGTGCGCACATGAACAGACCCGCGCCGATCACGAACCGACTCACCCGTCTTCTCGGGGTCGACTACCCGATCGTTCAAGCACCCATGGGCTGGATCGCGCGTTCGCAATTGGCCTCGGCGGTGAGTCGAGCCGGCGGACTCGGGATCATCGAGACATCGTCCGGTGAGCTCGACGCGGTTCGAACCGAGATCTCGACCATGCGCGAGGTCACCGATCGCCCGTTCGGCGTCAACATCGCCCAACTCTTCGTTCGTGACCCGTCCATCGTCGACTTCGTGGTGGCTCAAGGGGTTCGCTTCGTCACCACGTCGGCTGGCGACCCGCGCCAGTACACCGAGAAACTCAAGTCGGCCGGTTTGACGGTGTTTCACGTCGTTCCCACGCTGTCGGCCGCGTTGAAGGCGGTCGATGCCGGAGTCGACGGACTGGTCGTCGAAGGCGGCGAGGGCGGCGGATTCAAGAATCCCCGCGACGTGTCGACCATGGTGCTCCTCCCTCTTGTCGCGAGCAAGGTCGACGTTCCGATCATCGCCGCCGGCGGAATCTGCGACGGTCGTTCGATGGCCGCCGCCTTCGCCCTCGGTGCGGACGGAGTTCAACTCGGAACTCGAATGGTGTCAGCCTTGGAGTCGCCGGTGCACGGCAACTGGAAGAACGCCATCGTGGCCGGCGCCGAAACCGACACGGTGTTCCTCAATCGTCACTCCCGCCCCGGGCTCCGCGCGTTGCGCACCGAGCGAACCACCGTGTTGGAGAAGCAGGAAAACGTGCCCCTCTCCGAGATGAGTCGCGCTCTCGACCTCTACTTCGGCGGCGACATGGAGGCATCGATCGCATTGACCGGACAGGTCATGGGCCGCATCGAATCGGTCGAACCGGTCGAAACGATCATCCACTCGATGGTGAACGAATTCAGGGCCGTTCGCGATCGCCTACGCGGGATCGAGTGAGGTTCGATTCGACTGGGTCACCAGTCGTGTCAACGAGATCATGATCGCGGTCGCACCGGCGATGTGAATCGCCACCAGGGCGGCCGGGATGTCGTTGAAGTACTGCGTGTAACCGAGCGCCGCCTGGATCACTCCGATCGCCATCGTCGCTTCGAGCACGCCGCTCATGGCCCGCCATTCGTTCTTTCGACG
This sequence comes from Actinomycetota bacterium, assembly GCA_041159745.1. Classification (GTDB taxonomy): domain Bacteria; phylum Actinomycetota; class Acidimicrobiia; order Acidimicrobiales; family Ilumatobacteraceae; genus Casp-actino8. The sequence goes on along the minus strand of JBEAXP010000121.1, from coordinate 1,977 downwards.
TCTGACGACCATGATGATCGACAGGAGCGCGATCAAGAACATCACCACGCTGATCCCGTGGATGCGCGCGACGTGGGAAATGTCGAACCCGAAACGGCGGGCGTCCTCGTCACCGGCGTGGGGCCCCGAGCCCGTCACGATGGTTCCCGTGTACAGCGCCACGCATCCCAGTGCGAAGGCGAGCAGCGCGAGTCGCTGCGAGAAGTTGCGACTCTCCGCTCTTCGCAGTAGCTGCTCGTCACGGGACCGAACCCAGAGAACGGTCGCGTTGGTGACGAGGATCATCGACAGCAGGAAGTGTCCCTGGTTGGCCAAGGGGTGCAGGTCGGTGAGAACGACGATGCCGCCGAGGACGACCTGGCCGATGACTCCGGCCACCAGTCCCCAGGCCAGACGAACGAGGTCGGCGCGCCGGGGCAGACGTCGATGGGCGCCGAGAACGGCCAGGATGACCGACAATGCGACGAGGCCTGTGAAGAGGCGGTTGATCTGTTCGATCGCTCCGTGGGTCGACGACACGTCGATGAAGCGTTCCTCGTTGCAACGAGGCCAGTCCTCGCAACCGAGACCCGACCCGGTGAGCCGTACGGCCGCCCCGGTCAGGACGATCACGCACAAAAAGACCAATGCGGTCAGAGCCAGGCGGGAATACGAGCGAGGGTTGATCGTCCGCACGTCTCGACCCTATTACGCGTCGTTGACCGTCGACCCGTCGGTTCCGAAGTACCGTCGTGACCGTGCTCACATCGTTCGACGACTATCCGATTCACGCGTCGAGTTCTCCGATCGCCTTCACCGCGTCCAGCGATCCGAATCACTACGACCGCTACTTCTTCAACGGCTACCGACGGGACGCGTCGCTGTACTTCGGAGTCGCTCTCGGCTTGTATCCGAACCGCCACATCGTCGATGCCTCGTTCTCCGTGGTGATCGACGGGGCTCGGCAGATATCGCTTCACGCGTCGGCTCGCGCACCTTTCGATCGGGCCGACGCCAACCGGGTCGGACCGATCGAAGTACGCATCATCGAGCCGATGAAGAGGCATCGAATCCTCGTCGATTCGCCCGAGCACGGAATGAAGGCCGACCTCGAGTTCTCGGCCCGAAGCGGACCGGTTCAGGAACCCCACTTCCTCGTGCGCGCCGGACAACGGATCACGACCGACTACACCCGGCTCACGCAGTTCGGTCACTGGTCGGGTTGGATCGAGGTAGAGGGCCGGCGTCACGACGTGGCGTCGGGATCGTACGGGTCGCGCGACCGTTCCTGGGGAGTCCGGCCGATCGGTCCGCCGAGCGAGCTCGGCGCGCCGACCAACAAGCCCCAGTTCTATTGGCTCTGGGCTCCGGTCAACTTCGATTCGTACGCCACCCACTTCGACGTGAACGAATTCGCCGACGGCTCACGATGGCACGAAGTCGGCTTCCTGCTCCCCGACGGCGCAACGGCCGCTGCGGTCGCCCAGCGAGTCGAGTATTCGACCTCGCTTCGCGCCGGCACGCGCTGGGCGCAATCGTTCTCTCTCGATCTCACGCTTCCCGACGGACAACGGCGTCATCTCGAATTCGAGCCTCTGTACGAGTTCCACATGTCCGGGATCGGCTACTTCAACCCCGAATGGGGGCACGGCTACTGGAAGGGAGATCTCGCGGTGGGAGCCGAATCGTGGGATCTTCCGGTTGCGACTCCGTGCGACCCGCGGCATGTCCACATCCAAGCCGTGTGCCGTGTCCGCGACGGGTCGAACACGGGACTCGGGGTTCTCGAACAACTGATCATCGGCGAACACCAACCGACCGGTCTCTCCGGAATCTTCGACCCGGCCTGACGTGTTGGTCGGGCCCGAGACATTCGCTCACGTGTGGCGAATCGTCATACCGCCATCGACGACGAGTGTCGCACCATTGGTGAAGCTGGCCGCCGGTAGGCACAATCCGAAAGTCATCTGGGCGACTTCTTCGGGTTCTCCGTAACGC
>JBEAXP010000024.1:0-3366 GCA_041159745.1 Actinomycetota bacterium | reverse complement strand
TGCGGACTGTTGCCGCCGTTGGTGGTGAGCGCGTGCTCCTTGGGTGTGATGCCGAGAGCGAGCGAGATGAACCGCGCCGGATCGCGATACCGCCACGACAAGAACGACACCACGCGCAGTGAGTCGACCGCGGCGAGTGACGAGAGGCCGGCGTCGGACGCGGCCAGGCGAACCGCCGAGGCGATGAACTCGGCCGGGGGAGCGGCGGCCAACGGGTCGTCGATGCGCTGTTCGGCTTGGCCGACGCCGACGATCACGGGTGTGCGCGGATCGAGAGTCACGAAAGTCAAACTACGCCCCAATCCCGACGGGCCACGAATGGTCCGGACCCTAGGATTCAGCCATGCCCTCGTCGCTGCGCATCGCCATCGGATCCGACCACGCGGGTTACGAACTCAAGCAACACCTCATCGCCTTCCTCTCTGCAGAGGGCCACACGGTCGACGACCAGGGCACGCACTCCACCGAGAGCGTCGACTACCCGCCCATCTGCGCGGGCGTGGGTCGCACCGTTCGTGACGGCAAGGCCGATTTCGGCATCGTGCTCGGCGGCAGCGGCCAGGGCGAGCAGCTCGCGGCCAACAAGGTGCGCGGCGTTCGCGCGGCCTTGTGCAATTGCCTCTACACCGCGCGCATGGCCCGTTCCCACAACGACGCCAATGTGCTGTCGATGGGCGCGCGGGTGGTGGGCGTCGGCCTCGCTGAGGAAATCGTCACAACGTTCCTCTCCACACCGTTTGAAGGCGGTCGCCACGCCCGCCGAGTGGCACAGTTGTCCGAACTCGAAAACGAGTTCTGAGCAGAGAGACGCCATGCCCTTCCCCTCCGACAACGATCCCGATCTCGAAGTCGAACGGCTCATCGCCGACGAGTTCACGCGCCAGACCACCGGCCTGCAGTTGATCGCCAGCGAGAACTTCACCTCGCCTGCGGTCATGCGCGCGGTGGGCAGTGTGCTCACCAACAAGTACTCCGAGGGATATCCGGGCAAGCGCTACTACGGCGGCAATCAGGTGGTCGACTCCATCGAAGCCATCGCCATCGATCGCGTGAAGACGTTGTTCGGCGCCGAGCACGCCAATGTGCAGCCGCACTCGGGCGCCAACGCCAACATGTGCGCGTATCAGGCGCTCATCAAGCAGGGCGACACTGTGCTCGGCCTCAGCCTCGATCACGGCGGACACCTCACGCACGGCTCGCCCGTCAACGCGAGCGGCATGCTCTACAACTTCATTCCGTACAAGGTGAAGCCCGGTGACGAGCGCATCGACATGGAGCAGGTGCGCGATCTCGCACACGAGCATCGCCCGCGTCTCATCGTCACCGGCACCACGAGCTATCCGCGTCGTATCGATCCGGAGCCCTTCAAGGTCATCGCCGATGAAGTGGGCGCCTACTTCCTGTACGACGCCGCGCACCTGGCCGGCCTCATCGCCGGTGGCGTGTATCCCAATCCGGTGCCGTACGCCGATGTCGTCACGTTCACCACGCACAAGACGCTGCGCGGCCCGCGCGGCGGTTGCATCCTCAGCAAGGCCGTGCACGCCGCCGCCATCGACAAGTCGGTGTTCCCGGGTTGGCAGGGCGGCCCGCTCGAGCACGTGATCGCCGGCAAGGCCATCGCGTTCCGCGAGGCGATGGCGCAGTCGTTCAAGGACTACGCGAAGCAGATCGTGGTCAACGCGTCGGCGCTCGCCAGTGCGCTCGCCAACGAAGGCTTCCGCCTCGTGTCGGGCGGGACCGACTGCCATCTCATGGTGGTCGATCTGCGTCCGTTCGACGCCGAGCTCACCGGCAAGGAAGCCCAGGCCGTGCTCGATCTCGCCGGCATCACGCTCAACAAGAACACGGTGCCCGACGATCCGCGCAGCCCGTTCGTCACCTCGGGTGTGCGCGTCGGAACCGCCTCGGTCACCACGCAGGGCATGAAGGAAGCCGAGATGACGCAGATCGCGTCGCTCATCGCGCGGGCCCTGCGCGGTCGGGCCGATCAAGGGGCGCTCGCCCAGGTGAAGGCCGACGTGGCGTCACTCTGCGCGAAGTTCCCGGCCTACCCCCACGGCGCCTAGAAAACCCCCACCCCCTTGGTGTTCTGGGTCTAAAAAACCACCATTTTTGGTCGCTTTACAGACCCAGAACCACAAGGAAAGTGGGGGGTCGTAATCTCGGCGTGTGCCCGAGACGCTCGATTACCTGATCATCGGGGCCGTCGCCGCACTCGTCACCTTCGGCACCACGCCCCTCGTGGCCCGCTTCGCCACCCGCGTGGGCTGGATCGTCCTGCCCGACGAACGCCGCGTGCACACCCGCCCCACCCCGCACGTGGGTGGCATCGCCATGTTCATCGGATTCGCGGCCGCGCTGCTGGCCGCCTGGCAGCTCGATCGCTTCTCGCTCGTCTTCGACAACAACTCCGAACCGCTCGGCGTGTTGCTCGCCGCCATCGTCATCTTCGCCACCGGCCTCGTCGACGACGTGCGCGACATGAGCCCGCCCGCGAAAGTCACCGCCACCGCGCTCGCCGGCCTCGTGCTCGTGTGGTTCGGCGTCACGATGTTCTACTTCCGCGTTCCGTTCCTCGACGTTTTCGTTCTGTCCGACGACTGGATCCCGATCATCACGATCCTGTGGCTCCTCGTGATGACGCAGGCCATCAACCTCATCGACGGACTCGACGGCCTCGCCGCCGGCATCGTGGCCATCGCCGCGTTCGCGTTCTTCCTCTACAGCCGCCGCCTCGACGACCTCGGCGCACTCATCCAACCGAACATCGGCCCGCTCATCGCAATCATCGCGTGCGGCGTGTGCGTGGGCTTCCTGCCGCACAACTTCAACCCGGCCAAGATCTTCATGGGCGACAGCGGAGCGTTCTTCCTCGGATTGCTGATGGCCGTGAGCACCAGCGTGGTGGGGGGTCGCGCCGATCCCGACTCCACCGCCTACACACCCGGCCAGACGTACTTCTTCCTCGCGCCGCTCTTCATCCCGCTCTTCATCCTCGGCGTGCCGATTCTCGACACGCTCTTCGCCATCGCGCGCCGCGCCGCCAAACGCCAGGGCGTGGCCACGGCCGACAAGGGCCACCTGCACCACCGGCTCATGAACCTCGGTCACGGCCAGCGCCGCAGCGTGCTCATCCTGTGGCTCTGGACGGCGATCCTGTCGGGCTTCGTGCTGTATCCGATCTTCACGGACTCGCGCACCGGCCTCATCCCGATCGGCACCGCGGCCATCGCCCTCAGCCTCTTCACCGTTCTCCATCCCGAGGTGCGCCGCCGCCGCCAAGAGGCCCGCGACGCGACCGAGACGAACGACCAGCCCCAGGGGAGTCTCGAACCCACCGAGGAGTTGCCCCGTCCGACGGCC
>JBEAXP010000154.1:0-9029 GCA_041159745.1 Actinomycetota bacterium | reverse complement strand
CGCGGAGCCGATCTCCTCGACGCCGCACTGGCCGATCACCCGACGCTCGACGTCGATGAGTTGCGCATCGACGGCGGGATGAGCCGCAACCCCACATTCGTGACGTCCCTGGCCACCGCGATCGGTCGCCCGGTCGCGGTTTCGCCGGTCACCGAGGCCACCACCCTCGGGGCCGCCTTCCTGGCCGGCCTGGCGGTGGGCACATGGACCGGACTCGACGACGTGGCCGCCGCCTGGCGTCCACGGGTCGTGGTCGAGCCCGACCCGTCCGTCGAGCGCGGCGATGTACGGGCCCGCTGGGCCGAGGCTGTGACCCGTTCGACCGGTTGGATACCCGCCCTCTCGGCCCTCGACTTCTAGGCTGAGCGACGTTCTTTGGACCTCCCGAAAGGAACCGCAGTGACGACAATGCCCCCGCGTCGGCCCACCCCGGCCGACATCGAGTTGCTGGCCTTCGCCCAGCAGGCCGAACTGGCGGCACGCGACCTGTTCGCCGCCGCCGCCGACAACGGCGTGGGCGGCGACCACACGGCCAGTGTCGCCTGCATCGCCGCCCACCACGATGCGGCCAGCCAGGCCATCTCGGCCCTCATCGGCCGGAGCGCTCCGCAGGCCCGTCTCGATTCGCTCTTCGTCGCCAGCCGCAATGCGTTCCTGAACGACGACTCGTTCGCCACGTCGGCGTGGGAACTCGAGAACACCTTGGTGGCCACCCACCTTTCCCTCTTGTCGGCACTCGACGGCACCGAGGGCTCGGCGCTCGTCGCGTCGATCGTGAGCGCTGAAGCCCGTCATGCCGCGGCACTCGCCGTCATCGCCGGACTCTCGCCGGTGTCCGACACCGACGCGTTCCTCACCACCCCCGCCGACACCGTCGCGCTCACCCCGGAGGCCTGACGATGGACATGCAGAATCTCTCCCGCCGTCGTTTCCTGCTCGCCAGTGGCGCCACCGTCTCACTCGGTGCGCTCATCTCCGCCTGCGGCGGCGGAGGCTCCAAGTCGGGCATCGCTCGCGTGGGCCTCGCCCCCGAACCGGCCGATCTGCCCACCGCCGAAGTCACCGACGTGACTCTGCTGCGCACCGCCACCTCGCTCGAGTACAACGCGATCTTCGTGTACGAAGCGGCCAAGGACGCCGGTTACCTGTCGGGCGACGCCGCCAAGTTGGCGTTGCGCTTCCAGGCCGACCACAAGGAGCACGCCGCCGCCACGGCGTCGCTCACCGAAGCGGCCGGCGGCAACGCGTTCACCGACCCGAACCCGCGACTGCAGTCGATCTACGTCGAGCCCGCGCTCGGCCTCATCGCGTCGTCGGACGATCCGGCCAGCGACGTGCTCGCACTTGCGTACGCACTCGAGACGCTCGCGGGCGCCACCTACCAGTTCTACGTGCCGATGCTGCGCGACAAGGCGTTGCGCGGCGCGGCCATGGGCATCGGCGAGCAGGAAGCTCGTCACGCCGCCACTCTCGGCTCGGTCCTCAATCCGGCTCGCCTGGTTTCGTCACAGGGCTTGGCCGTCGACGCGAAGTGGCGCGAGGAGGGAGACGCGTCACTCTTCTACGCGGTTCCCGGCGCGTTCGGAACGTTGGCCCCGGTCCAGGTCACGCTCGGACCTGCGGATTCGCGCACCACGGTGAATCTCGAGACGCCCAGTCTCAATTCGATGGTGTACGAATATCTCGACGGCGAGTGACGAACGCACTCGTACACTGACCCTCGACGGTGAGTCGATCGGGTGACCGCGATCGAAAGATCGAGGAAAGTCGGGACTCCAGAGAGCAGAGTGCTGGCGCGAGCCAGGTGGGAGCGATCTCACGGACAGTGCAACAGAGAACAGACCGCCGATGGCCGGGCAACCGGATCAGGTAAGGGTGAAACGGTGCGGTAAGAGCGCACCAGCGGTCGAGGCGACTCGACCGGATCGGTAAACCCCACTCGGAGCAAGGTCAAGCAGAGGAGATGGGCGGCTCGTCCGCTTCGCGAAATCGGAGCACTCCTCGGGTAGACCGCACAGATGGATGGTCACCCGTCCCGGGCAACCGGGACGACAGAATCCCGCTTACAGATCGGCTCACCGTCACCTTCCCCACTACCGTCTCGTGCATGAGCGTGCACGAACTTCCCAAGGTTCCCCTCGACGAAATCGATCTTTCCGACCAGGAGTTCTGGTTGAAGGACCGCGCGTATCGCGACGGCGCGTTCAAGACGTTGCGCGACGAGGCGCCATTCGCGTTCTTCGAGGAGCGTCTGATCGAGGACGCGCCGTTTCCGCCCGGGCCGGGCTATCGCGCCCTCACACGTCACGATGACATCTGGTTCGTGAGCCGCAATCCGCAGCTCTTCTGCAGCGGCAAGGGCTCGAACATCGGCGACCTGCCCCAGGAGATGAACGAGTTCTTCGGGTCGATGATCAACATGGACGACCCCAAGCACTTCCGCCTCCGCAACATCGTGTCGCGTGGTTTCACGCCGAAGGAAATCACCCGCGTCGAGGAGCAGGTGCGCGTACGAGCAACCAAGCTCGTCGACGATCTGCTCGTCCGGTTCCCGAAGGCCGAGTGCGACTTCGTCGAGGAAGTCGCCGCCCCGCTTCCCCTCGCCATCATCTGCGACATGATGGGCATTCCCGAGGAAGACCACAAGAAGATCTTCCACTGGACGAACGTCATCCTGGGTGTCGGCGACCCCGAGTTCGTGGGCTCCTACGCCGACCTCATGACCGTGGCCCTCGAGATGTTCATGTACGCGCAGGCTCTGGGCGAGGACCGCGTGAAGAACCCTCAGGACGACGTCACCTCGGCCATGATGAACGCCGTCGTCGACGGCGAGCGGCTCACCGCTCAGGAGTTCGGTTCGTTCTTCATCCTCCTCGTGGTGGCCGGCAACGAGACCACTCGCAACGCCATCAGCCACGGCATGCGCCTGCTCACCAATCACCCCGACCAGAAGAAGATCTGGTTCGACAATTTCGACGCTCACACGAAGACCGCCGTCGAGGAGATCGTCCGCTACGCGACTCCGGTCATCCACTTCCGCCGAACCGCGACCGAGGACACCGAGATCTCCGGCCAGAAGTTGAAGGCCGGCGACAAGGTCGTGATGTTCTACTCGTCGGGCAACCGTGACGAGCGGGTGTTCAAGGACCCCTTCAAGTTCGACGTCACCCGTCCGGTCACCCCGGCTCAGGTGGGCTTCGGAGCGGGCGGACCGCACTTCTGCCTCGGCGCCAACCTGGCCCGCCGCGAAATCGCGGTGATGTTCGACGAGATCCGACGCCGGATGCCGAACATGCGCATCACCGGCGAACCGGCCTACTTGCAGAGCGCGTTCATCAACGGCATCAAGCGCATGCCGTGCGCCTGGGGCTAGTCGTTCATCTCGCCGGCCAGGTAGTGCCGGCGACACAGCAGTTCGTAGCGCACCACGTCGCCGAACAGCGGCTCGGAAGGCGCATCCTCGGTGTCGCCCACGACGACCGTTTCGCCCTCGTACACCACCACGCCGTTGACCACACGCGCGTTGTGGGTGGCCCGTGAACCGCACCAGCAACGCGCCTCCACCTGCATCTCCACCCGTTCGTCGGCCACTTCGAGCATGCGACGGGTTCCGTCGAACAAAAGGCCGCGGAAGTCGGTGATGAGACCGAAGGCGTAGACGTCGACCTCCAATTCGTCGACGATGCGCGCCAACTGGTCGCACTGCTCGACCGTGTAGAACTGGGTTTCGTCGCAGACAACGAAGTCGAGCGGCATCCGAGCGCGAGCCAGCGAGAACACGTCGAGATCCGGAGTGACCTCGATGGCCGGGGCCGACACTCCGAGACGGCTGGTGACCTGCGTGCCGTCCCGATCGAGCTTGGTCAGGAGCAACCCGCGGCGATCACGCGACGACAGATTGTGGTGGATCTGCAAAGCGAGCGTGCTCTTTCCCGAGCCCATCGTTCCGAAACTGAATCGAAGCGTCGCCACCGACGGGCCAACTTAGACGACGAAATCGGCCACGACCGCATAGTGGTCGCTCGGCTGAACTCCGTTCACGGCGTCGACACCCGCCAACCACGCTCGCCTCGGATGACCCGCCGGCTTCGGGCGGGGCCACGTGACGAACAAATAGTCGATTCGCCGATTCGGCCAGTTGGCATCGGCTTGATACGGGTTGGTCCCGCTCCACGTGTGTCCGGCGCCCTCGCCGCACTGCTCCCACACGTCGTTGAGGACGAGATTGCGATGGCGAACCGCGGTTCGACCGGTGAGCCGTCTGATCTCGTCGGAGTCGGGCACGGCGTTGAAGTCGCCGCCGACGATCACCGGGCGATCGTGGGCGGGGTCACCGCGCAGATCGCGAAGGTGATCGGCGATCACGTCCACCTGCGCGACCCGCACATCCGACTCGTCGAAGCGATGCGCCAAGTGCGTGCAGCCGAACGGCCAGTCTCCCCACGGAGTGGCGGCCACGGCGGTGAGTAGCCGTCGCGGACCATCGGCGCCATCGAGACCGGGCAGTGACACCTGTTCGATTCGCGAGAGCGGCCAGCGCGAGAGGATCGCGTTGGCCATCGGCCACCGATCGTGAGTGACTGCGACGTGGTAACCCAGCTCCGACGCGAGCCGCTGAGCCTGCTCGTCGTCGCGCGACACTTCCTGCAGAAGAACGACGTCGGGACTCTCCGCCGCGAGTACACGGCCGATGGCGGGTTGCCGTTCGGCGTACGGGCCGAACTGCCACCAGATGTTCCAGGTCATCACGCGCATCGCGCGACCGATTTCAGCACAACGAGAGTGTTTCGACCGGAGCGGCCAACGCGGCCGGCCCTCCGAAGAGAGTCACGTTCGACGAGGCCAGCCGGGTGATGGTGCTGAAGGTGACGCTCGGAACGCACGAGCCGGGCACGAGCAACAGAGCCGAGCCGTAGCGCGCGAAGGGCACCGCGGACAGAGCATCGGGGAAGTTCTGACTGGTGGCCAGGGCGACTCCGGACGTCTGCGCCAAACCGGCCCACACGGAAGCCGACCGCTCCGAGACGTCCCACGCTTCGAAGGTGTTGACCGAACCGAGGCTCCACAGCTCGGAGATCATCGTCGGGCTGATGGTTCCCGGTGCGGCAACCAGATTGAACGAGGTGACCCCGAGCGTCGCGAACAACTCGCGCTGCGTCGCCGTCAACGAACCCTGGCCGTCGATGAGCACGAAGGGTTGGCGATACATGGCCGCCGCCGACGATGCGATGAGCGGATCCTGGAAGTCACGGCCGCTCGCAACCCACACCGTGCTGGACTTCGAGCCGTAGTTGGCCGCGCGGGTGAGCATCTCGGCGGTCGCGTAGCGGTTGTCGCCGGCGATGCGCTGGGGCCTCACCTTGGTGATCGAACGAATTTGGGCGAGCACGTCGTCGGAGATCACGGCCGGCCCACCGGCGACGATGATCGACTTGGGCTTCAAACGTGCGAGTTGCCCGCGAGTCGTTTCGGGGACGGAAGTCGACGTGACGAGCAAGAGCGGAACACTGAGACCGGCCGCCGCCACGCCAGCGGCGAGCGAGTCGGGGAAGGACGTTCCGTTGGCCACGAACACCGTGGTCGCGGAAGGCCACTGGCCGGCTGCCACGGCGGCCGAGGCGAAGCGATCGTCGCCGAAGATACGGCTCACGTTCTTGCCGGTGGCGTTGGTGACGATGGTCGGATCGTCGATCGTGACTCCGTTGAAGCGAGCGATCGCGATGGCCTGTTCGGGAGTGCCCCGGAACTCGAAGTGCATCGGGTCGCGCAGGATGCTCGACTTGTTGGCCGACGGCGTGGCGCAGCCGCCGTTCCAGCCGTAGCCACCCCACAAGAGGCCCCACTTCTCGGCGGTCTGCACGACCCACTGCGGAAGATCGGTCTTCATCGGCGTCGCGCAGGCCGATCCACCCACCGCCGGATCCGGGTAGTAGCGAACCTCGGGATTGGCCACCACGTTGATGTCGACGGCGAGGCCCCACGAGTGGAACGACAGCGAGCGGGCGTCGAGGCCCGAGCAGTCCTTGCGCGTGTTCGATGTGCAGCGGAAGTTGTAGGCCATCGCATCGCTGATGCGGTAGCCGGCGTCCTGGATCTCACCGAGGAAACCACGGAACAAATAGAAGGATTCCTGCGGAGCCCGCAGCTGTTCCTTGCGGATGCGGCCGAACGAATCGGGGTTCACCGTCATCGCGGCTTCCCACGCGGTCAGGGCCTCCGATTTGTTGTACGACCAACCGAGCCACTTCCATCCGGTGAGTCGCTCCGAGCCGGGAGCGCTGTAGGGAAACGGCGGCGTCCCCCACCCCTTCGAGTCGGGGGTTCCGTAATCACTGATGACGCAGCCCCCGACATTGCCGGTGGCGATCTGCTGCGCCGAGCACTTGGGCGGCATCGTCGGCAACACCCACGGAGTGTTGTTCGAGACGTCGCCCACGGCCGCCGCGCGGGCGACCGATTCCCCGGTCATCATCGCCACGACGATGGCCACGTAGGCCACCAGGGCGATGAGCACCACGAATGGCGCGAAACGGACCGGTCGTTGGGAATTCACGAGAGGGGTATCGGGCCTCCCCCGGGAACCCTTGAGGGATTTCCCGAAAACACCTTCCGACTAGGGTTTTCGCATGCGCTTCGCCTCAGGATTCTCCGGTCGTGTCGCCGTGGTCACCGGGGGTGGCACCGGCATGGGACGCGAACTCGTTCGTCAACTCACGGCCGATGGCTGCGATGTCGCGATGTGCGACGTGATCGAGGACAACATGGCCGAGACCTCGGCCCTGTGCGCCGGCAACCCCGGCCGTGTTCTCAGCCACGTCGCCGACGTGTCCGTCGAATCGGACGTTCTGGCTTTCCGCGATGTCGTGGCCGGCTGGCGCGATCACGTGAACCTTCTCTTCAACAACGCCGGCATCGGCGGCGGCGGAAGCATCGTGGACGACGAGCGCGAGCAGTGGGAGAAGACCTTCGGCGTGTGCTGGTACGGCGTGTATTACAACACGCGCGCGTTCCTGCCCCTTCTTCTGAAGGCCGACATCGGACAGGTGGTCAACACCAGTTCGGTCAACGGGTTCTGGGCCTCGCTCGGACCCAACATTCCGCACACGGCCTACAGCTCGGCCAAGTTCGCGGTGAAGGGCTTCACCGAAGCCCTCATCACCGACTTCCGCATCAACGCTCCGCATCTCAAGGCCACTCTCGTGATGCCCGGGCACATCGGCACCTCGATCGCCATCAACTCGCGCAAGTTGCTCGGCGGCGATCCGAAGGAGATGACCGAGGAGCAGATCGCTCAAGTCCGAGCTCGCCTCCTGAAGTCGGGCATCGACGTGAGCGGTGCGAGCGACGAAGACCTCCGGTTGGGCATTCAGGCTCAGGGCGAAGCCTTCCGCGACAACGCACCCACCTCGGCCGAACAGGCGGCCACGATCATCCTCGACGCCGTGAAGAACGACGAATGGCGCGTGCTGGTGGGCGACGACGCGGTGATCCTCGACGAGATGGTGCGGGAGAATCCGACCCTCGCCTACCTGCCCGATTTCATGGATCGGGTGCACGCCCGCGGCGCACTGCGCTTCACCCAGAACTAGCGGACCCGGCCGACTCCGGTCGCTCGGGCGAGTGGAGATGGGACGGATGACCACCGTCGGGCCCACCTGGCCGTTGGTTGAATGACATCGCGAGCCGAAAGGAGCGGGCATGTCACGCGAAGCGTCCCAGGCATGGGAGTCGGAGCAGATCGTCGGCGTTCTGAAAGAGGTCAAGGAACACGAGCGACGGGTGTCGCTCACTCCGAAAGGCGCCGCTTCCCTCGTGTCCGATGGACGCATCGTGATCGTGGAGACGGGCGCCGGCCTCGGATCGGGGTTCAAGGACGACGAATACACCGCAGTCGGCGCCCGCATCGCCCCATCGGCCGATGCGGTGTTCGACGAAGCCACTCTGCTGCTGCACGTCAAGGAGCCGCAGCCCGCCGAGTTCGACAGGTTTCGCGCCCATCACACTCTCTTCACCTATCTCCATCTCGCGGCCGCACCCGAGGTGGCCGCTGCTCTCTGCGCGTCGGGCTGCCGCGCCATCGCGTACGAGTCGGTCGAGGTCGATCGAACGTTTCCGTTGCTCGCGCCCATGAGCATGGTGGCCGGTCGGCTGGCCACTCAGATCGCGGCGTCGTACCTCGAAGCCCGCAACGGTGGCCGCGGAATGCTGATGGGAGGCCTACCCGGCGTCGAACCCACCACGGTGCTCGTGATCGGTGCCGGTGTCTCGGGACGTCATGCCGCCGAAGTGGCCGCCGGCATGGGAGCCGAGGTGATCATCGCCGACCTGAATCTCGAACGCGCCCAAGCCGTGGCACGGGACTGCGGTCCGTTGGCCCGGGCCATCGTCTCGTCACCGCAAGCGATCGAAGAACTCGCTCCGATCACCGAGGTGATGGTCGGTGCGGTTCTGGCTCCGGGTCACAAAGCGCCCGTCGTCATCTCCAGGAAGACTCTCGATCTGATGCCCGAGGGTTCCGTGGTGGTCGACATCGCGATCGATCAGGGTGGCTGCGTGGAAGGGGTGCAACTCACGTCGCACGCCGACCCGGTGCGTCTGATGGGCCACGTGCGCGTCTCGGCCACACCCAACATGCCCGCGGCGGTTCCGCGTTCATCGACGGCCGCACTGACTGCCGCGACTCTCCCCTACGTTCGTGCGCTGGCCGCCGGATGGTCGAACGCACTATCGACTCACTCCGAGTTGGCCGGCGCCGTCAACGTGGAGAGCGGGCGCGTGGTGCATCCCGCGGTCGCGGCCGATCTGGCGACCGAGTAACGCTCAAGCAACGATCAAGGAACGTCGCGAACGTAGGGGAGAGTCGCGGCGGTCAGCGCAGCCGTCGACGAGCGCGGAACCGCCGCGGGCCTGTTGGGTGTGGCCGAGACGCGCACGTGGCCCATCAGACGCACCGGGTCGGCGTGCGATGTGAGTTGCACCCCTTCCACGCAGCCACCCTGATCGATCGCGATGTCGACCACCACGGAACC
>JBEAXP010000105.1:0-3197 GCA_041159745.1 Actinomycetota bacterium | reverse complement strand
GCGGTGGGCTCGGCCGGAGTGAGCGTGCCGCAGGCCCGGTTCGAAGGATCGGATCGTCAGGCGCGGGGACGACTGCTCAAGGCATTGGGCGAGGGGAGCGTGCGGATGAAAGATGTGCCGCACGTGATGGATCGACCGCGCGATGTGGCCGACCGGTTGGTGACGGCCCTCGTGAACGAAGGCCTGGTCACACTCGACTCCGAAACTCCTCGCCCCGACTCGACCCTCCACCTCCCCTGAGGATCCGGTGGCTGCATGTCACCGTATGGGTGACGAAGTCGCACCGGATTCAGGGACTCAGGCGCGGTACACGTAGATGGTGTCGGTGTCGCTGCGGGGTGATGTGCGTGACAGGCACACCACGATCAGCTCGCCGTCGCTCACCAGGCCCGCCCTCTTCGCCGACTGCACGGCCAACTCGATGGCTTCGTCGGTGGAATGCGGACGGGGCGCGAGCACCGGGGTGACTCCGTAGCGGGCCATCAGTCGCGTGGCCACTCGTCGATCGGCCGTGGCCGCGATGATCTGCGACGGTGCGCGACAGGCCGCCAATAGTTCGGCGTTGTGGCCGGTGAACGTGACCGCCAGGATCGTCTTGGCCTTGAGGCGCGCCGCCAGCGCCGCCGTTGCGGCCGCAACCGCCGCCGAATCGGGGTGTGTGTCGGCGAAGGGCGAACGAATGCGATCGACCGAATCGGCCTCGGTGAGAATCGCGGCCATCGCCTTCACCGTTCCGATGGGATCGTGGCCGATCGCGGTCTCGGCCGACAGCATCACGCAATCGAATCCGTCGCGCACGGCGTTCGTGACGTCGGAGACCTCAGCCCGGGTGGGACGCGAACCCGTGATCATCGACTCGAGCATCTCGGTGGCGCACACCGACACCACGCCGGCTCGCAACGCAGCTAGCGCGATGGTCCGTTGCGCAACGGGTAGACGCGCGAACGGAATCTCCACACCCAGGTCGCCGCGCGCGGCCATCACCGCGTCGGACGCCTCGCAGATGTCGTCGAGGACGTCGAGCGCCTGCGGTCGCTCGATCTTCGACAAGATGCGAACACTGTCGGGCACCATGCGCCGGGCCTCGTGAACGTCTTCGGCTCGCTGCACGAACGACAGCGCGATCCAGTCGGCGCCTGCGGCCACCGCGGCCGCGATGTCGGCACGATCCTTGGCCGAGTACATCTCGACCCTCACGTCGGTGTCGGGAAGATTCACACCGCGGCGGCCCTGAGCGGTTCCACCGCGCACGACGCGGGCACGAACCATGTGCGGCGCGACCTCGATGGCCGACAACTCGATGCGCCCGTCGTTGACGAGGATTCGCTCACCCGCCTTCACACCGATCACATGCGGATCGAAACCCACGTTCGGGCCGGGGCCGTGTCCACTCTGCCACAACGTGACTTCGTCGCCGGTGGCGTCGATCCCGTAGATGAGCCGGAGTTTCGGACCCTGGATGTCGACAAGAATCGACACCGAATCGGACTGCTCGCGAGCGGACCGAACCGCCGCTCCCACTTCATCGGTGGTCATGTGAGAGCAGTTGATTCGCACCACCGATGCGCCGGCCGCCACGAGTTCGGCCACGATGTTCTGGCTGGCTGGTCCGAGAGTGGCAACGATCTTGGTGCGACGCATCGCCTCAATCATGCCAATACGGGCGGTTCGCCGCTGGTCAGACGAGTGAACTCTTGCTTTCGCGGGGTTGAAGCCCGTTGAAAATGGTGTAGCGCGCACACGGCTGTCGATTGGGATCGTTTCGTATCGTTCAACGACGGAGAAGGGTGGTGGACCATGCGTTGGTCTCGGTGGTTCAGTGTTTCAGCGGTCTGCTTGGCGAGCGTTGCTCTTGGTGAGTCTCCGGTTCTGGCGGATATGCCTGCTCCGCCCCCTGGACCGCCGCCGGGATCATTTGATGGATCCCAAGGCCCGTCGTCAGGTCCGACTTGCGGAGACGTATGCGGCTATGCGGTCGTTGGTAACGACGGTGTCGTGCACGGCGTGATCGTCTGTCAGGAAGGTTGCTTCGGCGGTGTGATGCCGATCGACTACATGGGTTGCCCGGCCGGCTGTTCGCTCGTCCTCCAGTCACCTGCTGACAGCAATGGCAACGTCGCGGGAGTCCACGGCCCGAATGTGGTCTACACGCCCTCCGACAACACATTCCGACAAATCGGTGGAGATGGAACTCCGACATGGACCTTGGTTGGCGGTGAACCCCTCGACAGTGCAGTGGTGATTCCGCCGCCGCCGCCCGTTGCGCCGCCCGAAGGGCCGACGGAAGACCCGACACCGAATCCGCCCTCGCCCGACCCGCTTCCGTCCGATGGCTACGCGGCTCCGTCCGGTGAGGTGTACGAATCGGTAGCCGAACTGGTTACTGGTGAATCGATTGTCTCGGTCACATCGAGTGACGTCACGGTTCAGTTCCCCTCGATCTCCGATGGCAGCGTCGGATATTTGGCGTTCTTCGACCCAGTGGGCCCGCAGCCGATGTTCGAGGTGGAACGAGGAGAACTCGGCGCGGAGGTGACGGCCATGTCGGTGGGCGCGACGGGCTCGAACCGACTCTCGTTGTCGATCGATCGCTCGAGATTCGGAAAGACTCGGGGGAAGCTCGTGGTGGCCCTCGCGTCCGAATCCGAATGGATCGGCGTGGTCGCCACGACTCTCCAGGTGCCGAAGAAGTACGCCAATTGCAAATCGCTGCAGAAGGATTACCCGAGTGGGGTCAGTCGCGCGGTTGACGTCGTCGACAAGGGCCGGAAACCCGGAGCGCCCGGACCGCTTCCGATTGTCAATCCCGACGTCTACAACCTGAACAAGAAGCTGGATCGCGACAAGGACGGCATCGCCTGCGAGAAGTGATCAGGTGCGCTGACGCGTGACAGCCGCAACGATTTCGTCGAGCGCGGCATCGGCGTACGCCCGCATCTCGTCGTCGGTGCGGTCCTGAATGGGGTGCGGCGTGAACACACGCGCCACCTCGGGGAAGCCGAGCGACTTCGACTGCACGTCGGCCGCCGACACGAACTCGGCCGAGGCGACGAACACCGCGGGCACTCCACGCTTTTCGATATCGACGATGTCGTGCACACTGCACGACGTGCAACTGCCTCAATCAGCGAGTGCTTCGATCACCACTTGGCACTGCGTCGCGATCTCGTGGCGCAGATCGACCGGCGCGGGCTTGG
>JBEAXP010000085.1:0-12490 GCA_041159745.1 Actinomycetota bacterium | reverse complement strand
TCACCGAGCTGGCGAAGATGATCGGGACCACGCCGGCCTGGTTGACCTTGAGCGGGATGTACGTGCTCTGGCCGCCGAACATGCGCCGACCCACCACGCGCTTGGCGAACTGCACCGGGATGCGGCGCTGGCCGAGTTCGACGCGGACCACCGCGACGAGGATGGCGAGCGAAATGGCCACCAGAACACCGAAGACGAACCACTTCTTGCTCTGGAGGATCGAGTAGTAGCTGAACGGGAGCGACGACACCACCGAGGCGAAGATCAGGATCGACATTCCGTTGCCGATACCGCGCTGACTGATGATCTCACCCATCCACATGAGGAGTGCCGTGCCGGCCACCAGGGTGATGATGACGAGCAGACCCCGCGGCCACATGCCATCGGGCAACAGCACGATGTCGGGAGCGGTGGCCGAGGCGGTGAAGAACGCGGATCCACGACCCTGGCCGAAGATGAACGTGAGGCCCGCCGCCTGGAGCAGAGCGATCGCGATGGCCACGTAACGCGTCCACTGCGTGATCTTGCGCTGACCGACCGCACCTTCCTTCTGCCACTCCTCGAGTTTCGGGATGACCACGGTGAGCACCTGCATGATGATGCTGGCCGTGATGTACGGCATGATGCCGAGCGCGAAAACCGCGAAGCTGGAGAAGGCGCCGCCCGAGAACAGGTTGAGGAAGCCGAGCGCACCCTGCTGACGAGCCGACTCACGCAGCTGCCGCACGGCCTGGTCGTCGATTCCGGGGACACGCACGTACGCGCCGAGGCGATACAGCGTGACCATGAGCAGCGTGAACAAGATCTTGTTGCGAAGGTCGGGGACCTTGAACATGTTCTTGAGATTCGAGATCACGATGCTCCTCTACCGATCGCAGTGACGAGTCGGGGACGACTCAGCGGTTGGTGAACTGGTTGCCGTTGGCAGCCGGACGGACCTTGTACGGCAGCGGAATGATGGTGACCGATCCGCCCTTGGCTTCGATCGCGGCCTGGGCCGCCTTCGACACCGCGTGAGCCGACACGTCGACCTTGCGGGTGATCTCGCCACGAGCCAGAACCTTCACGAACGCACCCTTGTGGAGCACGCCGCGGGCCAAGAGGACCTCGGGTGTGACTGCCGACTCGGTGAGTTCGTTGATGGAGTCGAGGTTGACGGCCTGGTACTCGACGCGGAAGGGGTTGTTGAAGCCCTTCAACTTCGGCACACGCTGCTTGAGGGGCATCTGACCGCCTTCGAAGCCGCGAGCAACCTTGCCGCGACCACGAGCGCGCTGACCCTTCGTACCGCGACCGGCGGTCTTGCCGCCCTTGCCGCCGATACCGCGAGCGAGACGCTTCTTGCGGTGCGTTGACCCGGGTGCGGGTGAGAGTTCGTCGACGCGCATGCTCAGCTCTCCTTCGAGCCCGACGAGGTGGAGACCTCGATCAGATGAGGGACCCGGGCGATCATGCCGCGGATCTCGGGACGGTCGGGCAACGTGTTGGTCTGGCCGATGCGGCCGAGTCCCAACGCGCGCAGCGTTCCGCGAGCCTTGGGCTTCACGTGTGCACCCGACTTGATCTGCTTGACGGTGATGGTGCCAGACATGGTCAGTGCGACTCTCCTGCTGCGATCGAGCGCTTGCGCTCGGTGTACGCCTTCAGCAGACCCTTGGGCACGAACGAGTCGGCGGGAATACCGCGACGGGCCGCGACTTCGTCGGGACGCTGCAGAGCCTTGAGACCTTCGATCGTGGCGCGGGCCACGTTGATGGCGTTCGACGAACCGAGCGACTTGCACAGCACGTCGTGAATGCCGGCCTCTTCGAGAATGACACGGGCGGCACCACCGGCGATGACACCGGTACCGGGAGCAGCCGGCTTCAGCATCACGCGACCAGCGCCGAGGATGCCGATCACCGGATGGGTGATGGTGCTTCCGGCCAGCGGAACATCGAACATGTTGCGCTTGGCGTCTTCGGTGCCCTTCTGAATGGCCAACGGCACTTCCTTGGCCTTGCCGTAACCGAGGCCGACGCGACCATTGCCATCGCCCACCACGACGAGCGCGGTGAACGAGAAGCGACGACCACCCTTGACGACCTTGGCCACGCGGTTGATGTGAATGACGCGCGATTCGCGACCGCCATCACCCTGCTGCTGGCCACCCTGGCGCGGGTTACCGCCATATGCGGGAGCGTTCGACATCAGAACTCCAGTCCGGCTGCTCGGGCCGCCTCGGCGACGGCGGCGACGCGACCCTGGTAGAGGTATCCACCACGGTCGAACACGACTTTGTTGACACCGGCGGCCTTGGCGCGCTCGGCAACGAGCTGGCCCAGGCGTGCGGCGGCGGCGACGTTGCTGCCTCCACCCGACTGCCGCACCGATGCTTCGACCGACGAGGCCGACGCGATGGTGACACCGCGATCGTCGTCGATGACCTGAAGGATGAGGTGCTTGTTCGAGCGGTACAGCGACAAGCGCGGGCGCTCGGCGGTGCCGTGAATCTTCTTGCGGACGCGCGAGTGACGACGGAGTCGTCCCGTGCGGCGCTGATTGGCGATCTTGGTCATTGCGTCTCCCTACCGCGCATCACTTCTTGCCGGCCTTACCGGCCTTGCGCAGGATCTTCTCGTTGACGTAACGCACACCCTTGCCCTTGTAAGGCTCGGGCTTGCGGATCGAACGAATGTTGGCGGCCACCTGGCCGACCAGTTCTTTGTCGATGCCCTTCACGATGATTCGTGTCTGGACCGGGACCTCGAAGGTGATGCCATCGGGGCCCGGGAAGTCGACCGGATGCGAGAAGCCGAGGTTGAGACGCAGAGCGCTCGGTCCCTTGGCCTCGGCGCGATAACCGACGCCGACGATCTCGAGTTCCTTGGCATAACCCTCGGTGACGCCGACGACCATGTTCTGCACGAGAGCGCGCGACAGACCATGAAGGCTGCGCGACTCACGCTCGTCGTTGGGACGCTCGACCAGAAGCGACGACTCGTCCTTGCGAACCGAGATGCCGCCTTCGAGGGTGCGCGACAAGGTTCCCTTGGGACCCTTCACCGTGATGGTGGCACCGTTGATGGCGACGTCGACTCCGGACGGAACCGTGATGGGAGATTTGCCGATACGTGACATGTCAGACTCCTCGGCTCACCACACGTAGCAGAGGACTTCACCGCCGACCTTGCGCTTGCGCGCTTCACGGTCGGTCATGAGCCCTTGGCTGGTTGACAGGACGGCCACACCCAGACCACCGAGCACGCGCGGCACGGTGTTCGACTTGCGGTAGACCCGCAAGCCCGGTGTGGAGATGCGCTTGATGCCGGCGATGGTGCGACGGCGCTCAGGCGAGTACTTCATGTTGATGGAGAGGATCTGGCCCGGGCCCTTGGGATTGGGGGCGACCGAGAAACCGGAGATGTAACCCTCCTGCTCCAGGATCTTGGCGAGCGCGACCTTCTGCTTCGAGGACGGCATCTTCACCTCATCGTGCATCGCAACGTTGGCGTTGCGGATGCGCGTGAGCATGTCGGCAATGGGATCAGTCAGCATCGGTACCTCACCAGCTCGACTTCGTCAGACCAGGGATCTCACCGGCGTGCGCCATCTCGCGGAGGCACAGGCGGCAGAGTCCGAACTTGCGGTACACCGAACGAGCCCGTCCGCACTTGCGGCAACGGGTGTAGGCGCGCACCTTGAACTTCGGCTTGGCGGCTGACTTGTTGATCAACGACTTCTTGGCCATGTTGTTCGGACCTCTCGATTACTTCTTCTTGGCGGCCTGGGCCGGACCGCGACGCACGGACTTCTTCTTCTTCGGAATGGCTGCGGCATCGGCTCCACGCTTGAACGGGAATCCGAACGCATCGAGCAGCGCCTTGCCAGCGGCATCGGTGGTGGCGGTGGTGACGATGGTGATGTCCATGCCACGCGGCGCGTCGATCTTGTCGTAGTCGATCTCCGGGAACACCGTCTGGTCGGTGAGACCGAACGTGTAGTTGCCACGGCCGTCCCATGAGTTGGGGTTGAGGCCACGGAAGTCGCGGATACGCGGGATGGCCACGGCGAGCAGGCGGTCGAAGAACTCCCACATGCGGTCGCCGCGAAGCGTGACCTTGCAACCGATGGCCTGGTTCTCGCGGAGCTTGAAGTTGGCGATGGAGTCACGCGACTTGGTGACCATCGGCTTCTGGCCCGAGATCTTGGTGAGGTCGGCCACGGCGCCCTCGAGCAGCGACGGCTGCTGAGTGGCCTTGCCGACACCCATGTTGATCACGATCTTCTCGATGCGCGGCACCTGCATGGTGTTCGCCATACCGAGATCGGCCTTCAGCTGATCGCGAACGACCGAGTGGTACTTGGCCTTGAGGCGGGGTGCTGTTGACGTTGCCATCAGATCTCTTCTCCGGTGGACTTGGCGATGCGCACCTTGGTGCCGTCGGATGCGGTCTTGAATCCGACGCGGGTGGGCTTGCCGTTGTGAACGACCATGACGTTGGACGCGTCGATGGGCATGTCGCGGTCGATGATGCCGCCCTGCTCGTTGGCCTTGCGGGGCTTCTGGTGCTTCTTGGCCACGTTCACGCCGTCGACGATCACCTGATTGGTGGTCGGCATGACGCGCGAAACGACGCCCTCCTTGCCACGGTCCTTGCCCGCGACGACGACGACGAAATCACCCTTGCGGATCTTCATCTCACAACACCTCCGGGGCGAGCGACACGATGCGCATGAACTTCTTGTCGCGGAGTTCGCGACCGACTGGTCCGAAGATTCGCGTTCCGCGCGGCGTGAGGTCGTCCTTGATGACCACGGCGGCGTTCTCGTCGAAACGGATGTAGCTGCCGTCGGGACGGCGCTTCTCCTTCTTCACACGGACGACGACGCACTTGACGACTTCGCCCTTCTTGACTCCTGCACCGGGGATGGCGTCCTTGACGGTGGCAACGAAGATGTCGCCGATCGAGGCGTAACGGCGGCGTGTACCACCGAGCACCTTGATGACGAGCACTTCCTTGGCACCGCTGTTGTCGGCAACCCGGAGGCGGCTTTCCTGCTGGATCATCGTGACTCCTGTTTCGATCCCCGGCCGATCACTTGGCCCGCTCGACGATTTCGACGAGACGCCAGCGCTTGGTCTTCGACATCGGACGGGTTTCCATGACCCGAACCTTGTCGCCTTCGCGCGCGTCGTTGGTTTCGTCATGCGCGTACAACTTCTTGGTACGCATGACGAACTTGTTGTACTTCGGGTGACGGACGCGCTCGACGACGGCGACCACGATGCTGCGGTCCATCTTCGACGAGACCACGACTCCGTCGCGGACCTTGCGCACGTTGCGTTCGGTGTTCTCGGTCATGTTCACTCTCCGGCCTCGGCGGCAGCGATCTCGCGCTGACGGATGAGGGTGTTGATGCGGGCGATGCGACGACGAACCGCGCGCAATTCGGCGTGGTTGTCGATCTGTCCGGTTGCGGCACGGAAGCGCAGATTGAGCGCTTCCTGCTTGGCGGCCTTGAGCTGGCCGGCGAGCGAAGCCAGATCGAGTTCGCGCAACTCGGCGCGCTCCTTCGTGATGCGATTGGCCATGATCAGATCGCCTCCTCACGCGAGATGATGCGCGCCTTGATCGGGAGCTTCTGCACGGCCTTCTCGAGGGCCTCGTGCGCCTGCTTCGGATCGGGGAACGACAACTCGAACAACACGCGACCGGGCTTGACGACGGCCACCCAGAACTCGGGGTTGCCCTTGCCCGAACCCATGCGGGTTTCGGCCGGCTTCTTGGTGACCGGCTTGTCGGGGAAGATGTTGATCCAGACCTTGCCACCACGCTTGATGTGGCGGGTCATGGCGATACGGGCGGCTTCGATCTGACGGGCGGTGAGCCAGCAGGGTTCGAGAGCCTGAATGCCGTACTGACCGAAAGCCAATGCGCTTCCGCCCTTCGACATTCCCTTCATGCGACCGCGATGGTGCTTGCGGTGCGCGACTCGACGAGGCATCAACATGATCAATCAGTCCTGTCCACGGAAGTGAGGGGTCTCGGACCCCTCGTGGGTACGGCGCGCGATCTCTTCTTCTTCGTCGAGCAACTTCTCGAGTTCGGGATCGGCTTCCTTGATGAGCGGTGCGGCTTCTGCGGTCTCTTCGGCCTTGCGACGTCCGCTCGACGACACGACGCGCTTGGCGCCAGCCGGGCCCGAGGTTTCGCCGACGGCCATGGCGGCTTCGCGAACGATCTTGTCTTCGCTCTGCGACTTGTACGGGAGGATGTCGCCGCGGTAGATCCAGACCTTCACACCGACACGGCCGCTGGAGGTGCGAGCCTCGCGGAATCCGTAGTCGATGTCGGCGCGCAGAGTGTGCAACGGAACGCGACCTTCGCGGTACCACTCGGTGCGGCTCATTTCGGCGCCGCCGAGACGACCCGAGCACTGCACGCGAATACCGAGCGCACCGGCCTTCTGCGCGTTCTGAACCGCGCGCTTCATGGCGCGACGGAACGCGATACGACCCACGAGCTGATCGGCCACGCCCTGGGCGATGAGAGCGGCGTCGAGCTCGGGCGACTTGATCTCGACGATGTTGAGCTGCACCTTGTTGTTGCCGGTGAGCTTGGTGAGACCCGCGCGGATCTCGTCGGCCTTGGCGCCCTTGCGTCCGATCACGATGCCGGGACGCGCGGTGTGGATGTCGACCTTCAGGGTCTCGCCACGCTTGCGCTCGACCTCGATGCGGCTGATCGCGGCATCGGAGAGGCTCTCCATGATGAAGTCGCGGATCTTCCAGTCTTCGGTGAGGTATTCCTTGTACTGACGCTCGCTGAACCAGCGGCTCTTCCAATCGGTGGTCACACCGAGGCGGAAGCCGTACGGATTGATCTTCTGGCCCATCAGCTGTTCTCCTCGGCCGAATCGGGGGTGTTGGTCGTCTCGGGTGCTGCCGTGGCCTCGCCCGACTCGACCGCGGTCGACTCGGTGGTCTCACCGGACTCGGTGCGAGCCTGACGGCTCTTGGCCACGCGAGCACGACGGTCGGCGACTCCGCCACCACGAGCGGCGCGGCGGCCGGCGATCGCGCGATCGCGACGAGCCTGAACGATCTTCAACGCGTCGTCGTCGAGAGTGTCGACCACGATGGTGATGTGGCAGGTGCGCTTGTTGATGCGCGAAGCGCGACCGCGGGCGCGGGGGCTGAAGCGGCGCATGGTCGGACCCTCGTCGGCGTAGCACGCGCGAACGTAGAGCGACTCGGCGTCGAGATTGTCGTTGTTGATCGCGTTGGCCACGGCCGACGCGAGAACCTTGCGCACCACACGAGCGGCTTCGCGCTCGGTGAACTGCAGAACCTGATCGGCGCTCACGACATCGAGGCCGCGGATGAGGTCGAGGACCACGCGGGCCTTCGACGCCGACATGCGCGAACCGCGCACGCTGGCACGCGTACCGGTGCGCTCGCCGCGAACGAAGTCGCGCTCGTTCAACTTGGGACCAGTCATTACTTCTTGCCCTTCACGTTCTTTTCCTGACCTGCGTGGAACTTGAAGGTCCGGGTGGGTGAGAACTCGCCCAACTTGTGACCGACCATCGACTCGGTGACGTACACCGGGACGTGCTTGCGCCCGTCGTGCACCGCGATGGTGTGGCCGACCATGTCGGGGATGATGGTGGAGCGACGGCTCCAGGTCTTGATGACCTTCTTCTCGTTGGCCTGATTCAGTGCGTCGACCTTCTTGAGCAAGTGGTCGTCGATGAACGGGCCCTTTTTGAGACTGCGCGACATCTTGTTCTCTCCTAGCGACGGCCCTTGGCCGTACGACGACGACGGACGATCAACTTCTGCGACGACTTGTTGGTGTTACGAGTACGACGCTCGGGCTTGCCCCACGGCGACACCGCCGGGCGTCCACCCGAGGTCTTGCCTTCGCCACCACCGAGCGGGTGGTCGACGGGGTTCATGGCCACACCGCGGGTCTGCGGGCGCACACCCTTCCAGCGGTTACGGCCGGCCTTGCCGATCTTGATGAGTTCGTGCTCGGCGTTGCCGACTTCGCCCACGGTTGCGCGGCAGTCGATGAGCACACGGCGCATTTCGGTGGAGGGCAGACGCAGGGTCGCGTGCGCACCTTCCTTGGCGACGAGCTGAACGCCCGTGCCGGCCGAGCGGCCCATCTTGCCGCCCTGGCCCGGACGCAGTTCGACGTTGTGCACGAAGGTTCCGACCGGGATGTAGCGCAGCGGCAGCGCGTTACCGGGCTTGATGTCGGCCTTGGGGCCGCTCTCGACCTGCTGGCCGACCTCGAGCCCCTTCGGAGCGAGGATGTACGCCTTCTCACCATCGGAGTAGTGGAGAAGCGCGATGCGGCAGGTGCGGTTGGGGTCGTACTCGATGGCGGCGACCTTGGCGGTCACGCCGTCCTTGTTCCGCTTGAAGTCGACGATGCGGTACTGCTTCTTGTGTCCGCCACCGCGGTGACGCGCGGTCTTGCGACCGTACGCGTTACGACCACCGGTGTTCGTCTTCTTGGCGAGCAACGTCTTTTCGGGAGTGCTCTTGGTGATCTCGGAGAAGTCGTGCGAGGTCTGGAAACGACGACCGGCCGATGTGGGCTTGCGCTTACGAATAGCCATGAGTGCCTCAGTTGTTCTCGAACAGCGGGATCTCGCTGCCGGCTTCCAGGGTGACGATGGCCCGCTTGGTGGCCGGACGCTGACCGATCCGGTTGGTGCCACGGGTGAGCTGACGCTTGCCACGACGGTTGAGGGTGTTGACCTTCATCACCTTCACGCCCCAGATGGCTTCGATCGCGTCGTGGATCTCGGGCTTGCTGGCGTCGGGGTGTACGTGGAACGTGTACACGCCGCGCTCGACGAGGCCGTAGCTCTTCTCGGAAACGACCGGCGCGATGATGATGTCGCGGGGATCCTTCATCACTGACCGTCCTTGCCTGCACCCGGCAGCGATGCCTGGGTGAACACGATGTAGTCGTTGCACAACACGTCGTAGGCGTTGAGTTCGCCCACTTCGATGAGCTGCACGTCGACGAGGTTGCGGAAACTGCGAATGGCGTTGATCTCGTCGCGCTTCACGACGACGAGCGTGCGCCCCGACACGCCGAGAGCGGCGAGTGCGGCCTTGGCATCGGAGGTCTTCGGAGCATCGAACTTCCAGCCGTCGACGACGACGACCTTGCCCTCGTTCGCGCGATCGGAGAGAGCCGACTGCAGCGCGAGCTTGATCATGCGCTTGGGCGTCTTCTGCGAGTACTTGCGCGGCTTCGGTCCGAGGGCCACACCACCGCCCGAGAACTGCGGCGAGCGGGTGGAACCCTGACGGGCGTTACCGGTGCCCTTCTGCTTGTAGGGCTTCTTGCCACCACCCGAGACTTCGGCGCGGGTCTTGGTGCTCTGCGTACCGGCGCGGCGGTGCGCCAACTGAGCGGTGACCACCTGGTGCATCACCGGAACGTTGGGCTGGCGGCCGAAGTCGTCGTCGCTCAGCGCAACGGTGCCGACTTCCTTACCGGACTGATTCTTGAGCTTCAGCGAGGGCATGACTCACTTCCCCTTCACTGCGTTGCGCACGATCACAACGCCGCCGTTGGGACCCGGAACCGAGCCCTTGACCAACAACAGACCACGCTCGACGTCGGCATCGACGACTTCGAGGTTCATGGTCGTGACTTGCTCGTGACCCATGTGACCGGCCATGCGCAAGCCCTTGAACACGCGGCCCGGGAACGTGCACGAACCGATGGAACCCGGAGCACGGTGGTGCTTGTGGTTACCGTGGCTCGCGCCCTGGCCGTTGAAGTTGTGACGCTTCATGCCGCCGGCGAAACCCTTGCCTCGGCTCACTGCTGTCACGTCGATCTTCTGACCCTTGGCGAGAACGTCGACCTTGATCTCCTGACCGACTTCGAATCCGTCGACCGAGTCGAGGCGCAGCTCGACGAGACGACGACCGGCGTCGACGCCGGCCTTGTTGAAGTGGCCAGCCTCGGGCTTGGTCAACTTCTTCTGATCCTTGTGTCCGTAGGTGACCTGAAGCGCGGCGTAGCCGTCGCGCTCGGAGGTCTTCACCTGAACGATGCGAGCCGGTTCGACACGAAGCACGGTGACGGGGACGACGCGGTTGTCATCCGTCCACACCTGTGTCATGCCGACCTTTTCGCCGACGATCGCTGTCTTTGCCATGAGGCAGCCTCTTCATCCGGTCCAGGTCGCCCTGGCGCTGAGTTGACTGTTGTGAGTGGCGGTTGCCATTCACGCAGATGCTCCGCAGGTCGAGGACCGGCGGAGCACCAAGTTCGGTTGTTGCCATGTGGTCCCCGACGAGCGGGCTCACACGGACATCAGTTCTTGCTGTCGGGCTGGATGCCCGTCAGACACGAGTTGGGAACGCTACCGCTGGTCACGGGGCAGACCAACCTGCCGAATCTGGTGACCGAAAGTCACCGTCCGGGGGACGAAGTCGCACCGGACAGTGGGCCCGAAACCCGATGGGACCGAGAGATGTTCGGACCAGGGGACGTTCGGACCGGGAAGAATGAGCACATGGACCCGGTGATCATCGAGGTGGCGTTGAATGGGGCGACCCGACCCCGCTCGCAGCCCCACGTCCCGATCAGTCCCGAGCAGATCGCGACCTCCGGAATCGCCTGTGTGGAGGCCGGGGCCACCATCGTCCACCAGCACGACGATCTGCGGGCCGTGCGGGCCGCCGGAGGCGGGCCCGAGGCCATGGGAGCACTCGGATTAGCCGCTTATGCTGGTCTTTTGTCGATTCACCCGGATGTTCTGGTGTACCCCACGGCCAATTTTCTGGGCTCGACCATCCACGAGCGGTGGGATCACCATCGGGTGCTGGCCGAGCGAATGCCCGAGGCCGGGCTCGGACCACTCCGGATGGGCCTGGTCGACCCGGGGTCGGTCACCCTTGGGTCGTACGTGTACGGGTTCACCCCCGACGAGGTGTCCTACAAGTGGAATTCGTGCCGTGAGCTGGGCTTGGGCGCCTCGATCGCCTGTTTCACCCCGGCCTATGTGGAGGCGGTGGTGGCCGAGCAGTCCCTCCGGGGCCTCCCGGCCGGATCACTCGTGAAGTTCTACCTGAGCCCCGATTTCGGCCTGCCGCCCACCATCGAGTCCCTCGAGTCGTACATCGCGATGCTGGCCGGGACCGGGCTGGCCTGGGCGGTCGCCGTGCTGGGGGGCGATGCGGTCGGATCGGGCATCGCCGAGGCGGCCATCGCCCGGGGTGGCCATGTGCGCGTGGGGTTGGAGGATTTCGCGTCGGCGTCGGGACGCACCCCCAGCAACGAGGAGTTGGTGGCCGAAGTGGCCGAGCTGGCGAGACTTTCGGGGCGCGGAGTGGCCAGCTGCTCCGACACCGCCCGCATCCTCCAGCTCCCCCTTCCTCGACAGTTTGGTGACTGACAGTCACCGGATTCTCAGGTCAGGGGAAGCGCTTGGCGAGCCAGTCGGTCACATGACCGAGGGCTTCCTTGCGATGGCCTTCCAGGTAGTGCGGAGCACCTTTCATCTCCACGTACGTCTTGTCGGCGGCTCCGCTGTTGTCGACGATCTCCTTGGCCTGCCACACGCGGATCTCGGTG
Organism: Actinomycetota bacterium; assembly: GCA_041159745.1. GTDB lineage: Bacteria > Actinomycetota > Acidimicrobiia > Acidimicrobiales > Ilumatobacteraceae > Casp-actino8. The sequence continues at coordinate 887 of JBEAXP010000085.1, read as the reverse complement.
TCGGCGGTCGGGTGCACGAGGATGGTCGGCACCTTCACCTTCGGCATCGTGTCGGCCAACTTGGCATGACTCGAAAGACCACTCCAGGTGCTGAGCCAACCGCGTGCGGTCATCGTGCGCGCGAGACCGCCGCGTCCGTAGTTCGCATCGAACGGGTCGGGGAACGCGAAAAGCGAACCCATCGGACGCTCGTCGGGATCGATCGACAAATCGAGATACGCCGGATCGGCGAGAGTGCGGTAGATCGTGAGGTACTTGGTGAACACGGTGCGACGGCGAAGTTCGCGCCACTGCTTCGGATCGGCCTGGGCGTCGACACCACGCAGACGACCGAGTGCATCGGTCGATTCAGCGATGCTCGCCTTGGCGACGGCGTCGATCCGCGCGACTCGCTCCACCTGCGCGGCGCGATAACGCGCGAGCCACTGCTTGTCGTACACGCACGGTTCGGGCCACGGACGCCACCCGTTGTCGGGGTTGTACATGTCGAGTTCGGGAACGGTCGAGAAGGGATCGAGTTCATCCGCGACGCTCGGGTCGATCACCTGGAGCATGAACACGCCTTCACCGGGGTGGGCGGCCATTCCCACCCAACCGTCGCCGATCCCGCGTTCGGCGTGCGCGAGGGCCATGAGCGATCCGCCGCCCGAGTTGCCGAGAAGCACCACCGCTTCGGCACCGCGTCGCTTCATCTCGTGGTACACGGTCTCCACGTCGATGGTGCACGACTCGTGCAAGCAGTCGGTGTCGTTGTTCATGTAGCGCGTGCCGAAACCGAGCACCGCGTATCCGGCCGCGGCGAGCAGCGGACAGGCGTAGTGAACGCTGAAGTCGCCGCGCGGGTGCGACAGGATCACCGCGGTCTTCCACTTCTTCCCGTTGGGCGG
>JBEAXP010000084.1:0-2783 GCA_041159745.1 Actinomycetota bacterium | reverse complement strand
GCCACGGTCACCGCGCTCATCGCTGCCGGCTTCGCCGCCGGGGCCGAGGTCGCCGAGTTGACCGGCGATCTCGCTGTCGAAGGCATCCTCGAAGCTCACCGACACGGCGCCACCCGAACGCGGGCGGTCGCCCGACGAACCGGACGAGCCCGACGAATCGCCACCGGCGGCCGGAGCGAAGTCGTCGCCCACCGGAGTGAGAGACACCTTGCCCTTGTCGTCGATGTCGTCGACGCGCACTTCGATCTCCTGACCGAGCGTGAGCACGTCTTCCACGTTGTTGATGCGCTTGCCGCGACCCAACTTCGAGATGTGCACGAGGCCGTCACGGCCGGGAAGGATGTTGACGAACGCACCGAACTTGGTGATCGACACCACGCGGCCGCTGTACACCGCGCCGAGTTCGGCCTTGGGCGGATCGACGATCGCGAGGATGCGCGCCTTGGCGTCCTCCATGCGCCAGCCTTCGACGGCACCGATGGTGACGATGCCCACGACTCCGTCGTCGTCGACGCTGATGTCGGCGCCGGTCTCCTGCTGGATGGTGTTGATGACCTTGCCCTTGGGTCCGATCACTTCACCGACCTTGTCGAGCGGAATGGTGATCGAGGTGATCTTCGGTGCGCTCTCGGCCACTTCCGCACGCGGAGCGCTGATGGCGGCGTTCATCACGTCGAGGATCTTGAGACGGGCTTCCTTGGCCTGATCGAGCGCGGCGGCCAGAACGTCGGCCGGAATGCCGTCGATCTTGGTGTCGAGCTGGAGAGCCGTCACGGCGTCGGCGGTGCCGGCGACCTTGAAGTCCATGTCGCCGAAAGCGTCCTCGGCACCGAGGATGTCGGTGAGGCTGGTGTACTTGCCTTCGGCGTACACAAGACCCATGGCGATACCGGCCACCGGAGCCTTGATCGGCACACCGGCGTCCATGAGCGACAGCGACGACGAGCAGACCGAAGCCATCGACGTGGAGCCGTTGGACGACATCACTTCCGACACGAGGCGAAGCGTGTAGGCGAAGTCCTCCTGGCTCGGCACGACCGGCAGCAACGCGCGCTCGGCGAGCGCACCGTGGCCGATCTCGCGGCGCTTGGGCGAACCCACGCGGCCGGTCTCGCCGTTGGCCCAGGGAGCCATGTTGTAGTGGTGCAGGTAGCGCTTCTCGCTGACCGGAGTGAGCGAATCGATCATCTGGTTCATGCGCGGCATGGCCAGAGTGGTGACGTTCATGACCTGGGTCTCGCCGCGCTGGAACAGACCCGAGCCGTGGGCCGAGGGCAGAACGCCGACTTCGGCCGACACCGGACGGAGATCGCGGGGACCGCGACCGTCGATGCGAACGCCTTCGTCGACGATGCGCTTGCGCACGAGGGTCTTGGTGAGGCTGCGAACGGCTTCCTTCACTTCCTTGTCGCGACCGGCGAAGGCCTTGCCCTCACCGCACAACTCGGCCACGGCCTTGGCGGTGGCGGCATCCGTGGCGGCGTTGCGATCGGCCTTCTTGGCGATCTTGATCGCGTCGGCGATGTCGTTGCGCACCGAGGCGTCGACCGCGGCGTAGATGTCGTCGGTGTAGTCGAGGATCGGCGTGAAAGCCAGCGGGGTGATGGCGCCCTTGGTCGCGATGACCGAGGCGACCAACTGGCGCTGCAACGCGATCGATTCCTTGATCCACTGCTTCGAGGCTTCGAGGCCACCGGCGAGAACGGTTTCGTTCACCTTCGGCGCGCCGCTCGCGTAGTACTCGAACGACTTCTCGCTTCCGCCGGCTTCGACCATCATGATGGCGACGTCGCCGTTGTCGAGTTCGCGTCCGGCGACCACGAGTTCGAACGTGCTCTCGTCACCCTCCTGGTAGGTGGGGTGAGGAATCCAGGTGCCGTCCTGCGAGAACGCCACACGAACCGCACCGATGGGACCCTCGAACGGGATGCCCGAGATCATCAGCGCGGCCGAGGCGGCGTTGATGCTGAGCACGTCGTGCGGGTTCACCTGATCGGCGCCGAGAACGGTGAGAACGATCTGCACTTCGTTGCGGAATCCGTCGGGGAAAGCCGGACGCAACGGACGGTCGGTGAGACGGCAGGTGAGGATGGCGTCCTCGGTGGGACGACCCTCGCGACGGAAGAACGAGCCGGGGATCTTGCCCGCGGCGTAGGCACGCTCTTCGACATCGACCGTCAACGGGAAGAAGTCGACGCCGGGGCGAACGTCCTTGGCGGCGTTCGCGGTGGCGAGCACGATGCTCTTTCCGATGGTGGCGACGACCGCACCCTGACTCTGAAGGGCGAAGCGTCCGGTTTCGAACGACAATGACTTGTCGGTGCCCCCAACGGGACCCGACACTCGGATGGCGTCAGCCATGACGAGCTCCTTTCGAACGGCGGACTTGGCCGCCGTGTTCGGAGCAGCGGGCCGGTTCCCAGTCGGCAAGGTCGCATCCTCGGATGCGGCCTCGGCGACTGACAACCGAGCCGTTCACTGCTCGGTGATATGTGATGAGCGTCTTAGCGACGCAGACCCAGCTCGGCCACGATTTCGCGGTACCGGCTGATGTCCCGGCCCTTGACGTAGTCGAGGAGACGACGACGACGGCCCACCATCATCAACAGCCCACGACGGCTGTGGTGATCCTTCGGGTGATCCTTCAGGTGATCGGTCAGGTGGTTGATGCGCTCGCTCAGAAGTGCGATTTGCACCTCGGGCGAACCCGTGTCGGTGCCGTGCTTGCGATGCTTGGCGATCGTCTCGGTCTTGGGTGTTGCGGCCATGGTGGCTCTGCCTTC
>JBEAXP010000015.1:0-6949 GCA_041159745.1 Actinomycetota bacterium | reverse complement strand
CCTCCATGAGGCGTTGCTGCAAGCGACGCACGCCGTCACTCGATTCACCCGATGTCGGGAGGGCGGGAGCGGGGAGCAGTCCGAGGAGACGTGCGGAGTTCTCGTCGAGGATTCCGGTCGCCGGCACCTTCATCTGCTCCTGATAGCTGCGCAGTGCGGTGGTGGTCGCGGGGCCGAAGATTCCATCAGCGCCACCGCGCACGTTGAGCCCGGCGGCGATGAGCGCTCGCTGCAAGAGGGCAACGGTCTCGCCGCGTTGGCCGAGCGCGGGTAGCACGGGGGTTGTCGCAGGGGCGGGTGATGTAGCCGGCGCTGGTGCTGTTGCCGGTGCTGGTGCGGTGGAGGGCGCAGCGGCCGGAGTCGCGACCGCGACGGCACCCGGGGCGATACCGAGGGCGATGGCCGTGCGCAGATCGACCGACCCGGTCGGCGTCAGACCGCGCGCGGTCTGGAACGCCGAGACGGCGGCGCCGGTTCCTGAACCGAAGATTCCATCGACCCCACCCCGAACCGGGATCCCGGCGGCAACCAAGGCGTTCTGAAGGGATCGCACGGCCTCGCCCCGCTGGCCACGTGTGGGAAGCACGGGGGCCGGGGCCAGGCCCAGCAGGTGGGCCGAACTGGGGTCGAGAGTTCCGGTGGGAGCCAGGCCAACCGAGCGTTGGAACTGGGCCAGCGCGCCGGCGGTGCCACGGCCGAAGACTCCATCGGCCCCGCCGGGCACGGTGATTCCGGCGCTGATCAGGGCTTTCTGGAGGGCGACGACCGCGCTTCCACGGTCGCCCTGACGAGGCAGAGAAGAGGAAGAGACCTGGGTCTGGGCCGCCACCGGACTGATCGAGACGGGGGCGACGACGATCCCCGCCAACACCCCGAGGGTGATGACGGGTGGCACCGCGAGCAGGGCCAGTCGACGAAACACGTCCATTCATCGGCTCGCCGTAGGGCGAACTTGAACGACATGACGCACTTGGTTTTCCGTCCTGTCCGCGACCGGTGGCCGGCCCGGCGGCCTGGCTGGGGCCCGGCTAGGGGGCTGGTGGGGAGCCTGGGGGAAAAAGTGGCGCTGAGAGGGGAAAAGTGGTTGACAGAGGGGAGTAGTGGGGACCAGGATAGGAGGACTCGAACAGGCAGGCAGCGAGGGGCAGGTAGTGCAGGTATTCGTCGGACGTCACGAGCGGCAGCTCGACCCCAAGGGTCGGCTTGCGCTTCCGGCGACCTTCCGCCACCGTCTCGAGCCGCGCTGCTATCTGCTGCTCGGCCAGGACAAGTGCATCGCGGTCGTCACTGCTGAAGAGTCCGAGAACATCGCCACCGAGATCACGGCGGCGGTGAAGCGCGGCGAGAAGAGCGAACAGGAGCGTCGCGCGCTCGCGTCGAGCATGATCGACGTCACATTCGATGCGCAGGGTCGCATCACGCTCGACGAGTCGTTGCGCGCGTACGCCGGACTCACGCCCAACAGCAAGGTCGTCGTCGCGGGCGCGTTCGATCGAGTGGAGATCTGGGAGCCGCAGCGTTACGAGCGCATGCTCGCGGTGGGCACCGAGAAGATCGCCGGTGACGAACTGTGAGCGCGTTCGCACACGTTCCCGTGATGCGCGACGAAATCGTCGACGTGTTCTCCACCGTTCCGAGCGGAGTGGTGCTCGACGCAACACTCGGCGGTGCCGGTCACAGCGAGGCAATTCTCGACTCGCGCTCCGACCTCACCGTGCTCGGTCTCGATCAGGACACCGACGCGTTGGCCGCCGCCACCAGTCGCCTCGCGCGCTTCGGTGCGCGAGTCCAGGTTCGCCACTGCCGATTCGATCGGCTTGTCGATGCCATGGGGGACACCGGGATCGAACAGCTGTCGGGTGCGCTGTTCGATCTCGGTGTTTCTTCACATCAGTTCGACGCCCCCGAACGGGGATTCTCGTATCGCCATGATGCGCCGCTCGACATGCGCATGGACGCTTCGCGTGGTCGTTCGGCCGCCGACATCGTCAACGAGTCGTCCGAAGAAGAGTTGGCCGACCTCATCCATCGTTTCAGCGACGAGCGTTTCGCTCGCCGTATCGCGCGAGCCATCTGCGCGAGCCGCCCGGTCGCGACGACCGCGGAACTCGCCTCGATCGTCGCATCGGCGATCCCGGCTCCGGCCCGTCGTCGCGGCGGTCATCCGGCCAAGCGCACCTTCCAGGCGTTGCGCATCGCGGTGAACGAGGAACTCGACGTGCTCCCGGTGGCCCTCGATGCTGCGATCCAGAAGACGGGCAAGGGCGGCCGCGTGGCCGTGCTGTCGTACCACTCGGGCGAGGACCGCATCGTCAAGGAGCGCTTCGCGTTCCACCGCACCGGTGGCTGCACATGCCCGTCGAATCTTCCGTGCGTGTGCGGAGCAGTGGCCCGCGTCGATGTGGTCCGGGTGGCGTCGAAGCCTTCGGCCGTCGAACTCGAGCGCAATCCGCGGAGCGCTTCTGCTCGTTTGCGAGTGGTGGAGGTTCGCTGATGGCTCGCACCGCCGCCGCTCGTTCGACCACGACCGTCAAGAAGCCCGCGACGAGGTCGACCTCCAAGCCGCTCAAGAAGTCCGTGACCACGCGGACATCCGCCGATCGTCAGGCCCGGCCGGCGGCTCGGCAGCGATCGAAGCCGGCTCGTTCGAAACTCGCACTGGCGGTTTCCAATCGCAATCTGACCCGTCGGAGTCGTCGCTTGGTGTTCGTGACCTCCGGTCTCGTGATCCTGGTCGTCGGAATCATGATGATGATCGTCGTCGCGCAGACGAGGATCGCCGAGAATCAGATGCAGATCGACCGCATCGATGGTCAGATCTCGGCCGAGCGCGATCGGTACAACACCTTGCGCCTCGAGCGGTCGTCACTCCGCGAACCGGCTCGTCTGGTGGCCAATGCGCGCGCGATCGGGATGCAGCCGGGCGTCGGTGCCGACTTCACGTCGGTCGATCCCTACACCGTGGCCGCGGTTCTCGTCTCCACCGGGGGAGTCGACGCCGAGTTGCTCGACGCCACGGAAGATCCGTTCGAGACCTACGGGGAGTTCAAGGCGACGGTTGGAGGTCAACCGTGACCACCCGCCGTACCGGATCGACCCGAAGCACTTCGTCGCGTGGCAAGAGTTCGCGCGGTACGTCGACATCGGGTCGCTGGAATCTCGGCCCGTCGCGCGGACGGGCTCGTTTCGCGTTCGGCGTGGGAATGCTCCTCTTCGCGGCCGCCATCGGTCGACTCGTGTGGGTACAGATCTGGGACGGGTCGGCGCTTCGCGCCGAGGGGGTGCAGCAGCGCGAGTCGTACCTGAAGGTGGCGGCGCCTCGCGGCACGATCTTCGATCGTGACGGCAACGAAATGGCCATCACGGTTCCGGCGACGTCCATCTACGCCAATCCGAAGGCGGTGGTCGACGCGCCGGCGACGGCTCACCTGCTCGGCCAGATGCTCGGGTTCGACGTCGAGCGCGAAGCCGAGCTCGCGTCGAAGCTGAACGATCGCTCGCAGTCGTTCGTCTACGTCGAGCGCTTCGTCGAGGATTCGGTGGCCGAGGCGATTCTCGCGCTCAACCTCGCGGGCGTGAACGGTGTGACCGAGCCCAAGCGCGTTCAGGTCGCCGGCGGACTCGCCCGCAACGTGATCGGCCGCACCGATCCGTTCGGCGACGGAGCGGCTGGCCTCGAGCTGCAGTACGACAAGGTGCTGCGCGGAGTCGAGGGCACGGTTGTTCGCGAAGTGAACAACGCGGGTCGCACGCTGCCCGGAGGCTCCAAGGTCATCGAGTCGGCCCGCCCGGGAACCGACCTCGTGCTCACGATCGACCGGTCGATGCAGTATCAGGTCGAGCAAGCCCTCTTGCAGCGAGTCGGTGAACTCTCGGCCAAGGGCGGCCATGCGATCGTGATGGACACCGCCTCGGGGGAGATCCTCTCGATCGCCAGCGCCGAGCGCACCGAGGCCGGACTGGTTCAGATCTCGTCGGGCAACCTGGCCGCCGTCGAGGCCCACGAACCCGGTTCGGTCGCCAAGATCTTCAGTGTCGCGGCGACGCTCGACAAGGGTGTCGCCACCCCGTCGTCGACGTATCAGGTGCCCGGCGTGTTCATCTTCGACGAGGGAACGAAGTTCGAATACAAGATCAAGGACGCGTATCCCCATGATCTCGAACCGATGACTCTGCACGACATTCTCGTGAAGTCGTCGAACATCGGAACCATGATGGCCGCGTCGGAAATCGGCGTTGCCGGACTCCACGACTACTTGCAAGGTTTCGGTTTCGGTCGGAGCACCGGTCTCGGTTACCCCGGCGAGAGCTCCGGCTCCCTTCGCGATGCCGACGCACTGCGCGGCTCCGAGAAGGCGACGATCACCTACGGCTACGGATTCGCGTCGACGTCGCTGCAGTTGGTGTCCGCCGTGAACGCGGTGGCGAACAACGGTGTGTTCGTCGCGCCGCGACTCGTGCGCGCGACGATCGACGACAAAGGCGTGTTCTGGGAGTCGCCCTTGGGCGACACCCGTCGCGTCGTGTCCGAACAAACCGCTCGCACGATGACCGGGATCCTCACCGACGTCGTGTGCATCGGCACGGCGACGCGCGCCCAGGTTCCGGGCATCTCGGTCGCCGGAAAGACCGGAACCGGTTACAAGACCCAGGACAACGGCACCTACATCACCGAAGACGGAACCCGCGCCTACTTCGCCACGTTCGTGGGCTACCTTCCCGCGAATAGTCCCCGCGTCACCATCCTCGTCTCCATCGACGAACCGAATCCGAGCAGCCGTGACCGCTTCGGTGGCACCGCTGCGGCGCCCGTGTTCGCCGCCCTCGCCAAGGTCGCGATCCAGGAACTGTCGATCGAGCCGGGTGACGGCGACCGCGGTTGCGTGAAGTGACGTGTCGATCGTGACCATCTCGTCGCCGCGTTCTCTCTCGGACCTGGTCCGGGTGCTCGGCCGCTCGGTCGAGGATTCGACGTACGTGACGCGAGTGACGCATGATTCGCGCGACGTCGTTCCCGGCACGATCTTCTGCTGTGTTCGCGGGCAGCGAGCCGACGGACACGACTTCGCGGCCGATGCGGCGGCCCGTGGTGCCGTCGCGCTGGTGGTCGAGCGGGCCGTGCCGGGAGTGTCCATCCCGCAATTCGAAGTCGCCGACTCCCGTGTCGCACTCGCGCTCCTGTCGTGCGAGTTCTTCGGCCATCCGTCGCAGCAGCTGCGCGTGATCGGCGTGACCGGGACCAATGGGAAGACGACCACAACACAGTTGCTGGGTTCGATCATGCGGACCGCCGGCTGGAACAGCGAAGTGTTCGGAACTCTGTCGGGGCAGTACACCACGCCGGAGGCTCCGGTCCTCCAGCAGCGTCTGGCCGGGTTCCTCGCCGATGGCGGCCGGGCCGTCGCGATGGAGGTGTCGTCGCACTCACTCGCGCTGCATCGGGTCGACGGCACTCGGTTCGCGGTGGGTGTGTTCACCAATCTCGGACGCGACCATCTCGACTTCCACGGCGACATGGAGTCGTACTTCGCGGCCAAGGCTCGACTGTTCACCGCTGACTTCTGCGATCAAGCGGTCATCAACGTCGACGATGCCTTCGGCGCGCGCCTCGCCGGAGAGGTCGCCAAAGACGTCGACGTGATTCCGTATTCGCGAGCCGACGTGGGCAACGTGTCCATCAGTCCCGTGTCCCATTCGTACACCTGGCGCGGCCGACGGGTGACGGCTCCACTCGGCGGATCGTTCAACGTGATGAACTCCCTGGCGGCCGCCACGGCCGCAGTCGCGGCCGGACTCGATTCCGACTCGGTCGTGGCCGGATTGGCGGCCGCGCCGACCGTGCCCGGTCGATTCGAGAGTGTGGACGCCGGCCAGGATTTCGCCGTTCTCGTGGACTACGCCCACACCCCGGATGGGCTGGCCGAAGTTCTGCGGTCCGTTCGCGAATCGAACGCGAGCGGCGGAAAGGTCATCGTCGTCTTCGGTTGCGGCGGTGATCGCGACAAGGCCAAGCGTCCGATGATGGGGGAGATCGCCGTGTCGCTCGCCGATTCGGTGATCGTCACGTCCGACAATCCGCGTTCGGAGGATCCGCGAGCGATCATCGACTCGATCGCGGCGGGCATTCCCGATCACCTTCGCCATCGTCTGCACGGCATCTTCCCCGAGCGGGCCGAAGCGATCGGCCGAGCGCTGCGCTTGGCGTCCGCCAACGACGTCGTCGTGATCGCCGGCAAGGGTCATGAGACGACGCAGACCATCGGGAGTACGGTCGTTCCGTTCGACGATCGGGTCGTGGCCCGCGAATTCCTGGAGGGTCGCTCATGATCGCGGTGATGATCGCCGGAGCCACGGCCATGTTGGTGTCGCTGTTCGCGACACGCTTTCTCATCACTTTCTTCCGCGATCGTGGCAAGGGCCAGCCGATTCTCGGCAAGGAGGACCACGGGCCCGAGCATCACAAGAAGAAGTCGGGAACCCCGACCATGGGTGGATTGGCGATCGTGGGTGCCGCGTTCGTCGGCTGGGTCGTCGCTCACATTCGCGATGGTCTCGCGTTCTCCAATCAGGCCATGATCATCTGGGTCGGCATCATCGTCATGGCCGGCATGGGCCTCCTCGATGACGTGATCAAGGTCAACAAGGGTCACAACCGCGGCATCTTCTGGAAGAAGAAGGGGTACATCACGTTCGCGATGGCCTGCGGCATCACGTGGTGGTTGGTGGCCGCGACGAACATCTCGGAGACGATCTCGTTCACGCGCTTCGATTGGCCGGGGTGGGAGATCCCGTGGTGGCTGTGGGTCGTGTGGACGGCGCTCATGATGTGGGCCACCACCAACGCCGTCAACGTCACCGACGGCCTCGACGGCCTCGCGGGTGGCTCGGCGCTGCTCGGATTCTTGGCGTTCACGATCATCGGGTACTGGTCGTTCCGTAACCCCGAGGT
>JBEAXP010000209.1:0-26773 GCA_041159745.1 Actinomycetota bacterium | reverse complement strand
CCCATGAGGGTCGGTTCGCCACCCTGCCAGGCGACATTCACTTCGCCGTCGGGCTGAGCGTCGAGGAGCTGCCCCATGTATTCGGCCAGCGTGGCCGTCGACATGCGGTGACTCTGATCCGGGTACAGGGCATCCTTCGAGAGGAAGAAGCAATACGAGCAGTCGAGATTGCAGGTGGCTCCGGTCGGCTTGGCCAACAGGTGAAAGACGCGTCGCGTCACGACGTCATGACTCCCACGAGCGATGCCACAACAACGGATTGCCCGGACCGTCGGCGACCGATCCGACCTCGCGGGCACCGAGCCACAGGGCCAGATCGAATCGACGTGCGGGATGGTCGGCCTCGGAGATTCGAGTCCCGTCGGCGTAGTAGATGACTGTCAGGACGGCCCGCATGAGATCCGACTCGTTGGCGGGGGCCGAGTGCAGTGTCCAGCCGCGGTGGAAGGTGGCGTCGCCCGCGGCGAACGGGCCGTGGGTGCTCAGAGTGAAACCGTGTTCGGCCACCAAAGTCTCGAAAAACTCGTGAGACGCATCGCCGATCACGAGTTCGCCGAGATTGCCATGGCGCCACGAGCCATCAGCGAAAGTCATCCCGCCTACTTCTTGTGGAATGTCGACGAGCGGCATCCACATCGTGATCGTTCGATCGGAGTCGAGTGGCCAGTAGACCTGGTCCTGGTGCCACGGCGTGAATCCGCCACCGGGCTCCTTGTACAGAGCCTGATCGTGGTAGAGGCGAACGCCTTCGCACTGGAGGAGGTCGGCGGCGACCCGGGCGAATCGCCGAGCCAGCGCGAACTCGGCCACGGCCCGACTGTGCCGATGCACGTTGCCAGACTGGATGAACGCGCGTCCGTAGGTGTCGCGCTCTTCGAGGGGTCGCGTATCCCACCGCAGGGCCATTGTCGCTTCGTCGATGGCCGGCTTGTAGCGCTCTACCAGGGGTCGAGGAGCGAGTTCACGGACCACCGCATGACCGGCTGATTCGAATCGCTCGATCGTCCCTGGTGCCAGGTCGTAGCGCTCGTCCAGCAGGGAGGGTCGATCGGGCACGGCCTCAGTCTTCCATGTGCGCTCGACTTCACACGCCAGACGTTGGTGTTCCACCCCCTCGATCGGCGAGACTTCGCCCGTGGAATTCGCGTGGACCAACGAGCAGATCGCCCTCCGTGAGGAGGCCCGCGAGGTGGCGGCCAAGGCCGTGGAGAAGTACGGCCGGGCCAACGATTCGTGGATCAATGGTTGGTCGAAGGAGTTCGCCGCCGAGCTCGGTGCTCGCGGCTGGATCGGTCTCACCTGGCCGAAGGAATTCGGCGGCGGTGGACGTCCGGCGATCGACCGCTTGATCATCGGCGAAGAACTCATCGGCGCCGGTGCACCGATTGGCTCGATGTGGTTCGCCGATCGGCAGATGGGCCCCACTCTCATCACCTACGGTCGCCCCGACCAGCAAGCCGAGTTCCTGCCGGCCATTCTCGCCGGACAGAGCGTCTGGTGCATCGGCATGTCGGAGCCGAACTCCGGCTCCGATCTGGCGTCGTTGAAGACGCAAGCCGTGCGCGATGGCGACGAGTGGGTCATCAACGGCCAGAAGATCTGGACGAGTTTCGGTGCCGTCGCCGATTACTGCTACCTCATCTGCCGCACCACGCACGAAGGTCCGCCCCACGCCGGCATCAGCGAAATCATCGTTCCGATGAACACACCTGGTATCGAAGTGCGTCCGATCAAGGACATGACCACCAACCGTCACTTCTGCGAGGTGTTCTTCACCGATGTGCGTGTGCCGGTCGCCAACTTGGTGGGCGTCGAAGGCAATGCCTTCAAGCAGACGATGCGTCAACTCGAACACGAGCGCGGCGGCATCGACCGACTCGTGTCGAATCATGCGTTGTACAAGGTCGCCCTCGAACGAGCCGACCGCTCCGACCCCCGAGTGCGTCAGCAGATCGCGCGACTCGAGGAGAAGTACCGGATCGGGCGGATCCTCGTGGTTCGCGAAGTTCTGCATCAGGCGCCGGCCGGCTTCTCGGCTGCCACCAAGTGCTTCTGCACCGAACACGAATGGGACGTGGCGCAGTTCGTGAGCCAGGTGCTCGGCCCCGAAGCGACGCTCTGGAACCAGGTGACGCAGGGTCTGGCCTACGCCCCCGGCTACACCATCATGGGCGGAACATCGAACGTGATGCGCAACATCCTCGGCGAACGAGTTCTCGGCCTGCCGCGCTGACATGTCGTCGGACGCAACGTCGCGCGAGCCCAAGTTCTGCGCGTCGTGCGGACGTCGAATGGAGTGGCGCAAGAAGTGGGAGCGCAACTGGGGTTCGGTGAAGTACTGCAGCGACCGTTGTCGTCGCGCGCGGGTGTCCGACCTCGATCATCGATTGGAGGCGCGAATCGAAGCCATGCTCGACTCCCGATCGGGCAGCCTGTGCCCGTCGGAGGTCGCACGGGCCGAGCGTCACGACGAGTGGCGCGAGTTGATGGAACCGGTTCGCTCGGCCGCCCGGCGTCTGAACGCGCGGGGTCTGGTGGTGTTCACGCAGGGAGGACGGGTGGTCGATCCGTCCACCGCCACCGGCCCGGTTCGGCTGCGACGCCCCTGAACCGTCGGTTACCGTTGGCGTCGACTGCGAGGGGGACGCATGACCGAGTGGAATCTCGCCGACGTATACGAGGCGATCGCCGCCAAGACGCCGGACGCACCGTGCCAGATCCAAGGCGACCGCCGCTTCACGTGGCGCCAGTTCGATGAGCGCACCGCCGCGCTGGCCGCCGACTTCATCGAGGCCGGGCTGACCAAGCAGAGCAAGGTCGCCGCGTACCTCTACAACTGCCCCGAGTACCTCGAGACGTACGTGGCGGCCTTCAAGGGTGGGTTCGCCCCGGTGAACACCAACTATCGCTACGGACCCGAGGAGGTCGCGTACCTCTTCGACAACGCCGATGCCGAAGCCGTCGTGTTCCATGCGACGTTCGTTCCGTTGGTCGATGACGTACGAGCGCGACTGCCGAAAGTTCGCCGTTGGTACTGCGTGACCGACGGTTCGCACGACGTGCCGTCGTGGGCGGTCGACTACGACCAGGTGGTGGCCCGCTCGGTGACCGGTCCGGTGCGCGGACCGTGGGGCCGCAGTCCCGACGACCTCTTGCTCCTGTACACCGGTGGAACCACCGGCATGCCCAAGGGAGTGATGTGGCGTCAGGACGACCTGTTCAACGTGCTCGGTTCGGGCGGCCAGGCACTCATGGGCATTCCACCCGCCGAATCGTTCGAACACCTCATCAGTCGCATCGGTGAGAGCGTTCCGCCTTTCGTCACGCTGTCGGCTTGTCCGCTCATGCACGGAACCGGCCAGTTCTCGAGCCTCATCACGATGAACCTCGGGGGCTGCATCGTGACGATGCCGTCACGGTCGCTCGACATCGACGAACTGCTGGGCGAGGTCGAACGAAACATGGTGACGTCGCTCATCATCGTGGGACAGGCCTTCGCCGGACCGATTCTCGAGAACTTGGAGGCCAACCCGGGCAAGCACGACTTGTCGAGTCTGATCCTCATGTCGTCGTCGGGCGTGATGTGGAGTCAGGAGAACAAGCAGGGTCTCTTGAAGCACATTCCGCAGGTGATCCTGTTCGATTCGTTCGGCTCGTCCGAAGCGGTGGGCCTGGGTGGATCGGTGAGCGCCGCCGGTGCGGCCAGCGAGACGGCGAAGTTCCAACTCGGACCGTCGTGCGTCGTCTTCACCGAAGACGGACGCCGCGTCGAGCCGGGCTCCGATGAGCGCGGACTCGTCGCGGTGGGTGGCTTCATTCCGCTCGGCTATTACCGCGACGAGGCCAAGACTGCTCAGACGTTCCGCACGTTCGAAGGTCAGAGATGGAGTGTTCCGGGCGACTGGGCCGAGGTGTTGGCCGACGGCACCATCAACCTCCTCGGCCGTGGTTCGGTCTGCATCAACACGGGTGGAGAGAAGGTCTTCCCCGAGGAAGTGGAGGAAGCCCTCAAGCGTCACCCTTCGGTTCGCGACGCGGTCGCCGTGGGCATTCCCGATCAGCGCTTCGGCGAGACCATCTGCGCGGTGGTCGAGGCGAGCCCCGGCGTCACACCGCGCCTCGACGAACTCAACGCTCACGTGAAGTCGTCGCTCGCGGCGTACAAGGCGCCGCGTCACCTCGTGATCGTCGACACGATCGGTCGGGCACCCAACGGCAAGGTCGATTACAAGCGTCTGAAGGGCGTGGCGTTCGAACGACTCGGTGTCTCCTCGTGACGGCCGAGGCCCTGCGCGCCCGGCTCGCACGACGCGAAGTGGTCGTGATGCCCGGGGTGTGGGATGCCGCGTCGGCATTGGTGGCCGAGCGCGCCGGGTTCGACTCCCTGTTCGTGTCGGGCTTCGCCGTGTCGGGCGCACTGCTCGGGGAACCCGATGTCGGCCATCTGTCGCAAATGGAGATGGCCGAGACGGCACGCCGTATCTGTCGCGCCGTTCCGAAACTGTCGGTCGTGGTCGATGCCGACACGGGGTACGGCAACGCGATGAACGTGATGCGAACGGTCGAGCTGTGGGAGGAGGCGGGTGCCGCCGGCCTGTTCCTGGAGGATCAGGTGTGGCCGAAGAAGTGCGGTCACATGCCGAACAAACAGGTTGTTCCGGTCGACGAGTGGTTGGCCAAGGTTCGGGCCGCCCTCGACCATCGGACCGACCTGGTGGTGACGGCGCGCACCGACGCGCGCGGCGCCCTCGGACTTGCCGAAGCGATCGAGCGGGGCAAGCGCGCGCGTGATCTCGGGGCGGATGCGGTGTTCATCGAAGCGCCCGCCTCCGAAGACGAACTCGACACGATCGCACGCGAACTGCCCGATGTGACGTTGGTGGCCAACATGGCCGAGAAGGGCGGTATCGCGCATCTTTCGACCATCGATTTGACCGAGCGCGGTTTCCGACTGCTGGTCTCGCCAGTGGGTCTGTTGTTCGCCGCCGTCGATGCCATGGCCATGGCAGCGTCCACGTTGGCCGCGAGCGGCTCTCTCGGTGCGGTTCGCCCCGGTCGCTTCGACGACTTCACCGATCTCGTGGGTCTGCCCGACCACCAAAAAACCGAGGAGCGCTACCGCTGATTCGGTAGCCTGACGGCGTCTCATCCAGAGCGGCTCGAGCGATCGGGCCCGGCAACCTGGGCGGAAGCCCCAAGGTGCCTCCTGCCGCCTCGTGCGGTGGGGATGTGGTCGGTTCGCCGGCAACGAAGCTTCCCTGGATGGGTCACCTGCCGCGACGAGTCGACGAAAGGAGCCCGAAGTGAACGATGCAGTGCCCGTGTCGGGCGCCTGGCGTCCGTCCGATCCGGTGGGTCACCGGCAGTTCTTCGCGCTCGACCGCAAACTCGCGCTCGACTCCGGTCAGGTTCTCGACGGCGTGGTGATCGCGTATGAGACGTGGGGAACGCTCAACTCCGACGCGAGCAACGCGGTGCTGATGTGCCATGCGTGGACCGGTGACAGTCACGTGGCGGGACCGGCCGATCTCGGGCACCCGACTCCGGGTTGGTGGGAGGCCGCCGTCGGGCCTGGTCTCGCGATCGACACCAACGAGTGGTTCGTCGTGTGCACCAATGTCCTGGGCGGCTGTCAGGGAACGACCGGTCCGGCTTCGTCGCACCCCGACGATGGGAAGCCGTACGGGTCGCGTTTCCCCGTGATCACCATCCGCGACATGGTGCGCGCCCAGGTTCGACTGGCCGATCACCTCGGGATCGGGCGGTGGCATTCGATCATCGGCGGATCGATGGGCGGCATGCAGGTGCTCGAGTGGGCCACCACATACCCCGATCGCGTCGCATCCATCGCCCCGATCGCCACGTGCGCCCAGGCCTCGGCGCAGCAGATCGCCTGGGGTTCCATCGGCCGACGCGCGATCATGACCGATCCCAAATGGCGAGGCGGCGATTACTACGACGCCGCGCCCGGCGACGGTCCGCACGAGGGCCTGTCGACCGCTCGCATGGTCGCTCAGGTCACGTTCCGAAGCGACAACGTGTTCACCGAGCGATTCGGACGTCAGATCGTGGGCGCCGACAATGCGCTCAAGTCGATCGACCAGAAGTTCGAAGTCGAGCGCTATCTCGAATACCACGGCGACAAGCTCGTGCGCCGGTTCGACGCCAATTCGTATCTGGTGATCGGCAAGGCGATGGATCTTCACGACATCGGTCGAGGTCGGGGAGGTCTCGAAGCCGCGATGGCCCGCATCGACGTGCCCACGCTGACCCTCGGGATCCACAGCGACATGCTGTATCCGGCCTATCAGCAGATCCAGATCCGCGACCTGCTCGTGGCCCGCGGGGTTCCCGCCGAGTACATCGAGATCGATTCGCCGCACGGGCACGATTCCTTCCTGATCGACCTCGATCAGGTGGGGCCGCCGTTGCGCCATTTCCTCGCCAACGTCTGACGACCGATCGTCCGTTCGGGACGACGCGTGTTCAGTGTCCGGTGACGAGCGAGTCGAGAGTGTTCGTCGCCCGACTTCTGGCCGGAATGCGAAGGAGCATTCTCGTGTCTCCCTGCAGCACGAAGATCGCCCGGTTGGCGGGTGTTTCGGGGGCCCGACCAGCCACCCGATACACGCCGCTCAGTCGTTTGGCCCGTCGGGACCGCGATCCGATCACCAGGCTCGTGCCGTCGACGAAGGCTCGCATCTCGCGCCACGGGCCGTCGGGAAGATCGTGGGTACCCAGCGATTGAACGCGACACACGAAGCGGCGGCCGTCCTTGCTGACCCAATGGGGTTCGATGCGCGACGCGCCCCACAGCATCGCGATGCAGCCGGCGATTCCGAGGATGCCGATGAGTGTGTCGGTCACGTGCTCATTGTCTCACAACTCTTCGCGGTTTCGTTCGTCGCCGATGTGACGTCGCGGGGGAGGCTGGCCGACAATGGGTATGTGCCCGAGATTCTCGAAGTGGAGATATACGCCGAGGCGGCCCGGCGCGTGATCGGGCGTCGGGTGTCGAGAGTGACGCATCTCGATTCTCTCGTCGTGGGTGAGCCGGAGATCGTGCGCGGCCTGGAGGGAAAGCGGATCACCGACGTGACCCGTCTCGGCAAGGTGCTCACTCTGCACACGTCGTCGATGGCCGTCGATCTTCACTTCGGAATGTCGGGTCGGATCATCGTGGACGGCCGGTCGCCGATCGACGAGTTGTCGTACGCGGCGTCGGATGACTCCCGTTGGATCCGCTTCGGGCTCTCGTTCGGCGAGGGTTTCATGTTCATCAGCGACCCGCGTCGTTTCGCCCGAGTTCAGCCCTCACGCAACGGCGAGGGTCTGGGTCCCGATGCGATGACGATCGGCAAACAGGCATTTCGCGAGCGGGTCAGTGGGCGTGGTGCGCCGATCAAGGCCGTGTTGCTCGATCAGTCGTCGGTGGCGGGTCTCGGCAACATGTTGGTCGACGAGATCCTCTGGCGGGCCGATGTCGATCCCCGCCGTAAGAACCTCGACGCGGCAACGGTCGACCTCATCCACACCCGGATGCGTGCCGTGTTGCCTCAACTCGCGCGGCGCGGAGGCAGCCACGCCGGGCGTCTGAGCGTCGAGTTGCGGGTTCCGGGTTCGGCGTGCCCGCGGGATGGAGCGATCTTGAGTCGCGCCACGGTGGGCGGCCGGACGACGTTCTGGTGTCCGAAGCATCAACGGTGAGGCGTCCGCGTGGACGCGACGCTCGAGACAATGCCCGACATAATGGACCGCGTGACCTGGCTGGCCGGTATCGACACCCGTTCCGTGGGAGACACCGGCAGTTCGGTCGTCGTCCTGATGGTGGCCATCGCCTTGGTGGCGGCCGGCGTGGCGCTCG
The DNA here is from genome assembly GCA_041159745.1 of Actinomycetota bacterium. GTDB lineage: Bacteria > Actinomycetota > Acidimicrobiia > Acidimicrobiales > Ilumatobacteraceae > Casp-actino8. The sequence goes on along the minus strand of JBEAXP010000209.1, from coordinate 18,909 downwards.
CGGGAATCACGGTGTGGTTCTGGCGTTCCACCCGCCCCGATCCGGAAGCTCTCGCACCTCTGGTGGTGATGAGTTCGAAGCGTTGGCGACTCGGAAATCCGATCGAGCGGCGTCGAGCGCTCGACTCGGCACGTCCGGGTGCGCCGGTCGCCGTGCTCGAACCGATCACCGACGACTCGTCCGACGAAGTGGTTGACGAAGTACTCGCCGACGTGGTTCACGAGGCAGCCGACGAACTTGTGGACGCCGAAGTAGTCGAAGCTCAGGTCGACGAACCCGTCGAGCTTCTGGGCGTCGGACTGTTCGACGACTTGGACGAGGACTCCGATCTGTACGACGCCGATCCGGTCAACTCGGGCCCGATCTCGCGCGAGGGTTCGCCCCCGATCGACCCCTTGCTCGGTCGCTGAGCGTCGCCCTCGAGAACCTGACTCCCGGTCGCCGCTCGGTCTACCGTGGAGGGATGGCCGAACTCGATCTCGATGCGATGCTCCAGAGGTTCCGCGACCGGGCAGCCGCCGTGAAGAAGCGCCCCCTCCCGCCGGTGGCCGGCCAGGAGCGTCAGCTGTTCCTCGAGAACGCTCAGCGCGACTTCCAGGATTTCGCGATCATCGGCGACGCCCAGGCGACCATCGAGGACGGCGTGCTCGTTCTCCGGGTCGATCTTCGTCCGAAGGCCTCGTGACCGCGACCGCCTCACGCGAGTCGAACGACGTCGCGGTCCCGGCCGTGATTCTCGCCGTGGTGGCGTGGGGTCTTGGCCCGCTGATGGTTCGCGGCATGAGTGTCGACGGCACCACCGTCGCGCTCTACCGCATGTGGTTGGGAACTCCGGTGATGTTCATCGCGGCTCGGGTGTGGGGCCGTCCCATGACGGTGGAGATCCTGAAGAAGTGTGTCGTTCCCGGCGTGTTCTTCGGCTTGTCGATGATGTTCGGATTCCAGGCCGCCCGGACCACCTCGATCGCCGCCGCCACACTCATCTCTCATCTCACGCCGGCTCTCATGGTTTTGGGCCTCGGGCGACTGCTGGGGGAGCGCACCGAGTTGCGGAGGCTTCCGTTCGCCTTCGTTTCATTGTTCGGGCTGGTGCTGGTGGTGCTCGTCGGTTCGAACAGCGACGGTGCTTCTCTGAAGGGCGACTTGTTCGCGTTGGTGAACGTGGCGTGTTGGACTGTGTACTTCATCATCCTGAAGCGCACGCGTGACGCCGGCATCGATGGATGGACCTTCCTGTCGGGCGTCTTCCTCGTTGGGTCGATTGTCATCACTCCGTGGTGCCTCGTCGCATCCGACGATCTGACCGCGGTGAATGCCAAGGACTACTTGTTGCTGGCCGGAATGATCCTCGGCCCCGGATTGGTGGGCCACGGTCTGGTCACCTGGGCCAGCCGACATCTCGATGCCACGGTCACATCGCTGCTCACCTTGCTCGGACCCGTTGTGTCGGTGGTGGGGGCCTGGCTGATCTACGACCAGTCGCTCGGCTGGAACAAGGTGCTGGGCGCGGTCCTGGTGTTGGGCGGTTTGGCCGGCACCGTGTGGGGCCGATCGCGGGCCGAGGCGATGGAAGCCGTCTGACCCGGGTGTGGCCGACGGGGCCCGGCGATAGTGTGCCGGGTGCTGCGGACGTGGCTCAGTTGGTAGAGCATCACCTTGCCAAGGTGAGGGTCGCGGGTTCGAATCCCGTCGTCCGCTCCAAGACGCTTGTTGTCGGGCTTGATGCGGGGGCTCCGGCCTCGGAAAGCCCTCCCGCGTCGCCGGTCATCGCCTGATCGACCTCCCGCTCGACACGGCCCGCTTCTGGATTGCGTTCCGCGCAACTGAGGCTTCGAATCGTTTCAATTTCCGAGTGGCCGAAAAGCCCTCAGGATGTCGTCATGACAACGCAGCGAATTTCGCGGATCGACGACCCCCGCCTCGCGGGAGTTCTCGAGTCCCTCCACGCTCGAGCAGAGACCAATGACGAACGGGTGCTTCCGGGAGTCCTGACAGCGGCCGTTGAACGAGGAGCGACATCCGACCAGGACATGTCGGATCTCCTGGCTGACGCCTACATCCCGATCAGTCCCACCATCGGAAGGCTCCTTCACCTCCTCGCCTTGACGCGACCAGACGGCCGAATGGTCGAGTTCGGCACTTCCCACGGCCTGTCCACGATCTACCTCGCCGCGACCGTCGAGCCGGGTGGGTTGCCCGTGATCACGACCGAAGCCGAGCCGGGAAAAGTTCAGGCAGCGAGGGCGAATTTCGAGGCGGCGGGTCTCGCCGCCCACATCGACCTACGAGAGGGCGATGCGTTCGTCTCTCTCGCTGATCTTGACGAGCCGATCAGTTTGCTGTTCCTCGACGGGTGGAAAGGGCTTTACCTGCCTCTCCTGCGGATGCTCGAGGACCACTTGGTTCCGGGGGCTCTCGTGGTCGCCGACGACACGACTCTTTTACCGGACCTGTGCGCGGACTACCTCGCCTATGTGCAAGGGAATCCCGGGTCGTTCGTGTCGGCATCCCTTCCGGTGGATGATGGACTGGAAGTGAGCGTGGTCATCCGATGAACGCTCGGATCGAACGGATGGTGGCCGATGTCGCGTTGGTCGCGACCTTCGTCGCTTCCTTCTTGACTCACGAGAACGGACCGTTGCTGCACTCGATCGTGTCGGTGATCTTCACGGTTGTGCTCGTGCATCACGTCAAGCACAACTGGATTGCGTATCGGCGGCCGAGGCGTCGCACGAAGTCCTTCGCGAATCACACCGTGGCTTTGTTGATGGCGGCCGCCACGCTGACCGGTCTGATCTTTTGGATCGGAGGTGACGGATACGCGCTCGCTCATGGCCCGCTTTCCATCGCCGCCATGGTCGCGGTGGTTCCGCACGTATGGGTTCACCGACGAAATCTGCGTCGGCTCCTCAAGAAGCAGGCCAGTGCTGGGCCCGCGTCGCAAGTTTGACACTCATGGGAGGATGGTGCCGGTGGCGGACGCTGACATCGACCTGAACTTGTTGCGTGTCCTCGATGCTCTTCTCGAGAACGGCTCGGTGGTCGGCGCGGCCAAAGTTCTCCATGTCTCGCCGCCGGCCGTGTCGCGATCACTCGCTCGCCTTCGGCTCGTCGTCGGTGATCCCTTGTTCGTCCGTGCGGGCCGGTCGATGGTGCCGACGGACGTCGCCATCGGCCTTCGCGAACCCGCTCGCCGTGCGCTCGACGCCGCCGTGGCCGTCCTCAAGCCCAGCCTGTCCGCTGACCCAGGCGTCATCGAGCGACGATTCGTGATCTGTGCCGACGACGCCGTCGTCGCCGCCCTGGCGCTCCCGTTGATCACACGATTGCGCGAGCGAGCACCGGGAGTCGACATCAGCTTCGTCTCCGACGTCAACGATGTCATCGGAGGGTTCCGCGCAGCGACTCTCGATCTTCGCATCGACGCCCATGTCGATGCGCATCACGATGTGGTCTCGGAGGTCATTCTCACCGATCGATTCGTTGCGGCGGTCAGGGATGGTCACCCGCTCCTTTCCGGGCGAATGACTCCGCGTCGGTATGCCGCGGCCCGTCATGTGACGGTGTCTCCAAAGGGAAAGAGGCGTGGCCCGATCGACTCGGCGCTCGAGGAGTTGGGTCTCGAGCGAGAGCACGTGACGACCATCACCAGCTTCGTGGTCGCCGCGCATCTCGTTGCTGCCACGGATCTGGTGGGTTCTCTTCCGTCGTCCGTGGTGTCGGTGATGGCGCGAACACTGCCGATCCGGGCCTTGGAAATCCCGCTCACGGTTCCGACATTCGACCTGAACCTCGTTTGGCATGTTCGAGACGACCTTGATGCGGCTCATCTTTGGCTTCGCCAACAGATCCTCGAGGCCTTCGGGGAACTTCAGTTGAAGAGCGGACGTCTCGGGCCAACGTCTCGACCGAATCCCACGAAAAAAGGAGAACAGAAGTGAACATGAAACAAAACGCCGTCGCGGCGGTGGCCTCGGCACGTTGTATCTCGGTGGTGACGTTCAAGCGCGACGGCACCCCGGTTGCGACGCCCATCTGGTTCAACATCATCGACGGCAAGATCCTCTTCACGACCGAAGCAGGTGCGTGGAAGATCAAGAGAATTCGGAACAACCCGAATGTTCGATTCGCTGTGTGCACCCAGCGGGGGAGAGTGACCGGTCCCGTCTTCACCGGGACGGCCCGGGTCCTCTCGAAGGACGAACTCGCTCCCGTGATGGTCGCCAAGAAGAAGCGCTACTTCCTGGCTCGGCTGGTGACCGCGCTACCGGGGAAGAAGGATCAAGTGGCCGTCGAAATCACCCCGGACGACTAGGGCACGATCATCGCGGCAGAACCGCCAGGCGAGGATCGAACAGGCCTTAACAGTCTGACCACTCGGTAGAGGTACAAATGTCGTGATTGCCGGTCTTGTTGGCTTTGGTAACCATGTTTCGTGATGGTCGAAGCGGACAGGAGCCGGTCGGGAGTCTCTGATTGGGCCCTGTCATGAGGCTCCTCGTCGGGCAGTACGTCGTCGACGAGGTGCCCGGGTTGCCCGACACCCTGGCCGAACTCGGGCCGGTGGAAGTGCTGCCGATGTACCGGATGGACTCGTCGCTGGTCGACCGACTGACCGCCTTCCAACCTGACGTGGTCGTCGTCGGACGGTACATGACCGACGTCGCCTTCCTCTTCACCGAATACCTCCAGCAGGCGGGCTGTGAGAGGTCGTCGATCGTGGTTGCGGCCAAGCCGCTGACCAACGCGCTCAAGATCAAGGCAGCCCACGCCGGGTTCCACGATGCCGTCGACCTGGGGAACCCGCTTCCCGAGATCCGTGCCGCCATCCAGGCCGCTGGCCAGGGCGAGTACGCCCTCGATGTCGATCCAATCTGGCGAAGCATCGGTCGACCCCCTCGTCAACTCGACCTCCCGCTCGTCACTCGCGACGAGACCGACATCGAAATCCTGAACCTCATCGCGATCGGATTGTCCGACCAAGAGATCTCCGACGCCGTGTACATGTCGGCCCAGACCATTCGGAACCGGGTGAGCCACATGCTGATTCGCTCGGGCCTGGGCAACCGAACACAACTGGCGTGGATCTTCACCCACCGCAATCTTTTGCATCAGATCGTCCTCGGAAACGACAAGACGAATGAAGGCGATTGACGAGTAGAGCGGAAGCCGGATCGGGGGTACGTTTCCTCCATGAGGCAGTTGTCGGGGCTCGATGCGACCTTCTTGCATCTCGAGACGTCCACGACGTTCGGTCACGTCTCCGGGCTCGCTCTCTACAGCCGCCCTTCGGCCGACTTCGATCCGTATCGCACCGTCTACGAACGATTCGAGGCACTGTCCGGCCGGGTCGGACCACTGCACGAGAAGTTGCTCGACGTGCCGCTCGGTCTCGATCATCCGTACTGGATCGTCGATGACGATTTCGATCTCGACTACCACGTGCGGCATCTCGGTCTCGCGCCGCCCGGAACCGAAGCGCAGTTGGCCGAACAGGTCGCGCGCATCTTCGGCCGCGCCCTCGACCGCAAGCGTCCGTTGTGGGAGGTCTACGTCATCGAGGGACTGAGTGACGGCCGTTGGGCCTTGATGACGAAGTTCCATCACTCGTCGATCGACGGCGGAGCCGGTGTCGTGATGCTCAACATGCTCACCGATTCGTCGCCCGACGCGAAACCCGACCTCACGCCCGTTCCTCTGCCGGAGGAAGAGCCGGTGAGCGAGACCGAGTTGGTTCGGCGTGCGGTGGCAAAGCTCGCGTCGAACCCGGTGAAAGCACTTCGACTGCAGTTGCGCGTGACGCAAGGTGTGGTCGATTCATTGGGTCTTGCCTCGGCCAGTGATCTCACGCGCCAGGTTCGCAAGACGGTTCGCTCGATCACACGACGCGCGCCCACCGAGCGGTCGGCCGACATCGATCGCGTGTCCCTGCCTCTCACTCCGGCGCCTCCCACTCCTTGGAACAAGACGATCACGGCCCATCGTCGGTTCGCGATGCGCTCGTCGTCGCTCGAGGTGCTAAAAGAGATCAAGACGGCCTCTGGCGGAACGGTCAACGACATCGTCATGGCGGTCTGCACGGGCGCTCTGCGCGCCTACTTGATCGGCCACGATGCGCTACCCGATCGGCCCTTGCGGGCGATGGTTCCGGTGTCCACGCGGACAGGCGAGGAGGAGGTGCCCTGGACCAATCAGGTGTCGGGAATCGTGGCCGACTTGCCCACCAACTGCGCCGACCCGATCGAGCGTGTCGCGTTGTGTCATCAGGCGATGGAACTCGCCAAGCGCCAGTTCGAACTGTTGCCGGCCGACACGATCGCGCAAGGCGCGCAGGCCACCGCACCGGTGCTGGCCACCGCGGCCGCCCGTCTGGCTTCGCGTCTCCGTTGGGCCGATCGCGCGCGCATCCTGCCGTTCAACGTGGTGATCTCGAACGTTCCCGGTCCGCGTTCGCCCATGTACTTGAGCGGAGCGCAGATGGAGAACTACATCCCGGTGTCGATCGTGACCGACGGGATGGGCCTGAACATCACGGTGCACAGTTACCTCGATCGCCTCGACTTCGGGCTCATCGCGTGCCGCGAACTCGTGCCCGACCTCTGGGACCTGCTCGATCTGCACTTCGCCGAGATCGAGGTTCTGCGTCGCGCCTACGGCCTCGCGACGTGATCACTTCTGCGTGATGTGAATCCGCTTCTCCTTGGCCTGGGCGCCGTTCATCGGCACGCGCACTTCGAGGATGCCTCCTTCGTAGGTGGCCTTGATGTCGTCCTCGGCGGCGCCAGCCGGTAGCACGATCAGGCGGGTGAACGATCCGTAGTGGAACTCGCTGCGGTAGTGGCGGGCATCCGAAGCTCGGTTCTCCTTCTGCCGGTGCACCATGAGGCGGAGCACCCCGTCGGTCATCGACAAGTCGATGTCCTTGTCGGGGTCGATTCCGGGAACCTCGGCGCGGATCACGAAGTTCTTGTCGAGTTCGAACTCCTCCACGCGGATCACGGTGTCGCTCATCATGTCGAGCAGGCCGTCGTTTCGATCGAAGGGGCTGCGGAGTGCAGTCCACGAGGGCCAGTCCACGTCGAACATCGATTTTCTGAGCAGAGATGCCATGTCGTCTCCTTGTCGAAAGGCGTTGTTGATGAAGCCGACCGTAGGAGTGCGCGGGCGCGTCGCGCCGTCAGGGAATACGAAACGTGACGGCTCTACTCGCGAACGAAGAAAGTGCGGTTCCACTCGCGGTGACCGCGGCCATCGACCGTGACGCGCCATTCGTAACTGCGGCCGGGGGCCAGTGCGATGGGTGGAATCTGGATGGCGAGGTTTTGATCGACGTCCGACCCGGGCCGAAGGTGTGCGGGTCGAGCGACTTCGAGGTCGATGTCGAAAGCGAGAGGAGACGCGTTCACCAACACGTTCCGACCGTCCTCGTCCACGAGCTCGGCGTGGATTCGGATCCGCTTCTCGGTCATGTCCCAGGGAATTTTCGCCATGAGAGCGAGAGCACTCGTGAAGACCCCGGATCCGACCTGCGACCAGCCGGCCCCGGCCATCATCACCTTGCCGTCGTGGGTGACCGCGTAGTCCGCGAGGACCACTTGCAACTGGATCTCCATCGTGAGCGACGCTAGCCGTCGCTACCGTGACCGACCGATGGATGCGACGAACCGGCCCATGGCTCGCACGTTCAAGCCCCGGCGCCGTCGCCTCGGATCGCAGCGATCGGCGGTGTACGAACGGCTGGCCCCGCATTACGCGCTGTCCGAGGCCGGACCCATCCTCGACCTGGACGGCGTGTTCGAGGGCCGGCGACCGATCATCGTGGAGATCGGATCGGGGAACGGCGATCTCGCTTCGTCGTACGCGCCGGCACACCCCGGAGTCGGCTTGATCGCCGTCGACGTGCACCGGCCGGGTATCGCGCGCCTCCTGGCCGACATCGACACGGGTGGCCTCGCCAATCTGCGTGTGGTGGAGGGTGACGCGTTGATCTTCCTGGATCGACTACCCGATTCGTCGATCGACGAGGTGTGGGCCTTCTTTCCCGATCCCTGGCCGAAGAACGCACAGGCTCACCGTCGACTGGTGACCCCCGAGCGGATCGACGCCATCGCCCGAGTCCTGAAGCCGGGTGGATCGCTGCGGTTGGCCACCGACGTCGAATCGTACGCACGTCAGATGCGCCGTGTTCTCGACGGCACCACCAAGTTCGCGAGCGTCCGAGAAGAACGTCCTTCGTGGCGAATCGAGACGCACTTCGAACGCGAGGGGCGAGAGCAAGGGCGGGTGGCGGTCGATCTTCGCGCCACCCGTCAGTGATCGGCTGTCACAACCCGAGTCCGGCTCCGGCGTTCAGATCGTCGGCGGCCGAGAATGCCCGCCGCACCAAGGCGTCCATCAACGCGGCGCCGCGCTCGTTGGCGGTGTCGAGAGTGAGGATGCTGGCGGCGAACGACGTGCAGTAGAACAGGACGCCCTCGGCGTATCCGATGGTGATGCGCTCGACGTCGCTCCACTCGTCGGGCACTCCGTGGGTGCGCAGGCGCTTCGCGTAGCGGTCGATGAGTTCAGTCTGCATGTCACGACGCATCGCCGTGGGCAGATTGGTGCCGAGGAAGTACACGAGGTCGGTGGTGCTCGGTGCGCGCATCGAGAGCTGCCAGTCGATGAGGGTCATCGAGCCGTCGGAGTCGAAGAACATGTTGTCGAGTCGGAAGTCGCCGTGGATGAGAGTGTTCGGCCACGAGAGGTACTTCGTCATCCAGTCGGTGACCCGCGGAGCGAAGCCCTCGCACCAACGGAGCACTCGCTCGGGCAAGGAGTCGCCATACCGTGCGAGGAAAGTGGGCCAGCCCATGTCGAACATCGCACCCACCGAGAGGCTCATCGGGTCGGAGATGTCGGGCATCCAATCGAGTGTCTTCAGCTCGGGATGATCGAACCACGAGCCGTGCAGATCGGCGGCGGTGTCGATGGCGGTCCGGGCCTGGTCGGCGGTCGGCCCGGCCACCTGATCACCCGGCCGACGGGGGTGGAGGTCTTCGAGGATGAGGACGTACGGGTCGGTTCGGGAGAAGAGGCACTCGGCGATGCGGACGCCGTGCATGTGCGGAGCGACCTCGGTGTAGAAGCGATGCTCGCGTTCCCACACGCGCATCATCTGCCCGATCATCTGCCCGCCCGGATCGGCGGTCGGCATCTTCACGATGACCGACGAAGGACAACCCGTACCGGTGAGATGGACGCGAGCCAGTTGGCCCATGAAGCCCTCTCCGGCTCCGATGATCTCGACGCGGATCGAAGCGACCCGACAATCGAGAACCGACGACAGCCATTCGGCCGTCACTTCCGACATGACGCGCGGCGTCTCAGCCATGTGTCGCCTCCCCCTCGTGCGAACGATTCCACCTTAGGTCGATACGGGTACCCTGAGAGCGTGTCCGGGGCGATCGTCGAGCAGTTGGCCGCGATCGTCGGCCCGGCCAACGTTCTTTCGGCCGATCTCGAGCGCTACGAGGTCGACTGGACACGCCGTTACTCAGGGCGGGCCGCCTGCGTGGTCCGCCCAGCCGACACGGCACAAGTGGCCGCCATCGTCGCGTGGGCTCGTCGTGCCGGAGTCGCTCTCGTTCCGCAGGGCGGCAACACCGGTTTGGTGGGCGGTTCGGTGCCCCGCGGGGGAGAAGTGGTGGTGTCGCTCGAAAGGTTGCGTCAGGTCGGGGCGGTCGACGTCCTCTCGCGCCAGGTCACGGTCGGGGCCGGAGTCACCATTCACGATCTGCACGAAGTCGCTCGCGCCGCCGGCCTGCGGTACGCGGTCGATTTCGGTGCGCGCGGCTCGGCGACGGTGGGGGGTTCGGTCGCCACCAACGCCGGAGGCATCAACGTGGTCCGCTACGGCATGACGCGGCAGCAGATCGTGGGCGTGGAGGCCGTGCTCGGAACGGGTGAGATCGTGTCGCATCTGCAGGGCCTGGTGAAGGACAACACCGGATTCGACCTCGCTTCCCTGCTGTGCGGAAGCGAGGGCACTCTCGGCATCGTGACCGCCGTGCGTGTTCGATTGGTCGCCGAACAGCCGGTCCGGGTCACCGCGCTGGCGGGATTCGATCGAGTCGACTCGGCGGTGGAGGCCATGGCCTCGGTCTGTCGCTCGCTCGACACGGTCGATGCGGCCGAACTGATGCTCGAATCGGGTGTGGACCTGGTGGAGTCGGTCGCGGGAGTCTCCTCGCCGATCCCGCGCGCGGCCGCCTATTTGTTGGTGGAGTGCTCGGCGCACGACGATCAGAGCGAGAGCCTCGGCGCCATCCTCGAGGCCGTTCCGGGCTTGTGCGATGTGGCCATCGCGGTCACGCCGTCGCAGCGCGACGCACTGTGGCGGCTGCGCGACGAGCACACTCCGTCCATCAACACGCTCGGACCACCCCTGAAATTCGACGTGACGGTGCCGATCGAGCGGCTGTCCCGTTTCGTCTCATCGATCGGAACCGTCGTGAGCGACGTGGCGCCGGGTGCGCAGACCTTCGTGTTCGGTCACGCCGCCGACGGCAACATGCACGTCAACGTGTCGGGTGCCGTCGACCGGGACGACGACATGACCGACGCCGTGTTGCGGGCGGTGGTGGCCGAAGGTGGAAGCATCTCGGCCGAGCACGGCATCGGTGTGGCCAAGGCGCGCTGGCTGCATCTCAGCCGTTCCTCGGCCGAACTCGGGGCCATGCGCGCGATCAAAGCCGCGCTCGATCCCGACGGGATCATGAACCCGGGTGTCCTGTTCGCCGATCGATAGATCAGCTCGTCATGCCCTGGAGGCCCACCAACCCGCGAGCGAGCTCGATTTCGCCCATGTGGCGCAGTCCGTGCTGATAGATCCAGCACTCGAAACCGTCGAGCACGGTGACTCCGGATTCGCCGGCCACCCGGGCCGAGAAAGTGGAGGCGATCTGCGGCGGGAACGGTCGTGTGATCACCACTCGGTCGAGCTCGTCGGGAGCGAGTTCGGCCAACCAGTTCTCGGTTCGCGAGAAGACTGCCCGCATGTAGTCGCGGAACGCCTCCAGATCGCCGATTCTCTGGTGGACCATTTCGTCGACCGTGCGATGTTTGCCGTGATCGTTGACGGTCAGGCCGACACGGGCCTGCCACTGCTCGTTCCAGATGGGCGCCTGGCCGGTCAGCAGCATGAACGATCCATCGTGCACGTTCACGTAATGGAAGAGCGAGAACGCGATGGGGACGACTCCGTCTCGTTCGAAATGGTTGACGTGCGACAGGTCCATCGTGGCCAGGGCATCCTCGTAGAGAGTGTGCAGCGCGGCGATGCGCCGACGGAGCGAATCGAGGACGAGAGTGTGGGTCATGACTCAACCATAGGTGAGGGTCTCGCGCGCTCTGATACGTTCGCGCCATGCGCTTCGGAAAGATCGACTTCGACTACGCCGCCGACCTGGCCGGGCGGGATCCCGCGGCCGATGGCCCGGTCTACATGGTCAACTTCATGAAGTACAAGGCGGTTGCCGAGTACCGCGGCGGAAGTGGCGAGGCGATCTCGGGCATCGAAGCCGACGACAAGTACGCACCGGTCGACGTGTTGAAGAAGATCGGAGCCCATGTGGCGTTCCATGGCAAGGTCGTGGCCCAGGGCGCCGATGGCGAGTGGGATCGCATGGGCATCGTCAAGTACCCGACTCGCCGATCATTCATCGAGATGCAGGACCGGCCCGACTTCAAGGAGAAGCGGGTGCACAAGGATGCGGGCATGGACTACACGGTGATCGTGGGCGCCCTCCCGGCCGCACCGCATTCACCGCTCGTGGCCGGCCGCTACGCGATGTTCGATCTGACGGCGTCGCCGCGGAACGTGACGCCGAGCAGCAGCACCGCCGCCTTCACCATCGAGGGCACGATCATCCACGACGATCGGCGTTGGTCGAGTCTCACGGTGTCGTGGCACGACTCGGTGCCAGCGGTTCCGGAGATCGCGCGTGGTGGCGACCGAATGGTCGTGGTGGCTCAGGCCGAGATCGATCGCTGGAGCGATCTGCTCACTTCGCCCTGAACGTGATCGGGACCGAGTTCGGTCCGAGCACGAAGTTGCCGCGACGCCAGGGAATGTCGTCGGTGGCCAATTGCATGTCGTCCAGGCGGGCGAGCAGCTCCTCGAACAGGATGCGCAGTTCGAGCCGCGCCAGCGGCGCGCCGAGGCAGTGGTGGCGTCCGTACGCACCGAAAGCCACGTGCTCGTTGGGGGAGCGCGTGATGTCGAAGTCGAAGGGATTGGCGAACACCTTCTCGTCGCGATTCGCCGACGGATAGAGGAGCAGAACTCGGTCGCCCTCGCGGACCTCGAGGCCGGCCACCTCGACGTCCTTGGTCGCCGTGCGGTTCATGTTGCGCACCGGGGTGGCCCAGCGCAGCATCTCTTCGATGGCGGACGGCAGGAGGCTGGGGTCGTTCCGAAGAAGACGCAGCTGATCGGGATGCTGCAACAACGCCGCCACTCCGCCCGAGATCACGTGCCGCGTGGTCTCGTCTCCACCAACGAGCACGAGCATGGTTTCGAACATGACGTCGACATCGGAGAGGTGCTGGCCTTCCCACTCGGCATTGACCACCAGGCTCACGAGATCCTGACGATCGGTGTTCCGGCGTTCGTTGACGTGGCCCATGATGTACGTGTTCCAGTCCATGACGGCCTGGATGACCTCGTCGCGCACCTCCTCGCCACCGGTCGCGAACAGATCGGACCAATGCAGCAACTGGTCGTGATCCTCCTCGGGGAGCCCCATCAACTGGCCGATCATGTACATCGGCAGCGGTGTGGCGATGTCGGCGACCACGTCGCACTCGCCACGGTCGATCACGGCGTCGATGAGTTCGGTGACCTTGGCCCGCAGATACGGCTCGTGGTCGGCCACTCGCCGGGGTGTGAAGCCGTTGCCCACCAGACGCCGGCGCTTGGTGTGCTCGGGTGCGTCGAAGTTGATCATCGACGGAACCGAACTCTCGGGTCGCGAACCCTTCCCCGAACAGAACGTGTGCCACTCGCGGCTCATCATCGAGACCAGTTCGTGGCTGGCCGCACCCCAGATGCCCGTCTCGTCGTCCCAGTAGAGGGGCGCCTCGCGGCGCATCCAGCCGGTCAATTCGTCGAAGTCGGCGTAGAACTCGGGCGACAGCAGGCGGATCTCGGGGCGGGTCGGGTGGCCGGCCGGGCCTCGACCGCCGCGGTTCAGGGAGACGGTGAAGTCGAGTTCCTCGTCGAGTTCGGGGCTGTGGTCGGACGCCATGGTGGGCAACAATAGGGGTCGTCGAGAGGAGAGCCATGTCCGAGCGAGTTCCGAGCAGTGTGGCCGAGGCCGGCCTGGTCTTCGTCGATCCGGCGGCCTACGCCGACGAGGACTACTTCCACCGCGCCTGCGCGCTCCTGCGCAAGGAGAGTCCGGTGCACTGGGTCGAAGGCGAGGGATTCAATCCTTTCTGGGCCATCACGAAGTCGGCCGACATCTTCGACATCGAGGCTCGCCACCAGATCTTCCTCAACGAACCGCGGCCAGTGCTCGGCTCGGCGATGGACGACGCGCGGCGCCAGCAGAACGGCGACATGCTGCGCACTCTCATCCATGTCGACGACCCCGAGCATCGCAATCTGCGCAACGTCACCGCCGAATGGTTCCTGCCCAAGAATCTGTCCAAGTTGGAGGGCGTGCTGGCCGGTTTCGCCAAGCGCTACGTCGACAAGATGGTCGAGATGGGCGACCGCTGCGACTTCGTGCGCGACATCGCGATGTTCATGCCGCTCAACGTGATCCTGTCGATTCTCGGCTTGCCCGAGTCGGACTATCCGCGCATGCTCAAGCTCACGCAGGAGTTGTTCGGAGGACTCGACGAGGACATGCAGCGCGACGGCGATCCGGCGGCGATCATCGAGGTGATCCAGGACTTCTTCGTCTACTTCACCAAGTTGACGCAGGATCGCCGTGCCACCCCCACCGACGACATGGCGTCGGTGGTCGCGAACGCGATGATCGACGGCCAGCCGCTCACCGACATGCAGACGATCTCGTACTACGTGATCACGGCCACGGCCGGTCACGACACCACCGCGTCGGCGATGGCCGGGGGACTGCTCGCCCTCATGGAGAATCCCGACCAGATGGAGCGTTTGAAGAACGATCCATCCCTCATGAACACCGCCGTCGACGAAATGATCCGCTGGGTCGCTCCGGTGAAGCACTTCATGCGCACGGCCACCGAGGATTACGAGGTTCGCGGCACCGTGATCAAGAAGGGCCAGTCGGTTCTCCTGTCGTATCCGTCGGGCAACCGCGACGAGGATGCGCACCCCGATCCGTTCCGCTTCGACGTGGGTCGCTCGCCGAACAAGCACCTGTCGTTCGGCTTCGGTGTGCACTACTGCCTGGGCGCGATGCTCGCGCGAATGGAACTCAAGGCGCTCTTCAAGGAGTTGCTACCGCGCCTGAATCACGTCGAGTTGGCGGGAGATCCGAAGTGGATGAAGACGATCTTCGTCGGCGGCCTGAAGACCTTGCCGATCCGCTACGAGGTGTCGGCGGCCTGACTCAGCGGCGACTCGGCGACACGAGTCGTCCCGGTCTGTCGTCGAGGCTGGCGGCCACGAACTGGCCGTCGCGAACGACGGCGCGTCCGTTCACGAAGGTGTGCACCATGCCGGTGGGCCGGTCGGCGGTGAGACGTTCGCCGTCGGCCGGAAAGTCGCGCACACGCCGAATCGGACCGGGTCCCACGGTGGCCGAATCGAACACCGCGATGTCGGCGTAGGCGCCTTCGCGCAGAACACCGCGATCGGCGAACCCGAACAGATCGGCCTGCACCTTGGAGAGCTTGTTGACGGCCTGCTCGAGGGTGAGCACCTTCCGCTCGCGCACCCAGTTGCCGAGCAGGTCGGTGGACAGAACCGCATCGCACAACTGGCCGACGTGGGCGCCGGCATCCGAGAGCCCGAGTGTGCAGTGGTCGGAGTTCAGCAGGACGGCGATGCCGTCGACGTCGTCGTTGGCCAGGAGCGCCTTCACGCGCAGGAGAAGATCGCTCTCGTGGAGCGTGATCTCGAGCAACGCGTCGAAGGGATCGACGTTCAGATCGGCCGCTATGGCGGTGAGGCGACGTCCGACGAGGTCGGGAGACGCCGGAGCCTCCATGATCTCGAAGCTGTCCCAGCGCGGAACGATGCCCTGGCCGGCTTCCCACGCCTCGCGCACTCGACGACGCCACGACGGATCGGAGTACGCCGCGCGACGCTCGCCGATCGTCTTCGGCATGAGTTCGGCGAAGACCGGATTGGTGTTCAGGGTGAACGGTTCGACCATCGTCTGCGAGAACGAGAGCGGTCGGCACGACACTTGCGGCCACACATCGGCACCGCGTTCGATGCCGGCTCGATGGATCTCCATCGCTTTCAGGTGGGCGCCGGTGTTGGTGGTGAGGATCGCCGTGTAGGTGAGCGGCGCTCCCGACTGCGGCTGCAATTCGTAGCAGTCGGTGAAGCTGAGTCCCTCTCCGCCGTTCACACCAATCACTCCGCGACCGCTGTCGCCGACCGCGCGGAAGAGCGCGGTGATTTCGCGTTTGTCGGCCCATCGACTCGGGATGGGCTGTCCGTCGGCTCCGCGGTGCGTGACGGCGAAACTGGTGGCGAAACCCGCGGCCCCGGCCTCCATGGCCTCGCGAACCAGACCCGCCATCGCGGCGATCTCGTCGTCGGAGGCGGCTCGCCCCACCGCTTCGTCGCCCATCACGAACACCCGCAACGGTGTGTGGCCGATGTACGCGGAGTAGTTGAGAACGGTGCCGCGTCGGCGCACCGCATCGAGGTAGTCGGGGAACGATTCGAATTCCCAGGGAACGCCCGAATGCAGCGTGGCCGGTTCCATGTCCTCGACCTTCTCCATCGTGCGCACGATGAGATCGCGGTCGGCCGACTTGGTCGGGGCGATCGAGAAACCGCAATTGCCGGCCACGACCGTCGTGACACCGTGGAAGCACGAGGGGCTGAGAGCCGGATCCCAGAACACCTGGGCGTCGTAGTGAGTGTGAATGTCGATGAAGCCGGGCGCGACGACGAGGCCGGACACGTCGATGACGTGATCGCCATCCAGCCGGGGTCCGATCGCCGCGACGCGATCACCCTCGATCAGTACGTCGGCGACACGTCCCGGTGAACCGGTTCCGTCGACGACCAGGCCACCCTGCAGAACCACCGAGCCTCGAGTCCCCATGGACTCATGCTCTCACGCCGTGAACGGTTCTCGTGTGGCGAAGGAGTCTCAGGCCTTCTCGGCGATCTCCACGGCGAGCGAGTAAGCGCCGGCGACTTCGGGCCCGAGGCCCACCGGGCTGGCATCGATCCCGAACCACGCGCGGAGCTGTGCGGTCACGGCATGGCGAATGATCGGAAACGCGTCGGCGACCGGTGCGGCCGGGGGCAGACAACCGTCTTCGCCGAGGGTCTTCAACTGGGGCTGGGCCTCGAGGAGAGGTCCGAGTCCGGACGCCTCGGCCACGCCGATGATGCCCGTGCCGTTGCCGAACGTGCAGAAGTCGTCGAACCCGTTGTGGCCCACGCCGTCGAGCGCGCCGGCCATGAAGAACGACGGCTTGGCGGGCAATTCGAGCGGCGCAGTGGTGTCGGTGTCGCGACCGATGCCCACGCCCGAAGCGAGCGAGACGTATCCGTCGACGCGTTCATCGCTGGCCGCACCGAGGATCGTCCCTCCACCGGCACTGTGTCCGACCGCGACGACACGGGTGTCGTCGACGCGACCCGAGAAACGGCTGGTGGTGGACGCACCCTCGGCGATGATCAAGTCGAGGCTGGCCAGCAATTCACCGACCGCCGACTCACGATCGCCCACGGGGGCGCTCAGGACGTGGAACAAGTCGCGCGACCAGTGATCGGTCGACACGACGATCATTCCCCAACTCGCGAGATGGGACGTGAGGAAGGTGCTCTGCAGACGCATGCCGGAGAATCCGTGCGAGAAGAGGACCACCGGGAACTGGCCGTCCGCCACGTCGGCATCCCGTTGCGCGGCGTACTCGTACACGGCTGGCACGTCGGCGGTGAGGAGATTCTTGATGACCTCGGGAACGAAGTCGCGCATGTCGTACGACTCGGTACCTGACGACCCTTCGACGGCCGGGTACCAGATCTCGACTTGATTTCCGGCGGCCAACTGCAGGGTCGTGACGCCGACGGGGAACTCGCCGGGCTCGGAATACGCGG
Source organism: Actinomycetota bacterium (assembly GCA_041159745.1). Taxonomy (GTDB): domain Bacteria; phylum Actinomycetota; class Acidimicrobiia; order Acidimicrobiales; family Ilumatobacteraceae; genus Casp-actino8. The sequence goes on along the minus strand of JBEAXP010000209.1, from coordinate 1,643 downwards.
TGGCCAAGGCGACCGGATCGATCGTCGTGGACGGCGCCTCGGTGACCGGGGCGGCGGTCGTCTCGGCGTCGGTGGCCACCGGTCCGTCGGTGGTCGGCGAGGAAGAATCGTCACCACCGCACGCGGCGATGAGCAGAACGCTGGACAGGCAGATGGCGAGACGGCGCATCCCACGAATGTCGCAGAACAGGGTCCCAGCAGGCCACTTCTCCCAGCGGTTCCTCGTCACGCGGACGGTAGGGTGACGGCTCTCTCCGGTCTCCGGAGAGTGGCGATGTGGCCGAGTGGCTGAGGCAAGGGCCTGCAAAGCCCTCCACCTGGGTTCGATTCCCAGCATCGCCTCCAATCGCCTCCAATTGTTCCGGCCGCCCGGGTCGTCACCCGACCGCTGTGTTGGTCCCCGGGTAGAAGAAGGCCCAACGGCCGTCCCTCACGTGAAGGCTTCCGCCGGATCTGATCAACTGACCGAAATTCCCGGCCGATCCGAGGGGGTCGCCACTGACGTTCTCGAGACAACGCGGAATCTCGTCGTCGGGGTAGCAGTTCGGGATCGCCGTGAGCGGACTGTCGGAATCGAACTCGTCGAGATGGCGCACCCAGTAGCTGAAGGGCGGGAAGTTCGGCCGGCTCCACGCCCCGTTCCACATCCCGACGTAGCGGAATGGCGAGTCTTCGAGAATGCCTGCGAGTTCGGCGATGGACGCCCCGGCGGCGGTTGGGTCGGCGATGAACCGCGTGTAGTCGTCGTGCAGTGCTTGCAGGAACGCGGCGAAGTCGGGACCTTGTCCGATGTGGAGGACCGGGCTCAGCATGAGGCCGTTCGCCTCGTCCTCGGTGGAGGGTTCGACGTAGCTCAGCATCCTGATGGTGAGAAAGTCCCCGAGGGGAACCTCGAATTTTTGGTTCGGAGAGAGCCGCTCGAAGCGTCCGACTTCGCCGTTGCAGTACTCCACCCCTTGGCCCTCGGGCGATGCGCATTCGACGAGGCGACCGATCCACATCTGGACCACATCGGGTCGATTCGGATCCCAGTCGTCGATCGCGGCGTAGTAAAGCCCGTCGTCGAGAGCATCCCAGGAGGAGTTGGTGGGCAATTCGGGCGAGCCGAAGGCGGCTGCCAAGCCGGCGCCGCAACAATCTGGATAGAAGAACCCGAAAGCCTCGAGGCGAATGTCGTCGGTCGTGTCGTCGACTTCGAGCCAGCCGGTCGGAGGTTGGTAGCCGTTCGGGAAGTCGGGAAAGTCCGGCGGAGGAGTTGGAACGAACGTGGTGGTGGTCGGCGCTGAAGTGATGGTTGTGGAGGAAGCGGGGGTCGAACTGGTCGAGGCCGACGGGGTGCTCGCATTGGTGGTGGTCGACGTCGCGTCTTCCGAACCACAGGCGGCAACTAGAAGAGTCGTCGCTAAGGCGAGAAGCCCACGGCGGATTCGGGGTGAAGGATCGAGCATGGCGTGATCGTACGCGCGAGGTCGACGAGCGCGCTCAAACGTCCGTCGAGAGGAAGAGCCCCTTCAGGTGTTCCGGTCGGGCCGGCCCGCCGTCAGCGACGGACGGTCACCGTGTTGGACTGTGTCGACTCCGGGCTCGATCCCGCCGCGTTGGTCGCTCGAACCGTGAACGAGTAGCTGTTGTTCCCGGCCAGA
>JBEAXP010000202.1:0-3403 GCA_041159745.1 Actinomycetota bacterium | reverse complement strand
TCCACGTTCGCCAGTTCGGCCAGCCTCTACGAGATCGGGTTCAACCACTTCTTCCGCGGCAAGGACGACGGCACCCCCGGCGACCACATCTACTTCCAGGGCCACGCGGCGCCGGGTGTGTACGCGCGCGCGTTCCTCGAGGGTCGCCTCACCGAGGACGATCTCGATCACTTCCGACGCGAACTCGGTCGCGGCGGACGCGGACTCTCCAGTTACCCGCACCCGCGTCTCATGCCCGAGTTCTGGGAGTTCCCCACGGTGTCGATGGGCCTCGGCCCCATCACCGCCATCTACCAAGCGCGTTTCAACCGCTACTTGCTCAATCGCCAGATGGACGACACGAGCACGAGCCGCGTGTGGGCGTATCTCGGCGACGGCGAATGCGACGAGCCCGAAACCCTCGGTGCGTTGTCGTTGGCCGCGCGCGAGCAGCTCGACAACCTGATCTTCGTCGTCAACTGCAACCTGCAACGCCTCGACGGCCCGGTGCGCGGCAACGGCAAGATCATCCAGGAACTCGAAGCCGTGTTCCGCGGCGCCGGCTGGAACGTCATCAAGGTCATTTGGGGTTCGCGCTGGGACGAACTGCTCGCCCAGGACAAGGACGGCGTTCTCCTCAATCGCATGAACAACACCGTCGACGGCGAGTTCCAGCGCTATTCGGTGGAGGACGGCAACTTCATCCGCGAGAACTTCTTCGGCCCCGATCCGCGTCTGCGCCAGATGGTGGCCCACCTGAACGACGACGATCTGCGCAACCTCCCGCGCGGCGGCCACGACTACCGCAAGCTCTACGCGGCGTACCGCTCGGCCATTCAGAACCTCGGTACCGGCCGCCCCACCGTGATTCTCTGCAAGACCATCAAGGGTTGGACGCTCGGCGCCGACATCGAGGGTCGCAACGCCACGCACCAGATCAAGAAGATGAACGCGGCCCAGTTGCGCACGTTGCGCGACCGCCTGCATCTCAACGACGAGATTCCCGACTCGGCGCTCGAAGCCGATCAGCCGCCCTACTTCCGTCCGAGCGACGGATCGATCGAGTACCAGTACCTCATGGAGCGCCGTCGCGCGCTCGGCGGTTCGGTTCCGAAGCGGCTGGTACGCAATCGGCGACCCATCGAACTTCCCGAAGACGCCGCCTTCGTCGAACTCGATGGCGGTTCGGGCGGACAATCCGTGTCCACCACCATGGGCTTCACTCGCCTGCTGCGCAATCTCGCGCGCGACGACAAGTTCGGCTCGCGCGTGGTGCCGATCATTCCCGACGAGGCGCGCACGTTCGGCATGGACTCGCTGTTCCGCGAGCTGAAGATCTACGCGTCACAGGGCCAGAAGTACGAGCCGGTCGACCACGACCTGCTGCTGTCGTACGCCGAGTCGTCGAACGGCCAGATCCTGGAAGAGGGAATCACCGAAGCCGGTGCGCTGTCGTCGTTCATCGCCGCCGGCACGTCGTACGCCACGCGCGGCGTTCCGTCCGTGCCGTTCTACACGTTCTATTCGATGTTCGGTTTCCAGCGCGTGGGCGACCTCATCTGGCAAGCGGCCGACATTCGCGCCCGCGGATTCCTGATGGGTGCCACCGCCGGGCGAACCACGCTGCTCGGCGAAGGTCTTCAGCACCAGGACGGCCACAGCCTCGTTCTGGCTTCCACGGTGCCGGCGTGCCAGGCGTACGACCCGGCGTTCGCGTACGAAGTGGCGGCCATCATCAAGCACGGTCTGCGCCGCATGTACGGCGGTGCGGCCGGGCCCAACGGCGAGACCGATCCCGACGTGTTCTATTACCTCACTCTGTACAACGAGAACTACGTGATGCCGGCCCGCGAGGGAGCGGTCACCGACCTCGACATCGTGCAGGGCTTGTACAAGTGGCAGGACGCACCCGAGGGAACCGCGCATCGTGCGACGGTTCTGTTCAGCGGCTCGGCGCATTCGGCGGCGCGCGCTGCGGTGGACGAGTTGGCGCAGCACTGGAACGTGGGTGTCGAGTTGTGGTCGGCCACGTCGTACAAGGTGTTGCGCGAGGAGGCTCTGGCCGTCGAGCGCTGGAACCGTCTGCACACTCCGCAGGTCGAGCGCACGCCGCTGGTGGCCGAGTTGTTGGGCGACTCGCAGGGACCGATCGTCGCGGTGAGCGACTTCATGAAGATCGTGCCCGAGCAGATCGCGCGGTTCGTGCCCGGTCGCACGTTCGTGCCGCTCGGAACCGATGGAATGGGCCGCAGCGACACGCGCGAGGCGTTGCGCCGCCACTTCGAGACCGACATGCCGAATGTGGTGGTGGCGGTGTTGAGCGGGCTGGTGAAGGACGGCGTGCTGGCGCAGTCGGCGGTGAAAGAGGCGATCGAGAAGTATGGCCTCGACCCCGACCGCCCCGACCCCTACCTCGTCTGAGTCAGATAGTTCACGCACATTTCGGTGAGCCGATCGACCATCTGATCGTCGGTGATCACCTTCGCTACCATCATCCTCCCCGAGTTGCGGGCCGAGGCGCGCAGCGTCGACCTGACTCCCCACCCGGTCTCTAAACACTCACAGCGGTATCGAGCGCCGACCGTAATCAGATCGCTCGGCGATCCCGAACCGCGACGACAAGCATCGCAGCCCCCACCAAAACCAGTAGCGCCGCGAGCCACGTCTGACCATTGGACGCCGGCCCCGTGATCGGCAATGTTGGTTTCGAATCGACAACCCGAACCCCAAGGTTCAAGCTCCGAACCGCACCGTCACTTGTCGCGCCATTGGCCTGAAGGGTGTGGTTGCCAACCTCGATCGATGAAGGGATCAGCACCGCGCCAACGAAAGATCCGTCTTTACCGACTTCAACGGTTCCGAGGAATGTCGGCGTCGAGAACAGCCAAATGTCCACAAGAGATCCCGGCTGGAAACCCGACCCGGACACCTGAGCCGAGGAATTCTCGAACAGAGTGATCACCCCACCAGAAGGAACCCGGCGACCATCAGGCGCGTCAGCCTCCAACTGCCACTCGAATCCGTCACCGGTCATCCTCCAAACCCCGTTGTCCACCTGCTCGACAACCACTGGAATAGATACACCATTCACCGTCACCTGTGACTCACCCGGGGCGACCTTCGGTAGAGAATCAGGCACCTGAGTGACCGGCACGGCCGGCGTGCTGCCATCGGGGATCGTCGGCCGAGCAGTCGACGGAGCAGCGGTCGAAGGCGGGGCAGCACTCGTCTGGGGAGCCGGGCTGGTCGCGACTCCATTCGGGACGAAGCAACATGAAGGCGCCGTCGGTGGCGGCCCTGTTGTCGTCGTCGTTGTCGTCGTGGTCGTGCCACTCGCTCCCGCGATATCGGCTGCTGCCTGCGTCAGGAGGTAGTCGATGTCGAAAGTGACCGAAGCACCGGCAGCCAACAGCGGAATATTGAC
>JBEAXP010000174.1:0-10061 GCA_041159745.1 Actinomycetota bacterium | reverse complement strand
ACCACGTTGCGGATCAGATGCTCGGCCACGGACACATTCTGACACGCACTCCCCGACGGCTCGACGCCGCGTGGAAGACTGCGATGGTGAAGTTCGGCGTGTGGATCTATCCGGTCGCTCCGGCCGAGCAGATCGTCGACGCCATTCGCAGTCTCGAGCACGCCGGAGTCGACGAGGTCTGGATAGCCGACGAAGGGGTGGCCCGCGAACCACTCGCGTTGTTCGCCGCCGCCTCGATGGTCACGTCGACGATTCGTTTCGGAGTGGGAATCACGTCACCTCTGCTTCGCCATCCCGGTGCCGTGGCATCCGCCGCGATGACCGTCGACGAATTGAGCGGCGGCCGACTGACGCTCGGATGGGGCGTGGGGGGCCACGAGTCACTCGGTCCATTCGGGCTCGCGACCGACCGACCGGTCGGAGCGGTTCGCGATGCTCTCCGTATCGCGGGAGCGGTCATGAGGGGTCGGGCCACGGAGGACTACTCCCCTCCCGCACATGCCGCACCCGAGCGTTCGATTCCGCAGTTCGTGGGCGCGCGTGGAGAGCAGCTCAACCGTCTGGCCTCGCGCGAGGCCGATGGCGTCTTTCTCTCGGGATTCGAGCACCACGACCTGAGCCGCGTGATCACGCTCGCTCATTCGCATCGGCCGATCTCGATCGCCCTGTATCAGTCGGTGCGTTTCACATCCGACGAGGATCGATGGTCGATCGCCGGATCCCCGGATCGGTTGGCGAATCGCCTCGCCTCGCTCGCATCAGAATTCACGCCCGACAGCCTCGGTCTCGCTCTCGTCGACGGAGGCGATCTGGAGCCCATGATCGACGGCGCGATCGAGACGATCGGCCGCCTCCGCTTACACTTCGCCCATGGCTCGTGACTATTCGTTGACCGGACCGGAGAACGATCGCGCTTCGCGAAACGGTCTGGCCGGCGCCGATTGGTACAAGTCACCCGTCGATCGCAACGAGCTCCTCGCGATCATGACGAGGCGCAATCACCCGGCCACCTGGCACACGATCCTGTGGCTCGCGCTCACGGTGGCCGCCGGCTGGTGGCTGGTCGCCACCTGGTTGTCGTGGTGGACGCTTCCGGCCGCGTTCGTGTACGGAACCCTGTACGGATCGGCGTCCGATGCGCGCTGGCACGAATGCGGACACCGCACCGCTTTCCGCACTCGCTGGGCCAACGACGTCGTGTACCAGATCGCCTCGTTCATGGACGTTCGCGAGCCGGTGTCGTGGCGCTGGAGCCACCACCGGCATCACGCCGACACGATCATCGTGGGTCGCGATCCCGAGATCGCCTATCAGCGGCCCGTTCGCTTCTGGAAGATCGCGGCCGACATGTTCGGCATACTCAGCACCTGGGCCGAATTCAAGAAGTACGCGGCGAACGTGTTCGGACGACTGACCGCGTCGGAAGCCGACTACGTTCCCGCCCGCGAGGCCGCTCGGGCGATCTTCTGGGGTCGCGTGCACGCCGCCATCTGGATCGCCACCGCCGCTCTTTCCGTCGCGACCACGAGTCTGCTCCCGCTCATGCTCGTCGGCCTACCGTCGCTGTACGGCCGCTGGCTCCTGGTGGTATTCGGCACCACCCAGCACGCGGGCCTGGCCGAAGACGTTCTCGATCATCGGCTCAACACGCGAACCGTGGACATGAACCCGGTTCTGAGGTTCCTGTACCTCAACATGAACTACCACCTCGAGCACCACATGTTTCCTTCGGTGCCGTATCACAACCTGCCGCGACTTCACCGGTTGATTCACGACGATCTCCCGGCGCCGTATCGCGGAATCATCCACGCCTACCGCGACATCGTTCCGGCACTCTGGCGCCAGCGCACCGACCTGCGGTATCAGATGAGCCCGGAGTTGCCGTCAGTTTCCGCGTGATTCGCCGGCCCACTTGCCGATCAGCCGACCCGAGAGCCAGCCGAAGAACAAGAACACCGAGACGCCGAGAGCGCTCGACAGGATCACGGACGCGAACAACTGCTCGCCTTCCAGTCGGTTGGCGTAGCGCTTGAGCAGCTGACCGATGCCGACTTCGCCCTGGCCGAAGAAGAAGTCGCCGACGATCGCTCCGATCACCGACAAGCCGGCCGAGATGCGCAAGCCCGCGAACACGGCCGGCAAAGCGGCCGGGAACATCAGGCGCCGCAGACGCGTGAGGCGCGAGGCCTTGTGCAGCGTGAAGAGATCGTGCATGCCCTGCTCGGCCGAGAGGAGACCGAACAAGGTGTTCACGACGATCGGGAACAACGCGATGATCACGCACACCAGCACACGCGACGAGAATCCGTAGCCGAACCAGAAGCCGATGAGCGGCACGATGGCGAGAATCGGAATGGCCTGGAGAACGACGGCGTACGGGAAGATCGCGCGCTCCACGACTTTGGCCTGGCTCATCACGATGGCCAGCACGAAGCCGAGGAGAATGGCGATGAGAAGTCCCCAGAAAGCGACCTTGGAGCTCGACCACATTCCCTCGAGCATCGTGGAGAAGTTGTCCCAATCGGCGAAACCGACGCTCCAGACCTCGTGCGGGGGTTGCAGCAGGAAACGACGCTTCGGATCGAGAATCACGTAGCTGACGAAGTACCAGAGCCCGACGATGGCCGCGCCCACGACGAGCGGCGGCAGAACGACCGCGGCGAACGTCGACCCGCGCGAACGCTTCGCTTCGGGCATCGTTCCGGCGTCGGCGATGATCGCCTCCACGGGGTCGAAGGTGGTGGGGTCGCTCATGAGTGCGCTCCTCGCAGGGCCAGGCTGACCTGGCCGCAGAGTTCGGCGAAACGGGCGTCGAACCGGATGTCGGGCCGTCGCGGATACTCGAAGGGAACGTCGAACGACGCAACCAGGCGGCCCGGACGCGCCGACATGACGTACACCTTCGTCGAGAGGAAGACCGCCTCGCTGATCGAGTGGGTGATGAAGAGCCCGGCGAAACGCTCCTGCTCGAAGAGGCGCAACGTTTCTTCGTTCAGGCGCTCACGAGTGATCTCGTCGACCGCGCCGAAGGGTTCGTCGAACAGGAACACGGGCGGCTTCAACGTGAGCGTGCGCGCCAGCGATGCGCGCATCTTCATGCCGCCGGACAACGACCGCGGGAAGTGGTTCTCGAAGCCCTGCAGCCCAACCAGGTCGATCGCGGTCTGCGCCAATGACACCCGTTCGGCCTTGTCGATGCCATGAAGTTCGGCCAGGAGCTCGACATTGCGCCGAACCGTCCGCCAGGGCAGCAGCGTCGCGTCCTGGAAGACGTAGCCGATGCGGTCGCGGTCGACCGCGATCTCACCCGCCGTGGCGTTCAGGAGACCGGAGGCGATCTTGAGCAGAGTCGACTTGCCGCAGCCCGAAGGGCCGACGATCGTCACGAATTCGCCGCGATCGACGTCGAACGAGACATCGGACAGCGCACGGGTGCCGTCGGGGAACGTCATCGAGACACTCCTGAACGACAAGGCCGGTTGAGACATTCGAACTCCAGACCGGGGCTCGGTCGCCCCCGTCAGCCGAGCATAATCGGCCCGAGCCGATCGGCCCGCTGGACGACGTCGGCTCGGTTTCGTGCGTGTGAAGTTTTCGTTCAAGGCCGACGCTCCGGCCGAAGCGCACCCTCGACGCCCACTAAGGTTCGCCCAACTCGCCGACACGTGTCGGCGTCCTTAGGGGAGGAAACATGAGCAAACGGAGCAAGGGACTTCTGCTCGCGCTGCCGCTCGTGGCCGTGGGTGCGCTGAGCGCATGCGGAGGCGACGACGACGGTGGTTCGAGCGGTGCGTCAGGTGGCGAAGGTGTTCTCTCGGGCGCGTGCCCCGAGACCATCTCGATCCAGACCGACTGGTTCCCGGAGTCGGAACACGGTGCGCTGTACCAGATGGTCGGCGACGACTACAGCGTCGACACCGAGAAGAAGATCGTGTCGGGAACGCTGATCGACTCGGAGGGCAAGGACACCGGCGTGACCATCGAGGTCCGCACCGGCGGCCCGGCCATCGGCTTCCAGCCCGTGTCGGCCACCATGGCCGCTGACGAATCGATCACGATCGGCTACGCGGCAACCGATGACCAGGCTTTCAGCAACGACGAGATTCCGCTGCTGTCGGTCGTCGCACCGCTCGAGATCAACCCGCAGATCATCATGTGGGATCCCGAGACGTACCCCGACGTGAAGTCCATCGCCGACCTCGGCGAGCAGGGCGTCACGATGAACGTGTTCGCGGGTGGCACCTACCTCGAGGTCTTCAAGGCCGAGGGTGTCGTTTCCGAGGACCAGATCGATCCGTCGTACGACGGTTCGCCCACCCGCTTCATCTCCGAGGGCGGCAAGATCGCTCAGCAGGGATTCGCGTCGGCCGAGCCGTGGCAGTACAAGAACGAGTTCACCGAGTGGGGCAAGGACGTCGCCTACGAGTTGATTCACGACGCCGGCTTCGAGATCTACGCCGCCTCGCTGGCCATTCGTCAGGCCGACAAGGAAGAACTCTCGGATTGCTTGAAGTTGTTCGTCCCGATCGTTCAGCAGGCGGCCATCGATTTCATCAATGACCCGGCCCGCGCGAACAAGATCATCATCGACGCCGTCGAGAAGTACGCCGACTTCTGGGTGTACAGCGAGGGTGTCGCGGCCTACTCGGTCGAGACTCAGAAGAAGCTCGGCTTGGTGGGCAACGGCCCCGACAAGACCCTGGGCAACTTCGACTTCGACCGCGCCAACAAGGTGCTGCAGCAGATGAAGGATGCGGGACTCGACGTTCCGGCCGACCTGAAGGCCGAGGACATCTACACCAACGAGTTCATCAATCCGGACATCGGTCTCTGACCGATCGCTTCGAGGAGAAGGGGGCCGGGAAACCGGCCCCCTTTTTCTTATGCCCGGTGTCTGAACCGGGCGACTTCGTGCAGCACTTCCACGAACGTCGCGATCGCGCCCTCCACGAGCGTGCGACCCAGGTCGGCACTCGCCTGCGTCGGATCTCCGATGTGGCCGTGATCGCCGAAGTCGTTGCTGAGCCACCCGAACGCCACCGATCCACCGAAGCGAACGTGGCGGTTGGACGCCAAGTGTTCGGGAATGTCACGCACGGCCTTCGTCATGTCGACCAATTCGGGGTGCAGGTGGAGCATCATCGAGGTCTCGTCGGTTCCGCCGTGGACACCCATGCCGAGTTCGGAAGGCGGTGACGCCCCACCTTGGTCGGCCGGCTGCGAGGGATGCGCCAGGAACGTCTCGAGCCCGAACTGCAACCGCAACTCGCGGTTGGCCATCGCCACCAGCGCGCTGTTCCCGCCGTGGCCGTTCAAGAAGACCAACTTGCGGGCGCGGGTGGCGGCGATGCACCGTCCGATGTCTTCCAGGACCGACAACATCGTCCGGGCCGACATCCAGATGGTGCCGGCGTTCCAGGCGTGCTCGTTGCTCTTGGTGTACGCCAGGGGCGGCAGCAGCCACGCATCCACACCCTCCTCCACGGCCCGAGGAACCGCGGCTTCGGCCACCGCCGACGCGATGGCCAGATCGGTGATCAGAGGAAGATGCGGACCGTGTTGCTCGATGGCCCCCAAGGGTTGCACGATCACCGACTTCTCGGTCAGCGCGGTTGCAACTTCCGGGCCACGCAGATGCGCGATGTGACGGGACACGCCTCGACACTACTTCCCGGGGCTCGCCGACATGAGAGACTCATGTGCGCATGAGCAGTCTTCCGTCGTCGTGCGATGTCGTCGTCATCGGAGCCGGCCACAACGGCCTGGTGGCGGCCAACTACCTGGCTCGCGGCGGCCTCACGGTGCTCGTGCTCGAAGCTCGCGATTCGGTCGGCGGATGCTCTTCCACCGAATCGTTCGGTGGCGCCCGCGTCAACATCTGCAACTGCGACCACATCACGTTTCGAACGACGGGCGTCGTCGACGAACTCGGGCTGGACGAACACGGTCTGCGCTATCTCGACGTCGAACCGTCGCAGCTCAACATTCCGTGGGACGACGGACCGGCCTGGCCGATCTTCCATTCGGTCGACGACACGGTTGACGCGTTGCGTCTCACGTATCCGCACGAAGCCGACAACTACCGCCGCTACGCCCAGGCGGCGGTTCCCGTGGCGCGGCTGGTCCTCTCGGCCGCGGCTGCCGGCCCGCGTCGACGCGCCCTCGTGTCGTCGGTCCTCGCCAAAGGCGGACGCGGTGTGGCCAATCTTCTGAAGTGGAGTCGCATGAGCGCCGCGGACGTCATGCGGACGTTCTTCCGCGACGAACGAGTGTTCACGCCGGCTCTCGCCACCGGCCCGGTGGTGTGGGGACTCTCCCCCGAATTCCCCGGCACCGGACTCGGTGCACTCACCTTCGCCTTCCGGCACGCCGCCCAGGTCGGTCGACCGGTGGGTGGTAGCGGCATGTTGTCGGCCAGTTTGGCCAGTGCCCTGTCGTCCCGAGGAGGCGTGATCGCCACCAGCACTGCCGCACGGTCGATCGTCCTTGACGGTGGTCGGGCCGTCGGCGTGACGGTCGACGGCGATCGCACTGTTCGGGCGCGGGCCGTCGTCTCGGCCGCCGATCCGCGCCGCACGTTGCTCGACTGGATTCAGAATCCGCCGTCGTCGGCTGGCCCGCTCATCGAGCGTTGGCGCACGGCCGAACATCAAGCGGGATACGAGAGCAAGATCGACGCGATCATCTCCAGCCCGCCTCGGTACACGCGTATCGACCCGCGTTTGGCCGATCGATTCGACCCGCTCACTCCGTCGACCATGATCGTTCCGACGGTGCGCGAGATGCACGATGCGTTTCTCGCCATGTCACGCGGTGCGGTGGCCGAACGTCCGGTCTTCTTCGCCAACGTTCCCACCGCGCTCGACCCTTCGATGGCACCCGCGGGCCAGCACGTGTTCAGCCTCGAGGCGCTCTTCACTCCGTATTCGCATCCGGGTGGTTGGCCGGGATCTCCCGAGCCGCGTCGGTGGCTCGAACGCTTCGCCGATTTCGTCGAGCCCGGTTTCCTCGACTCGCTCGGCGAGTGGCGTGCCATGACTCCCGACCGCTACGAGTCCGAGTTCTTCCTTCCCCAGGGACACGCGACGAGTTTCGCGGGCGGTCCGCTGGCGGCTTTGCGGGCCGACCCGCCCGAGCTCACGCGCTATCGCACGGCGATTCCCGGGTTGTTCCTGTGCGGCGCCGCGACGTTCCCGGGTGCCGGCATCTGGGGCGCCAGCGGGCGCCATTGCGCGACCGAAGTGCTGCGCGACTTCTAGGCGTCGCGCACCGCACCTTCACGCGACACGACCGGTTCCTTGTCGCTCCACGGGAAGTTGATCCAGAGCGTCGTGGAACGCCACGTGTAGTCGGGGCGAACGACCGAGTGCGGCTTGTCGTAGAGAACCGCCGTGCGCACTTCGGCCACCTTGCCGGCGCAGAACTGCTCGACACTACGCAGCGTGTGCCCGGTGTCGGCGACATCGTCGGCGATGAGGATGCGCGCGTGGGCCAGATCGACGAAGTCGGGCGCCGGCGGCATGATGCGCGGCACCTCGAGACGCGTGTCGACGCCGGTGTAGAACTCGACGTTCATCGTGTACACGTTCTTGACCGACAACGCGTAGCCCAGAGCCCCGCCGATGAGAAGGCCTCCGCGGGCGATGGACAGGATCATGTCGGGTTCGTACCCGTCGTCGGCGACCATCTGGGCCAGATCCCGCGAGGCCTCGCCGAAGATTTCCCACGTCATGATTTCGCGCTGGTCGCTCGCCATGAACCGAATGTAGACGGCGGGTCGCGACGCGACCAACGCCGTGGACGAGAAGTCAAACGATCTTCAGGCCCTTGAGACCCGGCGGTGGTTTCGGGAACTGCGGATTCATGTCCTGCAGTTCGGCCAACACGATCTTGGCCACCGCCAGATCGCGGACCCACTTGTTGTCGGCCGGCACCACGAACCAAGGAGCATCGGCTCGCGATGTCTCCTTGAGAAGTTCTTCGTAGGCCAGGCCGTACCGGGGCCACAGTTCGCGATCGGTGAGGTCGCTCGGATCGTGCTTCCAGCCGCTCTCCGGATTGTCGATGCGCTTCTGAAGCCGCTGACGCTGAACGTCGTGCGACACGTGGAGGTAGAACTTCAACACGCGCGTCCCCTCGTCGACCAGCATCTGCTCGAAGTCGCGGACGTGGCGGTAGCGCTGACGCCACACCTCTTCGGGAACCAGGTTCTTGACGCGCGGAACGAGGATGTCCTCGTAGTGGCTGCGGTTCCAGACTCCGATCTCACCCCGGGCCGGACACGCGGCGTGGCACCGCCACAAGTAGTCGTGCATCTTCTCGATGCCGGCCGGCACCTTGAAGTTGGTCACCTTCACGCCGGCCGGGTTCATCCCGGTCATGACGTGCCGAACCAGGCCGTCCTTCCCCGATGCGTCGCGCCCTTGCAGGACGATCAGTAGGCTTTGCGATGCTTCGGCCAGCAACCGGTGCTGCAACGCGGCCATTTGACCGAGCACCTTCGACAGTTCGCCCTTGGCGGAATCCTTTTCCCAGCCGAGAGTGTCGTCGGTCGAGCGCTGTTCGAGGTTGGGAGCCTTGTTGCTCGGAACCTGAAGACGCCGTACCAATCTCTCGACCACGGGCGAAAACTAGTGGGCGCTCCTCGCCCGGGCCCGACATGTCACGGGTCGACGTACGGGCAATGCCGACAGCCGCTCCCGCAGCAATAGTTGCGATCGGCAAGGAACCGTGCGGTGAACACCGTGAGCCGGGTCGTCGGATCGAGATACGACTGGCGACCGGCGGAGACCGCCGCGTCATGGGCCGCCATCACCGCCTCGGCCGACTCGCGGGGAAGCCGGCCCGGCTTGGGGCAATCCAGCCCGTCGACACGAAGGGCGAGACGGCGGGCCACTCGTGAATGGTCGCACGATCGAGGAAGCGACCACCCACCGGACGACTTCCCTTGACCCCGTTCGCCCAGCGACTAGATTCATCGCATCGTCCGACTGGGGGGCTCGACGATGCGCCTTCCCCTGTCGTGCGGTGATTCACAACACATCGTCGGTTCGCCGACACAAGGGGGAAACGTGACATCAACGATTCGCTCCAGGAAGCGTCCTGGGGTTCTCTTCGGTGCCGTCGCCGTGACCATCGGTCTCGTGGCGGCAGCCTGCGGCGGTGACGATGGAGGTGGCGGAGATTCCGCCGACACCACGGCCGCCGCCGAAACCACCGCTCCGACCGAGACCACCGACGTCATCGATCCGATGACCGCGGTGACACCCGGCGGCAAGCTCGTCATGGGCATCGAGGCCGACACGTCGTCGCCTTGGCGTCCGGCTGAAATGGTGTGCGCCATTTCGTGCCACCAGACCATTCGCTCGGTCTACGACACGTTGATGATCCCGGGCAGCGACAACGTGCCGGTGCCCTACCTCGCCTCGGCCGTCGAGCCGAACGAGGACTTCACGGTCTGGCGCGTGACCGCCCGCTCGGGCGTCAAGTTCCACGACGGCACCGACTTCGATGGCGCCGCGATCGTCGACAACATCAGCCGCCACAAGACGGCGTTGCTCACCGGCACCGCCAGCAAGGACGTCACCGACATCTCGCTCGACCCGGCCGACCCGATGACCGCGGTCATCACCGTCGCCAAGCCCTGGGCCACCTTCCCGTGGTACCTCACGGGTCAGGTCGGCTACATGGCTTCGCCCACGTGGCTGGCCGCGTCCGACACCGACGAGGCGCTGCGCGCGCAGCCGGTGGGCACCGGTCCGTTCGTGTTCGCCGACTACAAGCCCAACGAGTACTTCAAGGCCACGAAGAACGCCGAATACTGGAACGCTCCGTTCCCCTATCTCGACGAGATCGAGTTCATCCCGATCCAGGACAGCCTGAAGCGCCGTGACGCCCTCAAGGCCGGCGACGTCGACATGATCCACACCGGCAACGGCGAGGTCATCACCGAGCTCCGCGGCGGTGTCGACGGACTCACGTCGACCGAGATCACCAAGAACGGCGAAACGGCCTACTCATTGCTCCACGTGACGCAGGAAGGCTCGCCGCTGACCGACAGT
>JBEAXP010000139.1:0-3479 GCA_041159745.1 Actinomycetota bacterium | reverse complement strand
CGCCGGGCGTTAGCGGGCCACCAGGACCTCAGGGCGACGCGGGGCCGGCGGGTGCAGCGGGTGAGCCCGGTCCGCGCGGAGTCGCCGGAACTCCAGGAGCTGTGGGCACGGCTGGTGCCGCCGGTCCGGCTGGTGCGACGGGTGCAACCGGTGCGGCAGGTGTCCCGGGTCCGGCGGGCGCGACCGGTGCGACGGGTGCAACTGGGGCCACTGGTGCGGCGGGAGCAACTGGTGCCACTGGACCCATTGGGCCGACTGGACCAGCCGGACCGACGGGTCCGCCGGGAGGATTCGGGGCGTACGGCTCGTTCTTCGACACGACCTCCGTGCCGCTCCCGCAGAATGCGGCAACGCCGGTTCCGCTCAACACGACCGACTTCGCGAGTGGTGTGTCGGTCGTCGACGGCAGCAAGGTGACGTTCGCTGTCGCGGGACGATTCAACATTCTGTTCTCGTCGCAGTTGGAGAAAGGCGATGCGGGCACCGACTTGGTGAGCGTCTGGCTGACCAAGAATGGTCAGAACCTGGCCTGGACCAACACCGATGTGGTGATCACGTCGAGCGGAGCGAACAGCCGGCACTTCGTCGCGCTGAACTTCTTCGTCACGGCCGTCGCCGGCGACTTCTTCCAACTGGTGATGACATCGACATCGAGCAGTCAGATGGTCATTCGCGCTGTCGGTCCGCAGACCAATCCGACTCGACCTGAGACACCCAGCACCATCCTCACCGTCAACCAGGTGGGCTGACCATCTAGGGTGACGGCGTGCCAACGCTCGCTCGACCGTGGGGGATGCTTCACTTCGAGTTGTTCGGCGACGAACGCGCACCGAAATTGCTGTACATCAACGGGTCCGGGTCGCAACTAGCCGACATCGTTCCGATGCTCGGCCCGTTCGCCAAGCGGTTCCGGGTGCTGGGCTTCGATCATCGTGGAATGGGCGAGAGCAGTGTTCCGCCGAACGAGTACGCGATGACCGACCTGGCCGACGACGTGCTGGCTCTCGTCGATCACGTGAAGTGGCCCCGATTCCGGATGTTCGGTATCAGTTTCGGCGGGATGGTGGCCCAACACGTCGCCGCCCGAGTTCCCTCGCGAATCGAGCGCATGGTGTTGGCCTGCACGTCGAGCGGAGGGGCCGGTGGTTCGTCGTATCCGCTGCACGAGCTGTACGCCCTTCCCGACGACGAGCGAGCCAAGCGGTTCCCGACCATTCTCGACACCCGGTTCACCCCCGATTTCGTGGCCAACGACGAGATGGCTCGACTTCTTCTCTCGGCGCCTCGGCCCACGCTCGTGGGCGAAGCCAAACGCGGTCTCGATCTTCAGATGAACGCCCGCCGACGGCACGACGCATTCGCGCAACTTCCCGCGATCACTTGTCCGGTGATGGTCGCCGCGGGTGCGACCGACGGCATCGCCCCTCCGGAGAACTGTCGGCGACTAGCGGAACACCTGCCCGACGCGACCTACCGCGAGTTCACCGGCGGGCACATGTTCATGCTGCAGGACCGGTCGGCCACACCAGCCATGCTCGATTTCCTCCTCGGCTGACGAGGCGAATGAATTCAGCCGGCCCCGAAGGCGTCTTCGTCCGGATACGGAAACCACTCGGGATCCGATTCGGCGGTTGGGGAGATCATCACCATCTTCGAGCGACGGAACTGCTCGAGTCCCTCGGCCCCGAGTTCGCGGCCCGAGCCGGTGAGCTTGCGGCCGCCGAAGGGAACGGCGTCGTTGTCGTTCAGCGGCGTGTTCACCCACACGATGCCGGTCTCGATCTCGTGCACGGCCCGGAACGCCTCGTGCAGATCGGAGGTGTAAATGTTGGCGCCCAATCCGACGTCGGAGTCGTTGGCTCGTTCGATGGCTTCGTCGAGGTTGCGTACTCGACAGATTGGCGCGATGGGCCCGAACGTCTCGCCGTGCATGATCTCGGCATCGGCCGACACTTCGAGAACGGTTGGTTCGTAGAACCATCCCGTCGATCTGTTGGCCGGGCGCTTCGCGCCGCACACGACGCGGGCACCCTGTTCGATGGCCCGGTTCACGATGCGCTCCACACGGTCGCGTTCGCGGGCGGCGGCCAGCGGGCCCATGTCGACGGCTTCGAGTCCGCTGCCCACTCGCAACGCGCGCGCCTGATCGGCGAACGCTTCCACGAACTCGTCGTACACATCGGTGTGCACGTAGAACCGTTCGGCTGACGTGCACACCTGGCCGCAGTTGAGAAATGACGCGAACGCGGCTCCGCGAGCTACGACGTCGATCGGAGCCGATGGCATCACGATGAACGGGTCGTTTCCGGATGCCTCCACGAGCACCGGCTTGAAGCGTTCGGCCGCGGTGCGGGCGACGGCTCGGGCGGCCGGAACACTGCCGGTGAACGCGATGCCGTGGGTGTGTTCGTGGGCGACCAACGCCTGGCCCGCATCGGCATCGCCGGTGATCACCTGAACGAGCCCGGGTGGAAGGTGGGCGAAGGCCTTCATGGTCGCGAGCAGAGTGAGGGGAGTGAGATCCGACGGCTTGACGATGATCGCGTTGCCGGCGGCGAGCGATGCCGCGGCCTGCCATCCGAAGAGCAGCACGGGGAAGTTGAACGGGACGATGGACACGATGACGCCGAGGGGTTCCTTGAGCACCATCTGCATCTGGCCGGCGATGGCCGAGCCTGCGAGGCGACCCTGTTCGTGACGGGCCAGTTCGGCGTAGTACCGGAACGAGGAAGCCGACGCGCCGCCTTCCCAATTCGACTCTCGGTACGGCTTGCCCATCTCGCGGGTGAGGCACTCGCCGATGACGGGCGCCAACTCCACGAGAGCGTCGGCCACGCGGTGCAGAGCATCGGCGCGTTCGAGCGAACTGAGGCTCCACCATGCGCGCTGCGCCCGACGTGCGGCCGCCACCGCCATTTCAACTTCTCCATTCGTCGCCAGCGCGAACTCGCCAGTGGTGAGTTCGGTGGCCGGGTCGATCACCGCACGCTTCTCACCACTGCTCGGGCGATACTCGCCGTCGACGTAGAGATGGCCGGAGAGCTCGGCCATGAGAGATGTGACCGGTGTGGACATGCGCCCACGATAGGTCACGACCAAGTTCAGCTGGTCGAAACCCTCGTTCGATCGGCGAGAGAAAGCAGTTGCTTGCGCAGCATGATGCCGTCGCCGGGGCCGAGCAGAAGACGCTCGACGAGACGACCCAGCGGAAGATCCAGGCGGGCTCGCACCCTGGTGACGAGCCGGGTGCCGGCATCGACGGGACGAAGCTCGTAAGCGAGTGAGACCCGCACGCGCCTCGACGCGCGACCGGAGTCACCCAGCTTCAGAACGAACGCCCGGGGCGGGTCGACGATTCTTGCTTCGAAGTCGAGAGGTCCGGCCGGCACTCGATCACCGGCGTTCACGTCCTGCCATCGGGGATCGATCGCTCGCGCACTGCGACGACCGAGATTGTCGATCAGGTCGTAGCTGTACCA
>JBEAXP010000128.1:0-8752 GCA_041159745.1 Actinomycetota bacterium | reverse complement strand
GTCCCGGCATTGTCGTCCGAGGAAGTGCACGAGATCGACTTGCGCCATCGAACGATGCTCAACGAACTGGCCGATCGGGTCCGCAAGCAATTCCCCGATCTACCGATCGACACCTTCCTCGAACAAGGCGCACCGGCCACGGCCATCCTGAAGGCCAGCGACGACGTGGCGATGATCGTGCTCGGAACGCGCGGCGTCGGGTCGGCTCAGGGTCTGCTCATGGGTTCGGTCAGCTACGCCGTGGTTCACCGAGCCAAGTGTCCGGTGATGCTCGTCCCGGAATCGAGCAATCGTTCGGTCCCGGGGAAGGTCGTCGTAGGAGTCGATGGTTCTACTCGATCGACGCAAGCGGCGCAGTGGGCACTGTCGTTGGCCACGTGCATGAAGCGCCCGCTCGAAGTGGTGACGGCGTGGCACTATCCGTATCAGGCGATGGTTCCCGAGGCCGGAATGATGATCGGCCCGAACATCGAGGAACTTCGACTCGCGCTTCTGCGTGACGCGAAGCATCTCGTCGAGCGCGAGAAGCATCGTCTCGAGGGTCCGCACGGAACCTCGATCGACGCCAACGCACTGGAAGGTTCGGCCACCGACGTTCTGTCGGAGGAAGCCGGCCCACAGGACGTGATCGTCGTGTCGTCGAAGAGTCACAGCCTCCTCGCGTCGGTTCTGCTGGGAAGCACCGCGGTGTCGCTCGCCCATCGCAGTCGTGGACCCGTGGTGATCGTTCATCCCATGTGATCTCCACCGGGTCGTCGCTTGATGCGAACCGAGAATCACTGCGTAGCCTGACGACCGTGTCGATCGCCCGCCTGTTCTCACTCGAGCATCACGGCCCCGACACCTTCGTCGGATCAGGGTACGAGTACCCGTGGGGTGGATTGTTCGGCGGCCACATCGTCGCTCAGGCATTGGTGGCGGCCGCGAACACGGTCGATGCATCGAGTCCCGACCACGTGTTGGAGCCGCACTCGCTGCGCGCCTACTTCATTCGCCGCGGAGACACCGCCGAGCCGGTTCGT
Organism: Actinomycetota bacterium; assembly: GCA_041159745.1. GTDB lineage: Bacteria > Actinomycetota > Acidimicrobiia > Acidimicrobiales > Ilumatobacteraceae > Casp-actino8. The sequence goes on along the minus strand of JBEAXP010000128.1, from coordinate 7,730 downwards.
TACGAAGTCGATCGCATTCGGAACGGCAAGAGCTTCTGCACACGTCGAGTGGTGGCCCGGCAGTCGAACGGGGCGATCCTCAACATGGACGCCAGCTTCCAGATCCGAGAGGACCAGCGCGACGTCCAGCCGATCGAATTCCCGGTCGGACTTCCGGATCCCGATTCGATCGAGAACTCGTCGTGGTCGGAAGGTTTCGATCGCCGCTGGATCGAACCCGGCTCGACACCGCGTTCGGGCCGCGAAGGCGCCGGTCGAGCCATGTCGTGGTTCCGCGCGACCGAAGATCTCGGCGACACGCAGACGGTCGAGTCACGACTCTTGCACCTGTGCGCACTGTCGTACCTGAGCGACGATTTGCCCACGGATGCGGTCGTGCGCGCGCATCCCGACATCTCTCGCCGCCCGGACGGCCAACGCAACTTCCAGGGCGCCAGTCTCGATCACTCGATTTGGTTCCACCGACCGGTGCGCAGCGATCAGTGGCATCTGCACGACTTCACGTGCCACTCCATCGGGAACAGCCGCGGCCTTTCGCTCGGGCACATCTTCAGTCAGGATGGCGTGCTCGTGGCGACGGTGGCTCAGGAAGTGCTGATTCGCGACCTCACGCCGTTCACGTAGGGCTCGATCGCCGCCGCGAACACCGGTTTCAGCCACTCGGCGTACGCCGTCGTCACGTGATTCGAATCGCGGTACACCAACAGGTTGCCGACGATCACCGGGCACGCCGTCTCCGTGCAGAGCCAATTGATGACGTCGAGATATTGCACGCCGTTGCGAACGGCCGAATCGATCACCGTCTGCTGGCGCGATGCGCGAACCGCCTTCTCGCGCGACGCGACGCACGACGTGACGTCGCGCACGGCTTTCGAGAGGCACACCGGGACGTCCTGACCGGGATACGGCGTGTCGGTGATCAGCACGGGTACCACGCCGATCGACGCGAGCCGTGCGATGAGCGCGTCGTAGCCGGTCGACCACACCGAGTCGGCGAAGGGTTGCTTGGTGTCGGGATCGAGCAGACGATTGGACGCGGCCACGAACACGACATCGACGTCTTGTTCGGACATGAGAGCGAACACGTTCTCGCGCCACGGACGGCAGGCCGGATAGGTGGGCCCGACCAGACTGTTGTAGGTGATCTCGTCGATGGGTGGACACCCCGACTTGCTGAGCGGGAGCAGACGCCAGGCGTTGTCGTCGGCGATCGATTCGAGAATCGGGAACCATTGCGCGGCGTGACTGTCGCCGAAGAGAGCCACCGTGAAGTCGGATGACGAGTCGCCGTACTCGCACAGATTCGGTCGAGTCGCGCCGAAGTCGACGTGGCAGTCGTTGTCGTAGATGACCGGTTTGTCACCGGCCGCGCCGCCGATCGATGGCTCGAGGTTGGAAGGAACCTCGGCGGTGTCGACCGCGGCGTAGAGCGCTTCGAGCGGTGACGTCGCGTTGGCGATGGCAGGTGGTGGTCCGTCCGGAACGGTCACGATGGTCGTGGTGGTGGATTCGGGTGTGCCCGCCACGACGGTCGTCGTGGTCGCGACGAGAGTCGGTGTCTCGGCCACGACGTCGGTGGAGAACTCGACATCGGTCGAGCGCACGACGAGTCCGGTGCCGACTCCGGACGCGATCAGCACCGCGCCGAGCGAGAGTGCGAGGACCGGTCGCGCTTGCAGACGTTCGGAGTGGCGTATGGGGTTCTCGACCCAGCGGTAGGAGAGCGACGCGCCGACCAGTGACACGGCGATCAGGCCGAGACGTTCGAGAACGTTGAGCGGCCGACCGGCCCACGCCTCGCCGATGATGAGCGCGGGCCAATGCCATAGGTAGATGGAGTACGAACGCGCGCCGATCCATTGCGCGACGGGATGGCGCAGCACGATCGATGGGCCCCAACGCGAGTCGTCGCCGCCGATGAGTGCCGCGGCGGTGCCGAGAACGGGGATCGCGGCCAACCAACCCGGAAAGGCCATCGTCTCGTCGAGCCAGAACGCGGCGAACACGACGGCGGCGATACCGAGCCAGGCCAAGGCGTTGCGAACATCGCCAGCGATGACTCGTACCCACGGCCAGGCGATGGCGAGGAGCGCGCCGACACCGAGTTCCCAGGCACGAGCGTGCAGTCCGAAGAAGGCCCATGGTTGCGACGCTTCGGTCTGCCACACGCACAAGGCGAACGACGCGATGCTGATCGCCGTGATGGCGAACGTGGCCCGAGTTCTCGAGCGGCCGGCCCGCCACAGGAGAACGAGCAGAAGAGTGGGCCAGATCACGTAGAACTGCTCTTCGACCGACAGAGACCAGAAATGCTGAAGCGGTGACGGTGGAATGCCGGCCTGCAAGTAGTCGGTGTTGCGTCCGGCGAACACCATGTTCGACACGAATCCGGCGGCGGCGATCGAATCGGAGCCGAGATTCTTCAAGCGGAGCGGTTCGAGCCACACCCACGATGCGATGGCGGTGAGCACGATCACGAGGGCCGACGCCGGAAGCAGTCGACGCGCGCGGCGCGCGTAGAAGTTGCCGATGGAGATCGTGCCGGAGTTGTCGTGCTCGCGCAGCAACAAGTTGGTGATCAGGAATCCGGAGATCACGAAGAAGACGTCGACTCCGATGAATCCACCGGCGAGGCCGAGGAAATGGGCGTGGTAGAGAACCACGAGCCCGACGGCAAGCGCACGCAACCCCTCGATGTCGCGTCTCAACATGCGGTGGTCGAGACCGGCGTCGATCCGGTGACCCCACGCTTTTCAGGCGTGTGCTCTGCCAACTGAGCTACTCGACCGTGTGCGTTCGGCGGACCGAATGCACTGGCGGTCCCGACGGGACTCGAACCCGCGACCTCCGGCTTGACAGGCCGGCGTGAACTCCAACTTCACCACGAGACCAGGAACTGGCACCCCCAACGGGATTCGAACCCGTGCCGCCACCTTGAAAGGGTGGTGTCCTAGGCCACTAGACGATGGGGGCTAGGTACTTGTCCTGCTGAGAGCCTCGCCAGCCTAGCGGAGGGTCACCGATGCCACACCGGGGCGATTGTTCCGCAGGTCAGCGGGTCATGAGTGCGTTCACTGCACTGTCGACCAGCCACGAGAGGTACTGGTAGAGCGCGAAGTCGGGGCTGTCCGACCGGTCGGTGTCGTCGGCATCGTCGGCCACGCCGAGCAGAGTGCCAAGGATCAGTCGCACCGCGTTGAGGCTGGACGCGAAGGCTTCCACTTCGGCAGCTGACATGGCGCGGCCGTCGGTGGCGGCCAAGAACTCGTCGACCATCGAGATGGAACTCAATCGGCTGGCCACCAGTTCCTCGCGCATCAACCTCTGGTATTCGGAGTCGAGTGCTTCGTCGTCGGTGTACGCCGGTGGGAACAATCGGCGCATCTTGGCGTCGTCGCTCGCTCCGGAAGTGATCAATTCGCGCACTTCGCCGATGAGTCGGCGCAGCAGGTGACGCTGCTCGTCGTCGAGGTTGAGCACGAACCCCGACGAGGTGCGGTACACGGGTTCACGGCGCCGGCGAATCATCGGGACGAACCGCTTCCGCTCGCTCCGTCGCCCGACGACCCGTCCTTTTGCATCGTGGCCCACAGACCGTGTTCGTGCAGGCGAAACACGTCCATCTCGGCCTTCTCTCGTGATCCGCTGCTCACGACGGCTTTGCCCTTGTGATGGACGTCGAGCATGAGTTCGGTCGCCTTCTGCAGGCTGTAACCGAACAACTTCTGGAGCACGTAGGTGACGTAGCTCATGAGATTGATCGGGTCGTTCCAGACCAGAACCACCCACGGGTTGTCGGGTGCGACGGTTTCGTCGTCGCGCACCTCGGATTTCTCGATCGTGGAGGGTGCCGCGGCGACCAGAGTCACGCACTCGATGCCCACACATCCATTGTCGCGGTTGGCCAGGGGTTTCGCACCCCCGTACCATCACAGTGATGGCCACTCGCCCCCTCGTTCCGTCCCGGTTGGCGCCGGGTGGCGTGTCGGCCCACGGTCCTCGTCGTGCGCCGCGCTCGGTTCTGGGCGGTTACGTCGCTCTCACCAAGCCGCGCATCATCGAACTGCTCCTCATCACGACCGTGCCCACCATGGTTCTGGCCGAACAGGGTTGGCCCGATTGGGGTCTGCTCCTCATCACCCTCCTGGGCGGGAGCCTGGCCGCGGGCGGCGCCAATGCCATCAACATGGTTGTCGACCGAGATATCGACCGCTTGATGGAACGGACCCGGAATCGGCCCCTGGTCACGGGTCTCATCGCCCCGCGTTCGGCCCTGGTCTTCGCCTTGGCCCTCGAGGCGCTCGCCTTCGCCGTGCTCTGGGCCGGGGCCAACCTCCTGTCGGCCGTGCTGGCCCTCTCGGCGACCCTGTTCTACGTCTTCATCTACACGTTGTGGCTCAAGCGGACCAGCCGGCAGAACATCGTGATCGGCGGTGCGGCCGGGGCCGTCCCGGTGTTGGTGGGGTGGGCGGCGGTCCGGAACTCGCTCGACTGGGAGCCATTTGTCCTGTTCACGGCCATTTTCCTGTGGACTCCGCCCCACTTCTGGGCTCTGGCCATCCGCCATGCTGACGACTACCGCGCGGCCAGCGTGCCGATGCTCCCGACGGTCACCACCATGGCCACCACGGTGCGTCACATGTTCACATACACCGTCGTGCTGACCGCCAGCACCTTGGTTCTGGCCCCCGTGGCCGACCTCGGACCGTTGTATTGGGTGTCGGCCCTGGTCCTCGGCCTCGGGTTCATGCTCGGCACCATCGACCTCGGTCGGAATCCGACCCCGGCCCGGTCGATGCGGCTGTTCGCCTTCTCGATTTCGTACGTGACGGTTCTCTTCGGCGCGATGGCGGCCGATGTACTCATCCGTCACGGGGTGTGACGCTCTTTGCCCTGGCAGACGGGCTGGTGATTTCGGTCTGACCAGGGGCGAATGGGTAATCTCGGTATTCGGATTTCCTAGTCCACCCCTGTCACCCCGGGAAGCTCCGGCCTCCCTCTGTGCGCGAGAAGCGAGCCATCTCGAATGACATCCACCGAGACCCACCACGCGGCTGGAGCAGCGTCGTCGACTGACGTGCCTGCCATCGCCACGTGGCTCACCACCGCCGATCACAAGCAGGTCGGTCGCCTCTTCATCGGCACCGGACTACTCGGCCTGCTCGGCGGACTCGTTCTCGCTGTGCTCGTCGCGTTCGAACGCATCGATGCCGAGGGCTTCCAACTCCTCGACTCCGGTTCGGCCACCCAGGTGTTGTCGGCCGCGCGTCTCCTTCTCACCTTCGGTGCGGTCGCACCCCTCGTCATGGGCTTGGCGGTGGCCATCGTTCCGTTGCAGTTGGGCTCGCGCTCCATCGCGTTCCCGCGGGTCGCGGCCAGCGGTTTCTGGATGTGGCTCACCGGCCTCGTTCTGTCGGTTGCCGCCATCATCGGCAACGGCGGCCCGTCGGGCGGCGAATCCGAAATGGTCGATCTGTATCTCGCCGCCTCGGTGGTGATGGTTCTCGGTCTGGCCATGGCTGCGCTCTCGATCGCGGTCACCGGCCTCACGTCTCGCGCCCCTGGCATGGGGTTGCTGCGCGCGCCGTTCTTCTCCTGGTCGTCGTTCGTCGGATCGATCGCCCTGCTCATGAGCCTGCCGGTGTTCATCGGAACGTCGGTGTACCTCTACGTCGATCATCGGTACGCGCGCGCCGCGTTCGGCGGCAACTTCGGTGTGAACAACTGGGTCGGCTGGGCCATCTCGCAGCCGTTCACCTACGTGCTGGCCATCCCCGTTCTGGGCTTCGTTCTCGATGCCGTTCCGGTGCTCGGTCGCACGCGGCTGGCTCAGCGTCCCGCGGCCAACGTCGCCGTCGGACTCGTGTCGGTGGCGATCTTCGCATCGCTCACGCACCGCGCAGTCACCCTTCCGTGGGAGGGTGATGGCTTCTTCTCGGGTCTCGGAACCAAGATCGCCGATCTTCTTCCGTTCGGACTCGTCAACGTGATTCCGTTGTTGGGATTGCTCGGTGTGCTCGGCCTCACCATGCTCACGCTCAAGAGCGCCAAGCCGATGTTGGCGGCGCCGCTGCCGTTCGCGGTGCTCGGTTTGCTCATGATTCTTCTCGGTGCGGCTTCGCACCTCCTCTACACCGTCGAAGACGCGGCTCTCGGCGGCACCATCTTCGAAGCGGGCTCGTACGTCGCGGTCACGTTCGGCACCGTTCTCCTCGCCTTCGGCGGTCTCACGTACTGGGGCCCGAAGTTGTGGGGTCGGCGCATCCCCGACAAGGCCGCGCTTCCGCTGGCCTTGCTCGGATTCGTGGCCGCTGCGCTGGGTTCGTTGCCGTACATGGTCGCCGGCTTCGCCGACCAGCCCGCCGGGATCGTCGACGGCTTCGCGTACAGCGGACCTCAAGAACTCTGGAACGTCGTCACCACCGGTGCGTTCGCGCTCATGTTGCTCGTGAGCCTGGCGTTCGTCGGCCTGGCGGTCCGCAGTTTCACGGCGGGTGAAGCCGCCGGTGACGATCCGTGGGACGGCACGACTCTCGAGTGGGCGACGTCGTCGCCGCCGCCCGCCGACAACTTCTCCGATCTGATCGTGGTCGGTTCGGAGTATCCGCTCGCAGACATCAAGAACTCAGGGAAGGTTGGCTGATGCTCACGCTGCCCCCCGCACCGCAGGCCGCCCCGAAGCGCCAAGTCTTCGTCGGCACCGCCTTGGTCTCGGCCGCCGCGACGATGCTCGTCGGTGGAATGCTCGCCATCTGGGCGCAGTTCCGCGCCGATGCGCCGTTCCGCGAATCGCCGCGACGTGGTCCCATCAAGGACTGGATGCCCAAGGACATCGTGGTTCCCGAAGTCGCCGCCAACATGATGCTCATCGCGTTCTTCGTGGTGTGCGTGATGGCTCAATGGGCCGTGTGGTCGGCCAAGCGCAACGATCGCCAGCACGCGGGCATGGCCCTCGGCATGACGTTGCTCATGGGCCTCGCCACCCTCAACGCGCAGATCTTCATCTGGTCGCAGATGGGTGTCGACGTTCGCGGTGGCGCTTTCAACTCGATGTTCTACGCGATCACCGGTGTCATGACCTTCCTGGTGATCGCCGGACTCGTGTACACGGTGGTTGCCACGTTCCGTTACCTCGGTCGCGGCAACTCCGACGTGCCGACTCTGTCGGCACACGCCCTTTATTGGTACTTCCTCACGGCGGCGTTCAGCGCCGTGTGGTTCGTGGTGTACGTGCAGAAGTGACGAGGCGACATGATGATCACCACTAGTTCCAAACTTCTCTACGGACTCGGTGCGGGTTCGCTCGCGGCCGGATTCGTCTGGTTCATCGCCAACGAGGGTCAGCAGCTCGGATCGGTGATGTTCGCGTTCCTCGCCGTCGCCTTCATCTTCATGGGTGCGATCGCGTCGTACACCCGCGACGGACACGTTCTCTCCACCGACACGGCGGCCCACGCTTCGTCGGCCGCCTCTCAGAAGTCGGTCGGCCGCAGCCTGTGGCCGTTCGGCACGGCGGTGTCGGCGGGTGTCACCGTCGTCGGTCTCATCAGTTCGCCGGGCATCTTCAAGGTCGGCTTGGCACTCCTCATCGCCATGTTGGCCGAGTGGATGGTGAGCAACTGGGCCGAGCGCACTTCGGCGAGCAGCGAGTACAACACGAAGGTCCGCGACTTCATCGTTCACCCGCTCGAACTGCCCATCGCCGGTGCACTGCTGCTCGCGGTGATCGT
>JBEAXP010000012.1:0-3150 GCA_041159745.1 Actinomycetota bacterium | reverse complement strand
CTTCTTGCCCGAGCCGCCCAGTTCGAAACCGAGATAGCCGCGAGTGCGAACCTCATCGCACGTCTGGCGATAACGACCCACCCCACCGATGTACGGGAAGAGAACACGCGGCTTGCCGGGAACGTTGGCTCCCATGTACCAAGAATTCGTGTCCTGGAAGAGCGTGATGTCAGCGCAATCGGTGCAGTGCACGCGCCAACCCTCTTCGGCCACCGGCGTCGGCTCGATGGTGTCGAAGCCCGCATCGCGCAGATCGACGAGCGTGTCGCGGATCCACTCCACGTGCTGCTCGATCGACACCATCATGTTCGAGAGCACCGACGGGCTGCCCGGACCGGTGATCATGTAGAAGTTCGGGAAGCCGACGCTCGTGAGACCCAGGTACGTGAGCGGCCCGTACTCCCACTTCTTCTTCAGCGTGACCCCGTTCTTGCCGGTGATGTCGACGTTCACGATGGCACCGGTCATGGCGTCGAAGCCGGTGGCGTAGACGATCGCGTCGAAATCCTTCTTCTCGCTGCCGAACTCCACACCCGTCTCGGTGATCGACGTGATGGGGTTCTTACGAATGTCCACCAGACGCACATGCGGCAGGTTGAACGTCTGGAAGTAATTGGTGTCCATGCACGGACGCTTGGTGCCGTAAGCGTGGCCGCGCGGGCTGAGAATTTCAGCCGTCTCGGGATCGTTCACCACTTCATGGATCTTCGAGCGCATGAAGTCGCAGATCACTTCGTTGGCGTCGCGATTGGTGCCCACGTCCATGAACGTCGCACCGATCGCGAGGAGCTCGCCCTTCTGCCACGACTTCTCGAGCATCGCGAAGGCCTCGTCGCGCGACACACCGAGCGCCGACACCGTGGGCAACTCCATCGGCACACCGGCCTGCGACAAACGAGCCTCGGCTTCGTAGGCCTTGCGATCAGCCTTGAGGCGCGCCACGCGGTCGGCCGGCTGCGGACCGTTGTACGCGGGCATCGAATAGTTGGGCGTGCGCTGGAACACCACCATCTCGGCGGCCTGGGCCGCGATGTGAGGAATGGACTGGATGGCCGACGAGCCGGTGCCAATGACGGCCACGCGCTTGCCGGTGAAATCGACGCCATCGTGCGGCCAGCGACCCGTCACGTACACCGGGCCCTTGTAACGATCGGTGCCGGGAATATCGGGATCCTTCGGCACCGACAAACAACCGGTGGCCATCACGTAATGACGACAGGTGATGGTCTCACCTGTCGACGTGCTGACCTTCCAACGCTTGGCGTCGTCGTCCCACACGGCCTTGTCGACGCGGACTTCGAAGTCGATGCCCGAGTAGAGGTCGTGCTTCTTGGCCACGAACTGCGCGTACTTCAGGATCTCGGGCTGGGCGGCGTGCTTCTCCGACCACGTCCACTGATCGTGCAGTTCGGGGTCCCAGGTGTACGAGTAGTCGGTGGTGGAGATATCGCAGCGCGCGCCCGGATAGCGATTCCAGTACCACGTTCCGCCCACGTCGTCGCCGGCCTCGAGCACGCGCGACGAGAACCCGTTGGCACGCAGTTCGCGCAGCAGATACATGCCGGCGAACCCGGCCCCCACGACGACGACATCGACATCGGATTTCGACATCCCGAACCCCCCGGTCAGATCGTTTTCCCCAGGTCACACTCTCCCAGATCGGGCCCGAGCCACTCAACCCCAACCCCCTTGGGCGCGAAACCCTGCCAGAATTGGCATGTCTGACGCCCAAGCCGCTCAGGTCGGCGACCACTGCAGTCCGACGCTCCGTCATGACTCTCCGCCGACCCCACTACGCCTGGATCACCTTCGGGGTCGCCTTCCTGACTCTGCTCGGCGCAGCCGGATTTCGGAGCGCGCCCGGGGTTCTCATCGATCCGCTCCGCGACGAATTCGGCTGGAGTCGTTCGACGGTCGGCGCCGCCGTGAGTGTGAACGTCTTGCTCTACGGGTTGATCGGCCCGTTCGCCGCGGCACTGCAGATTCGGTACGGACTCCGTCGAATCACGCTCACCGCGCTGGCCACCATTTCTCTCGGCGCGCTGCTCACCACGCAGATGACGAGCGCGTGGCATCTCTTCGCGCTGTGGGGCGTGATCGTGGGCGTGGGAACCGGAAGCCTCGCCACCGTCTTCGCGTCCACTGTCGTGTCGCGCTGGTTCGTGGCCCACCGCGGACTCGCAACCGGAGCACTCACCGCCGCCAGCGCAAGCGGTCAGCTCGTTTTTCTTCCCGTTCTCACTCGTCTCGCCGAGCGCCACGGATGGCAGACCGTCGGATTCACGATCGCCATCAGCGCCGCCGCCGTGATTCCGGCCGTCGCACTCTTCCTGCGGAACTCGCCGGCCGACATCGGACTGAAGCCGCTCGGCGCCCCCGACGACTACGAACCACCGGCTCCCCTCGCCCATCCGATTCGCTCGGCTCTCACCACGTTGAAGGACGCGCGGCGAGATCACATCTTCTGGCTTTTGTGGGGATCATTCATGGTGTGCGGTCTGTCCACCAACGGACTCATCCAGACTCACTTCTTGTCGGCCGCACACGATCATCATCTCGACGCCGGCACCGCGGCCGGCTACTTGGCGCTGATCGGCGGCTTCGACGTGATCGGCACGATCTGTTCGGGCTACCTCACCGATCGGTACGACCCGGCCAAGTTGCTCGTGGCGTACTACGCGTTTCGCGGCGCGAGTCTCATCGTTCTCGAACCCGCGTTGTCGGCCGGTGGTTTCGGACTCGTGGGGTTCATGGTGTTCTACGGGCTCGACTGGGTGGCCACCGTTCCGCCAACCGTGGCGTTGTGCGTGAATCGCTTCGGCGTGCAGCGCGGGCCACTGGTGTACGGCTGGGTGTTCGCGGGTCATCAAGTTGGAGCGGCACTCGCGGCGTGGGGTGCCGGGGCGATACGCGACTCGACCGGCAGCTACACGATCGCGTTCATCGTGGCCGGAATCGCTTGCTTCGTCGCCGCCTACGGGGCGAGCCAGCTCACGCGCTCGCGCGTCACTTTGGTTGAGGCTGCTGTCTCGACGCCGTGACGACGGCACTACGAGCGTCACATCGGCGATCAATTCCGTAACCAGTAGCGTTCGGTCACGTGTCCGCACACGAACTCGAAACGTCAGTGGTCGCTCGCGGACTCGTGAA
>JBEAXP010000201.1:0-20830 GCA_041159745.1 Actinomycetota bacterium | reverse complement strand
GGAGCGACCGGATAGATCCACACGCCGAACTTCACCATCGCAGTCTTCCACGCGGCGTCGAGCCGTCGGGGAGTGCGTGTCAGAATGTGTCCGTGGCCGAGCATCTGATCCGCAACGTGGTCGACGTCAGCGGTCGAACCGTCGACGTGCTCATCGCCGCGGGGCGCATCGAGGCTGTCGGTCCCGATCTGTCGGTCGACGCTTCGTCGGGCGCGGACGTGTTCGATGGTCGCGGGTGGATCGTGCTTCCCGCTCTGGCCGAACCGCACGCGCATCTCGACAAGGCGCTGACCGCGCACAAGGTCCCGAATCCGAAGGGCGACCTCATGGGCGCCATCGACGCCTGGATCGGTGCGGCCGAGCGTGGAGTGTTCGGTCTCGAGGAGATGACTCAGCGCGCGGAAGCGGCGCTCGCCAAGTTGGTGGCGTCGGGAGTCACCGTTGTGCGCACCCACGTGAATGTGGGGGAGTCCGATCCCGACCTCATGCATCTTCGAGCGATTCACGCGGCGCGGCGAGCCATGGCCCACCTGGTCGACGTTCAGATCGTCGCGCTCATGCATTCTCCCCTCAGCGGAACGGAAGGAGCCGGCAACCGCCGAGCCCTGGCGTCGGCGCTCGAGTTCGGGGTCGATCTCGTGGGCGGTTGTCCGCATCTCGAGGCCGACGGTCCGGGGATGATCGACGTGGCCCTGTCCGCCGCCGCCGATGCCGGAGTCGGGGTCGACCTGCACGTCGACGAAACTCTCGATGCCGACATGCTGACTCTTCGCGATCTGGCCCTGGCTGTGATCGACCGCGGCTTCTCGGCTCCGGTGGCGGCCAGTCACTGCGTGAGCCTGTCGATGCAACCCGTCGACGTGCAGCGCGAAGTGGCCGCGCGTGTGGCCGAGGCCGGAGTCGCGATCGTTCCGCTGCCCCAGACGAATCTGTTCCTGCAGGGTTGGGATCATCACACGGCGATGCCCCGCGGGATCACGCCCATCGACGTTCTCCGCGACGCCGGAGTTCTGGTGGCCGCGGGTGGCGACAACGTTCAGGATCCCTTCAATCCGGTGGGTCGCTCCGATCCGCTCGAGACCGCGGCTCTTCTCGTCATGGCGGCGCATCAACGACCTGAAGTCGCCTACGACATGGTGAGCAACGACGTTCGCCGAGTGCTCGGCCGGCCGGCGGTCGACGTCGCCGCGGGGTCACCAGCCGATTTGATCCTGATTCGCTCGCGATCGGTTCGCGAAGCGATCGCCGATGCGCCGGCCGATCGTCGGGTGTATCGACAGGGTCGGTTGGTCTCCGTGACCACCTCCACGCAATGGATGGATCGACGGCCCTAGCCGGTCCGGGCACGACTGGTACTCTTTGACCAGTTGGGAGGTCTCGTGAAGGTCGGTGCTTTCTTCTTCGGTGGAGTCGAGATGGACGACGCGGGTGGTGGCCCGCCGCATCCGATGGACCGTCGGTTCACCAACGAACAGATGTGGAAGGCGACCCTCGATTACGTCAACTCGGCCATCGAGGCCGATCGCCTCGGTTTCGAATCGTTCTGGACCACCGAGCATCACTTCCAGTACGAGGGCTACGAAGTCATCCCCAACGGTCTGCTCATCTCGACCTGGATCGCGGCGCAGACCAAGCGCATCAAGTTGGGTGCGATGTTCAACGTGGTTCCGCAATGGAACCCGTTGCGTCTGGCCGAGGACTTCGCCACTCTGCACAATCTCTCGGGCGGCCGTGGTGTCCTCGGCGTGGGTCGCGGCACGGTGCCTCGCGAAGTCCTGCACCTGAACGACAAGGGTGTGTCGATCGGGTCGCACGACAATCCCGAGAAGTCGGCCGATGACGAACTGAACCGTGAAGTGTTCGAGGAGTCGATGGAGATCGTCCGCCGTTCACTCACCCAGGAGACCTTCAGCTTCTCGGGCAAGCACTTCCAGATCCCCCTGCCCGGCATTCCCGATCGCGGCAGCACCGTTCAGGATCTGACCTTGGTGCCACGCCCGCTCTATCCGTTCGAGATCTGGCAGGCGGTCACGAGTCCGCCCACGCTCGACTACGTGGCCAAAGTCGGCCACTCGGCCGTCTTCTGGAACCAGCACTACTCGTTCATCAAGCGGTTCTGGGACGTGTACGCCGAGAAGTACTCGGCCGCCCACGAAGGCGCGACGTTGGCTCCGAGCGCCAATCGCATGCTCGTGATCTCCGTTCGAATCGAGGATTCGTACGAGAAGGCGTGGCAGAGCGCCACTCCGGGGCACGACGAGTTCTGGAAGTTCCTGGGACCGTACGGCTGGAGCCGCGGCTACATGGGCGAGGACGGAAAGCCGGCCAAGCCCGGCCTCATCCCGACTCTGCAGGATTCGGTCGACAACAAGACGATTCTGTTGGGAACGCCCGAGCAGGTGGCCGAGGGTGTGCAGTTCTACAAGGACCTGATCGGCCTCGAGTACATCACGATCTTCCCGCACATGCTCGGTGACTCGTACAAGAAGGCCGACGAACAGATGGCGCGCTTCATGCACGAGGTCATGCCACTGGTCAAGTGACCGAACCGAACTCTCGATCGTGAGCGAAGCGGATCTCATCGAACGGTTCCGTCCGTCCGACCCGGACTTCATCGCCGATCCGTATCCGATCCTGTCGGCGATTCGCGAGGCGACTCCGATCTTCCGCAACCCGGCTACCGGACAGTGGACCCTCACTCGCTTCTCGGACGTGCACGAAACGTTGCGCGACAAGAGGCTCGGGCGCAGTTACTCGCATCTCTTTTCGCACGCCGAGGTCGGCCGGGCCGAGCCCGACTCCCGCTGGGCGGCCTTCCAGCAGCACGAGCGCTGGTCGCTGCTGTGCCTCGAACCCCCCGACCACACGCGCATCCGTCGATTGGTGGCCAAGGTCTTCACGCCCCGAGCGGTGGCCGCTCTGCGACCGTCCATCGAATCGCTCTCGGCCGACATCTTCGATCGCTGCGCCGAGATGGCGAACTTCGATCTCATCGCCGATTACGCCCAGCCCTACTCGGTCGCCGTCATCTGCTCGATGCTCGGAGTCCCTCGGAGCGACACGCGAGCCTTGCTCGACTGGTCGCATTCCATCGTCAAGATGTACGAACTCTCCACACCCGACGACGTGTGTGCCCGTGCCGACCGGGCGGCCGCCGAATACATCGAGTACACCCGAACCCTGATCGCCGAGAAGAGGCGAAATCCCGACGGTCTCCTGGTGTCCGAGTTGGTGCGGGTGGAGGACGAAGGCGATGTGCTCACCGAGGACGAGATCGTGTCGACCACCATGGTGTTGCTCGAGGCGGGTCACGAGGCGACCGTCAACACCCTGGGCAACGGAATTCGCGCCCTGATGCACCAACGCGGTCAATGGCGGCGACTGGTCGCCGGCGAGGTCGACACGCGCGTCGCGGTCGAAGAGTTGCTCCGGTTCGACGCCCCGCTCCAGTTGTTCGAACGCTGGGTGCTCGAGGACGGCGTGGAGATCTGCGGGCAGCCGATGCGCGTGGGCGACGAGGTCGCGATGCTGTTCGGCTCGGCCGAGCGCGATCCACGTCGGTTCGATCGGCCCGACGAGTTCGACATCGGTCGGGGCGACACCGCCCACATCGGATTCGGGGGCGGCATTCACTTCTGCGTGGGAGCGCCACTCGCGCGTCAGGAGATCGACGTGTCGTTGCGAGGTCTCGTCGATCGCTTTCCGAATCTCGAACTCGTGCGCGAACCCGAGTATCACCCGAACTTCGTCATCCGGGGGCTGAAGGAACTGCGGGTCAGCGGTTAGGCCACAGTCCGTTGGATCGAGCGATGCGCTCGAGGGCCACGGTGTCGTCGGTCATGATGCCGTCCACGCCGAGATCGATGAGTCGCTGCATCTCGCGCGGGTCGTCGATCGTCCAAACGTGAACGGGCTTGCCCGCTCGTTGCGCTCGGGCCACCGATCGGGCCGTCACCACGGGGATGGGCCCTTGTGACACCGGAACCTGGAAGCAATCGGGGCCCGAAGGAACCGCGCCGGCGAGCCATTGCGCGACTTCCCGCGGACTGGCGCTGGTGCACGCGCGGGCGCGCCGACGAATCCGGGTCAGGCGCCGGTGGCTGAACGAGCCGATGCACACGCGGTCGAGGCAGTCGTGGCGATGCAGGAGGGCGAGTAGTGGTTCGACCGCCGTGTCGCTCTTGGCGTCGATGTTGAAGTACGCATCGGGAAACTCCTCGAGCAGATCGGACATGAGCGGAATCGAATGCTCGCCGTCGACCCGGGCGGCGGCCACCTCGCTCCATGCGAGGTCTCCGATGAGACCGGGGCGACCGCAGGTGCGGCTCAGATCGTGATCGTGGAACGCGGCCAACACGCCGTCGGATGTCGCGTGGACGTCGGTCTCGAGGTGCCGGTAGCCGAGTTCGTAGGCGTGGCGGAAGGCCGCCATGGTGTTCTCGGGAGCGAATCCGGTTCCGCCACGGTGCGCGAAGGGGATGAAGCCGCCTTCGTGGTTGATCGAGAGGTATCGATGCGTCGGCACCGTCTCAGTATCGTCTGAAACATGTCGACTCAGCCATCCCATCGTCTGCGCCTGGCCGGCGAGAGTTTCGCGGGAACGGGAAACGTCATCGAAGTACGCAACCCGTTCGATGGCGCGCTGATCGGGTCGGTACCGGCCTGCGCATCGAGCGACGTCGATCGAGCGGTCGAGAGCGCCCGCAGGGCGCTCGCCGTCGGGCTGCCCCTTCACCAGCGGGCGGCCGTTCTCGACAAGGCCGCTCTCGCTCTGGCCGCCCATCGCGACGAGTTCGCGCGCATCGTGGCCGCCGAAGCGGCCAAGCCCTTGCGAACCGCGCGGGTCGAAGTCGATCGAGCGGTCGGAACCTTCCAGTTCTCGGCGGCGGAGGCCCGCAAATTGGCCGGTGATGTGATCCCGCTCGACGCGATTCCGGCCGGTGAAGGAAAGATCGGCTTCACCATGCGAGTGCCGATCGGAGTGGTCGGTGCCATCGCGCCGTTCAACTTCCCGCTCAATCTCGTGGTGCACAAGGTCGGACCGGCCATCGCCGCCGGCTGCCCGGTGGTGTTGAAGCCGGCGTCGCAAACCCCCTTTTCGTCGATTCGACTCGTCGAGATGCTGATCGACGAATGCGGGCTGCCGGCCGACTTCATTCACGTGGTGACTGGGGGCGGCGGAACCGTGGGAAACGCGATCGTCGACCATCCCGACATCGCTCTCATCACGTTCACCGGCTCTCCCGACGTGGGCTGGGGAATTCGCTCCCGCGCGCCTCGCAAGAGGGTCGGTCTCGAGCTGGGCAACAACGCTCCGGTCGTCATCGAGCCCTCGGGCGACTGGAAGGCGGCCGCGGTCAAGATCCGCCTGGCCGGATTCAGCCACGCCGGACAGTCGTGCATCTCGACTCAGCGCATCTTCGTTCACGACTCGATCGCCGATCGTTTCATCGACGAATTGGTCGCGCAGGTGTCCACGCTCGTGGTGGGTGATCCCCTCGACGAATCGACCGAGGTGTCGGCATTGATCTCGGTGGGCGAACGCGATCGTGTCGTGAACTGGATCGACGAGGCGGTGACGGCCGGAGCCCGCTTGGCCTGTGGTGGCTCGGTCGACTCGGCCGGTGTGCTCCGGCCCACGGTGCTGGTGGACGTCGAACCCGACATGAAGGTGTGCGCGCGCGAGGTGTTCGGGCCGGTGGTGGCGGTGGCTCGGTACACCGACGTCGACGAGGCGCTGCGGCTCGCGAACGATTCCGACTTCGGATTGCAAGCGGCCATTTTCACGAGCGATCTGTCGGTCGCCTTGAAAGCGGTGCACGCGCTCGACTTCGGGGGCGTGTTGGTGAACGAGGTGCCCACCTGGCGCGCCGATCAGCAGCCGTACGGCGGCTTGCGCGACAGCGGGAACACCCGTGAGGGTCCGGCTTACTCGGTCCGCGAGATGACCGAGATCAAGATGGTGGTGCTGGGCGCCTAGATCGAGCGCCCGGCGTTCTTCCAGTACTCGTCCTTGAGCAGACGCTTGTAGAGCTTGCCGGTGGGGTGGCGCGGCAACTCGGGGCGGAAGTCGATCGATCGCGGGCACTTCACGTCGGCCAGGTTCTCGCGGCAGAAGGCGATGAGCTCGCGTTCGAGATCCTTGGCGGCCTCGGCCGACGCCGGCATCTCCTTGGGCTGAACGACCGCCTTGACCTCCTCGCCGAAGTCGTCGTTCGGAACGCCGAAGACCGCGACGTCGACGACTTTCGGGTGGGTGACGAGGAGGTTCTCGGACTCCTGCGGGTAGATGTTCACGCCGCCCGAGATGATCATGTACGCCTTGCGGTCGGTCAGGTACAAGAAGCCGTCGTTGTCGAGATAGCCGACGTCGCCGAGGGTGCTCCAGCCCTTGGGGTGACGCGAGCTCTTCGTCTTCTCGGGGTCGTTGTGATACTCGAACGTCGCGCCACCCTCGAAGAAGATGGTGCCGCTCTCGTACGCCGGGACCTCTTCACCGTCGTCGTTGCAGATGTGAATGGTGCAGCCGACCGGCATGCCGACCGTGCCTTCGTGGCCGAGCCACATGTCGCTGTTGCAGTAGACGAAGCCGTTGCCCTCGGTGCCCGCGTAGTACTCGTGGATCACTCGACCGAACCACTCGATCATCTGCTTCTTGACCGGGATCGGGCACGGCGCGGCCGCGTGGATGACGCACTGAATCGACGACACGTCGTACTTGGCCCTCACGGCGTCGTCGAGCTTGAGCATGCGCACGAACATGGTCGGAACGACCTGGCTGTGAGTGACCTTGTGGGCTTCGACCGCCTTCAAGTACTCCTCGGCATCGAAGTGCTCCATGACGACCGCGGTGGCGCCGGTGGCCTGGGCCGCCATGGTGAAGCGCAGCGGAGCCGCGTGGTACATGGGTGCCGGCGACAGATAGATGCTGTCGGCGCTGAACCCGAAGAGCATGCCGAGCATGCCGGCGACCGAGCCGGCCGAGGTCTCGAGCGGTGTCCCTTCGAACGGCTTGGCGACACCCTTGGGAAGACCGGTGGTGCCCGACGAGTACAGCATGTCGTTGCCGGCCAGGCGGTTGGGGAGAGGTTCGGCCGGGAAGCGGGCGACCGCATCTTCGTACGATTCGTAACCCGGAATTGTGCCGTCGAGCATGAGGCGCAGGGACACATCGGGAGTGGGGGCGACGATCTCGGCGGCTTGGTCGGCCTTGTACTTCGAGGTGATGAACACCTTGGCCGCGCAGTCGTTGATGATGTACGAGAGTTCGTTGCTGGTGAGTCGCGACGACGCGGCGGTGTAGATGAGGCCGGCGTAATGGCAGCCCCAGAGCACCTCGAGGAACCGGTCGTGGTTCTCCATGCAGATGGCCACGTGATCGCCCGGTTGCAGTCCGGCCGAGCGCAGCAGCTGCGACAGCCGATTGGCGGCGGCGTCGAGTTGGGCGAACGTCTGGGTGTATCCGGATCCCGCCATGATGAGCGCCGGCTTGTCGGGGGTGGTCGCGACATGTGTTCCGAGGTACATGGGTCGCAGAGTAGTGGCCTACCCTCGAATGCGTGGAGTCGTTCGCGGTCGAGGAGTTCGCCCGGATCGTGGCTGCTCCCTCTTTCTCGGTGGGCGAAGCGGCGCTGGTGATGTCGTGGGGCGTCCAGGAAACGGCCGGACCGTTGTCGTTCGACGTGATCGACCAACTCGCGACTCTCGACGACCTGGCCGGGTCGGTTCCCACGCCGACCGCATCGGGTATCGCCGAGTTCCTGTTCGGCGGCGAGGGACTCTTCCGCGGCAACACCGACTCGTACTACGACCCGGCCAATTCGTTCCTCGATCGGGTCCTGCAATCGGGCCGGGGAATCCCGATCACACTGTCGGTCGTCATGATCGAAGTGGGTGCTCGACTCGGAGTTCCGCTGGCTGGTGTCGGTCTGCCGGCTCATGTCGTGGTCGGCGAATTCGAAGGAGGTCGAATCGACCGCTTCTTCGATCCGTTCGACCGGGGTCGAGTTCTCGATCGTGCCGGCTGTCGCGCACTCGTGTCCCGATTGGCCGGCCGCACGGTGGCGATCCCCGAAGCGTCGTTCGCTCCGATGTCGAATCTGGCCCTGCTCGAGCGAATGCTCAACAACCTCAAGGCGATCTACTCGGCTCGATCAGGGGATCTGTCGGCGGTCCGCGCGTTGGCCCGGGTGATGACTCTGCGATCGATTCTTCCCGGGGTGGGCGACAGCGAGTCGGGCGAACGGTTCCGCTTGGCCGCACCGCTCAACTGAGGTGCCACACTGATCGAATGATCGATCAGACCATCAAGCGGTGCCTCGGCCAGATGATGCACGGGGTTCAAGTGGTGGGCGCGTCGGCCGGGGGCATCCAACGGGCCTACTGCAGCCATTGGGTGTCGCAGGTGAGTTTCGCCGAGCCGGTCGTGATGGCGTCCGTCTCGCCGCGGCACGACACGTATCCGCTGATTCGCGATTCGGGGCGGTTCTCGGTCTCCGTCCTGGCCGGCGATCAGGTGGCGGTCGGCCAGTACTTCTCGTACCCCGGTCGCAAGTTCCACTACATCGCGACCGAGTTCCTGGAGACCTGGCACGACCTTCCGGTGGTGTCGAACGCGATCGCCTGGCTCGATTGTTCGGTGTTCGAGACCAAGACGATGATCGACCACGAACTCGTCTTCGCTCGGGTGGAGTCGGTGCAGGGCCATCGACTTCGCGAGGCTCCGCTGACCTATTCGAGTCGTCTGGGTTGGCGGGTGGCCGGGGACAAGGCCCGCGAGGCCGGGGTGTCCGTGCGCGACGAACTGCTGGCTCGGCTGGCGGCGGCCGGCTTCTCGGTCGACTCGGCCGACGACGACTCGGCCGACGAGTGACACACCGCCCCGGTTGATCCCGGTCGGCCGACCGTCGCTAGTTTTTCGCTCATGAGCACCGCCGTACAGACCGCCGAAGAAGTCCGCGTCAACACGCTGATCGACGAACTCCTCGCCGAGTTCCCGCCCACCAAGACCGACCCGGTCACTTTCCTCGGGGCGCAGTACGACAAGGGCTTGGCCTGGGTGCACTTCGCCGAGGGACAAGGCGGCTTGGGCCTCAATCCCAAACTGCAGCGCACCATCAACGAGCGTCTGTTCGCCGCCGGTGCTCCGAACCCGGTGGGTCGCAACCCGATCGGTCACGGCATGTGCGGTCCGACGGTTGCGGTGTGGGGCAGCGATGCTCAGAAGAAGCGTTACCTGCGCCCGCTGTTCACCGGCGAAGAGGTCTGGTGTCAGCTGTTCTCCGAGCCGGGCTCGGGTTCCGACTTCGCCGGTCTGTCAGCCAAGGGTGTTCGCGATGGCGGTGAGTGGATCGTCAACGGCCAGAAGGTCTGGACGACGCTCGCGCACCTGTCGCGTTGGGGTCTCCTCATCGTCCGCACCGACCCCGAGGCCGTGAAGCACGCCGGACTCACCGCGTTCGTCGTCGACATGCAGGCGCCCGGCGTGGAAGTGCGACCGCTCTACCAGATCACCGGCGAAGCCGAGTTCAACGAGGTGTACTTCACCGATGTGCGCATCTCCCACGACGAGATGCTCGGCAACGTCGGCGATGGTTGGCGCGTGTCGCTGACGACGCTCATGAACGAGCGCGTGTCGATCGGCGGAGCGATTCCGGCCAAGGGCTCCGGGCCCATCCGCGATGCGGTCAAGGCGTTCAAGAACTCCGCACCGCACAACCCGGCCACCAAGGACGAGTTGATGTCGCTCTGGACCCGCGCCGAGTTGTTGCGCCTCACCAACATTCGCGCGTCGCAGATGCGCAAGATGGGCGATCCGGGTCCGGAGGGTTCGATCGCCAAGTTGGCGATGGCCGAACTCCACAAGGACATCTATTCGTTCACGGTGTCGCTGCTCGGCGCCGAGGGAATGCTGTTCCCGGGTGGATTCGAGAAGATTCGCCCGGAGCACGCGATGGGCAACGAAACTCCGCAGAAGGCGTTCCTGCGCAGTCGGGCCAACTCGATCGAGGGCGGCACGAGCGAAGTGATGCGCAACATCCTGGGCGAGCGCGTGTTGGGCCTGCCCGGTGACGTGCGAGTCGACCGCGACGTCGCGTGGAGCAAGGTTCCTCGGAACTGAGCGTCACGATCCGGACTGCAGCAGCAGTCCGGTGAACAAGGCGGCGAGAGCCGTCACGAGGCCGAGTGCTCCGCCCAGAGCGAGGGCGAGTTTGCTGCGGCCGAGCGAATGAACAGCGGCGCTCACGCCCGTGAGTGCGGCCAGCAGAACGTGCACGAAGATCGTGACCTGATAGTCGGTGGTCGTGTCGCTGACACCGATGTCGACGATGCTCCAGATCCCGGTGGCCACAACCACGACGAACGCCGGCCAGGCGATACGGCCGAAGGCTTGTGCGGCGACCTTGGTGCTCTCGGGGAAAGCCGCGCGAAGGCGCGGGACGAGTCCGCCCAGCACGATCTGGCCTCCGACCCACACCGAGGCGGCCAGGACGTGCAGGAACAATCGGATGGTGTCGGCGGTGGGGGAGAGCATGCGAACAGATTGCCAGATGGCGTGGCTACACGGCCAGAAACGCGAGCACGTCGCTGGCGGCGAGCGACCGATCGTCGACCCGGGGGCGATGGGCGAGTGATCCGCCCGACATCGCGGTGATCGCGACGTCGACGGCTGATTGAAGATCGCGCAGGTTGCGCGGCGGAGGGAAGTACTCGTCCTCGTCGGTGATGCGCACTTCTTCGACTCCGTCGATCGGAGACAGGCGAGCGATCACGGCGTCGACGAGTTCTTCGGGAGCCGACGCGCCTGCGGTGACTCCCACCGTGCCGGTGATGTCGTGGGGGAGTTCGTCGGCCCCATTGATCCGGAACACTCGCGAACACCCGGCTTCGCGCGCCAGTCGTTCGAGCGCGCGCGTGTTGGACGAGTTGGCCGATCCGATGACGACGATGGCATCGCAACGCGGAGCCATGGACATGAGCGCCGATTGTCGATTGGTCGTCGCGAAACACAAGTCGCTGCGGCCCGGTGTCCACACGTCGGGGAATCGCTCGCGCACTCGCACGGCGACTCCCTCCCAATCGCGGTGGGAGAGAGTGGTCTGGGCCAGCAGGGCCACCGGTTCGGAGAAGACCGGGAGGGCATCGACCTCTTCGATGGACTCGACACGCGAGATCGCGTCGGGTGCCACGGCCATGGTGCCGACTGCCTCTTCGTGTCCCTCGTGTCCGACGTACACGATGCGGAATCCCTTGCCCGCGCGCACTTTCACCTCGTGATGAACCTTGGTGACGAGGGGACACACCGAATCGACGACGACCGAACCGCGTTCGCGGGCCGCCGCGACCACTTCGGGTGCCGAGCCGTGGGCCGACAACATGATCGGACGACCGGTGGGCACCTCGGTGATGTCGTCGACGAAAACGACTCCCAGTTTCTGGAATCGCTCGACCACCAACTTGTTGTGCACGATCTCGTGGTAGCAGTACACCGGCGCGGGGAAGCTGCGAACCATCCATGCCAAGGCCTTGATCGCCATCTCGACACCGGCGCAGAAACCGCGCGGCGCCGCGAGCAGCACGCGATCGACCGACATGCGGTGAGGATAACCCGACCCGTCGAATGCCGTCGGTAGCCTGACCCGCATGTCCGCGCGGCGATCGTCTCCGATTGTGGTCGCGGTCACATCGGGTTCGCCGGCCGAGACCGCGGGCCTGCGCGTCGGCGACGAAGTGCTGTCGCTCAACGGAACGATTCCGCGTGACGTGATCGAGTGGCGACTTCTCGCCGATTCCTCCGAGGTCGAAATCGACTTGGCGCGCCAGGGCGTCGAACTCACGGTGCAGGTCACGAAGAACGAGGGTCAGCCGCTCGGTGCTGAGGTGTCGAGCGCGGTTTTCGACCGGGTTCGGACGTGCGACAACCACTGTCCGTTCTGCTTCATCTACCAACTGCCTTCCGGAATGCGCAAGAGCCTCTACCTCAAGGACGACGACTACCGCTTGAGCTTCCTCTACGGGAATTTCACGACGCTCACTCGTTTCACCGAGGCCGATCTCGAGCGGGTGGTGACCGAGGGACTGTCGCCGCTCAACGTGAGCATCCACGCGACCGACCCCGAACTTCGTTCGGAGATGCTGCGGAACCGTCGGGGCGGCATGAGCCTGCGTTGGCTCCGTGCCCTGCTCGACGCGGGCATCGTGGTCAACGGTCAGATCGTCGTGTGCCCGGGTGTGAACGACGGTTCGATCCTCGACGAAACTCTGACCGGAATTCTCGATCGCTTTCCCGACTTGAATCATGTGGCGGTCGTTCCGCTGGGAATCAGCCGTTTCAATCCCGAGCCGACGATGCGTGAGCACACCATCTCCGAGGCCCGCGCGGTCGTCGAGATCGTTCATTCCTGGCAAAGGCGATTCCTCGATCTGTTCGGCCAGCGCAAGGTCTTCGCGGCCGACGAGTACTACTTGATGGCCGGTCTGCCTTTCCCCGACGGTGAGTCGTACGAGGGTTTCGGTATGCACGAGGACGGCATCGGCATGGCTCGAACGTTCGAATGGGAGTTCACGGGTCGCATGAGCGAGCCGACCGGACCGCAGAGCGGATTCTTCGCCTGGGTCGACGGCGCGCCGGCCGAGGGCTACCGCGCTCCACGCAATCCCGCCGGAGACACCGGTTTGCGCGGGTGCGGTGATCCGACTTCGGTCACCATTCGCCGTCGCGCCGATCGGGATGCACCGGTGGCGATTCTCACGGGCGAGTACGGTGCTCGGGTGCTCGGTCCTCTCGTCGAATCCCTTCGCCGTGACGACGTTCGCGTGTTGCCCGTGGCGAACGAGTACTTCGGCGGCAACACCGCGGTGACCGGTTTGATGACCGGTCACGATCTCGCTCGAGTTCTCAGCGAGCAGCCGGCCGGACACCGCTACTTGCTGCCCGACGTGTGCTTGTCCGACGGTCGCTTCCTCGATGGTCGGCGCGTGGAAGATCTGCCGCGGCCGGTCGAAGTGATCCCCACCGACGGCATTTCGCTGCGCCGAGCGTTGGAGATGGCATGACCGAGGTCGACGTCGAGCTTCCGCAGGTGGTCATCGTCGGCCGTCCGAACGTCGGGAAGAGCACGCTGTTCAACCGCATCGTGGGCGAGCAGATGGCGATCGTCGAGGATCGTCCGGGTGTCACGCGCGATCGCAAGGAGCAACCGGCCGAATGGCTCGGTCACCGCTTCCTTCTCGTCGACACCGGCGGCTGGTTGCCGCAGGGGAGCGAACTCGACGCCAAGGTGAGTCGTCAGGTGGAAGCGGCGGTTCGGTCGGCCGATCTCGTCCTGTTCGTCGTGGACGGGTCGGTCGGGATCACCGACGACGACGAATCGGTGGCCAACTGGCTCCGACGTGTCGACGTGCCGATCCTTCTCGTCGTCAACAAGGCCGACAACGATCGTCGCGAGACCGATCGTTGGGAGTTCTTGTCTCTCGGTGTCGGTGAACCGGTTCCGGTGAGCGCCCTGCATGGTCGCCGGGCCGGAGACCTGCTCGACGAAGTGATCGCGCGGATTCCCGAGGTCATGGCCGCCGAATTGCCCTGGCTCGACGAGACGCCCAAAGTCGATGGTGAACGTCCTCCGCGAGTGGCGTTGGTCGGTCGTCCGAACGTCGGCAAGAGCACGTTGTTCAATCGCCTGGTGGGCGAGGACCGTTCGGTCGTCCACGACATGCCGGGAACCACGCGCGACTCGATCGACACTCTCGTGGAGACCGAGGACGGCCCCGTCGTGTTCGTCGACACGGCCGGTATGCGACGGCGGTCGCGCATCGACGATTCGGCCGAGTACTACTCGCTCGTTCGCGCGTTGCGCGCGGTCGACGACGCCGACATCGCGTTCCTCGTGATCGACGCCACCGAGGGTGTGACGGCCCAGGACCAACGTTTGGCCGAGCGCATCGACGCCGCGGGTTGTCCGATCGTGATCGTGTTGAACAAATGGGAGATGGTCGACACCGGCGAGGATCGGGAGAACGTGGAGACCGAGGTGAAACGCAAACTTCACTTCGTCGACGAGGCGCCGATCATGAAGATCTCCGCGCTCACGGGCAAGGGGGTCCACAAACTTCGCCCGGTTCTGCAGGACGCGATCGAGCAGTACCACCGCCGCGTTCCCACGCGCGACGTGAACCGTGTCATCTCCGACGCTCAGCAGCGTCAGCCAGCCGGTGGGGGCGCCAAGGTCATGTACGCGGTGCAGGGAGCGACCGATCCGCCCACGTTCACCCTGTTCGTCAACCGCGAGCTTCCGCAGTCGTATCTCCGGTATCTCGAGCGTTCCATCCGGGAGGCGTTCGAGTTCGGTCCGACCCCGATCAAGTTGCGCGTTCGCCGTCGGAGCGAGTGATGCCCTTCTGCGAGGAATGCGCCCGTTACTTCGCGCCGAGCGCGATGCGCGACGACGGCTCGTGTCCGCAGTGCGGCCGGGTCCTCGATGCTCCGGCGATCACGGCCAAGAATCTCGACCTGCGCGAGTTGGCCGACGCCAAGGCTCCGTGGCACTTCACGCTCCTGGTGGTCGCGCTGTGCCTCTACCTGGGCTGGCGCATCGTCGATCTCTTCATCTAGTCGGCCCGACGGTCGTGTCCCGCTAGGCTCGTCCTCCACGCCACGGGCTGTGGCGCAGCTTGGTAGCGCGCTTGACTGGGGGTCAAGAGGTCGCAGGTTCAAGTCCTGTCAGCCCGACGTTGCGACCGCCGGCTCAGGCCGGCGGTCGTTGTTTTCCAGGGCTCGTCGAGACCCGACGACTACCGTGGACACATGTCGTCACGCACCCTCTCCGAGTCGGCGTCCAAGTCCCTGCTCGCCGAATACGGGGTGCCGATGGCGCCCGAGCGGTTGGTCGGCGATCCCGAGTCCGCCGTCGCGGCGGCCCGTGAGATCGGGTTCCCCGTGGTCGCCAAGTTGTGCGGAGATGCCATCGCTCACAAGACCGAACGCGGTCTGGTCCGACTCCGCCTCGTCGACGATGCAGCGGTCGCGATGGCAGCCACCGAACTTCTCGGAGCGGCTCGCCCGGAAGACGGAGACGTGTCGGTGCTCATCGCACCGATGGTGCGGGGCAACCGCGAACTCATCGCCGGTGTGGTGCGCGATCCGCAGTTCGGCGCCAGTGTGATGCTCGGTGTCGGGGGTGTGCTGGCCGAGGCGGTGGCCGATGTGGTGTTCCGTCCGGCTCCTCTCGATCGGACCACGGCTCATGAGATGATCGCCGACCTGGCGACGCAGAAGCTGCTCGGCGATTTCCGCGGCGAGAAGGCGGTCGATCGCGAAGTGATCGTCGACGTCCTGGTGGGCCTGGGACGTCTGGCGGCCGAGCGTTCCGACGTGGCGAGCGTCGACGTGAATCCGTTGATCATCGGGGCCGATGGCGTGCCCGTGGCCGTCGACGCCTTGGTGGAAATCGGCCCGGCGTCACCGCCTCCGGCCGTGGCGCGTCCTCGACCGTCCGACGAGCAGTTCCGCGCGCTCTTCGACCCACGCGGCGTGTTGGTCACCGGAGCGTCCACGCATCCGGGCAAGTTCGGCTTCGTTTCGCTGCACAACATCCTGGCCGCCGGATATCGCGGGGCGGTTCACGGTACGAATCTGCAAGGCGAGGAGGTTCTGGGCATCAAGACCGTCGCCGACATCGCGTCGCTTCCCGACGGTGCGATCGACCTCGTGTTCGTGTGCACTCCGGCCTCGGCCAATCCCGATCTGCTGCGGGCCTGCGCCGCCAAGGGTGTCAAGGCGGCCTTCCTGACGTCGGCCGGTTACGGCGAAGCCGGTGACGAAGGTCGGCGGGCCGAGGCCGAATTGGTCGCGTTGGCCGACGAACTCGGCATTCTCCTGGCCGGACCGAACGGTCAGGGCGTGGTGAGCACGCCGGCCAATCTCTGCGCGCAGATCGTGGCGCCGTACCCACCGGCTGGCCGAATCGGCGTCGCGAGTCAGAGCGGCAACTTCGTATCGAGTTTCATGAATTACGCGCGGGCAACCGGAGTCGGAATCAGTCGCGCGGTCTCGGCGGGCAACGCGGCCGCGGTGTCGGTCGCCGATTATCTCGACTTCTACGCCGATGATCCGGCCACGGCGGTCGGGCTCGCCTACGTCGAGGGAATCACCGATGGGCGAGCACTCATGGAGCGTCTCGGCTCGGCGGCGCGCCGCAAGCCGCTGGTTCTCGTGAAAGGTGGAGCGACCGAGGGTGGCGCGCGGGCCGCGGCATCGCACACCGGTGCGCTGGCCGCCAACGACAAGGTGTTCGACGGGTTCTGCCGTGCGGCAGGTATCACACGAGCGGCCACCGTCGAAGAAGCCTTCGAAGCGGCGGCGACGTTCGCGACACAACCCTTGCCGGCCGGACCGAACGTGGTCGTTCTGACGACGGCGGGTGGTTGGGGAGTGGTCACGTCCGACGCACTCACGCGCGACGGCTCGCTCGTTCTCATGCCGCTGCCGAACGATCTGAAGACGGCGATCGACGAGAAGTTGCCACCGCGGTGGAGTCGTGGCAATCCGGTCGACTGCGCCGGCGGCGAGACTCGCGACACGATCCCCGAGGTTCTCGAATTGATCGCCGATCACCCCGACGTCCACGCGGTGATCTATTTGGGAATCGGAATCCAGGCCAACCAGGCGCGTCTCATGCGTGAGGGCGGCTTCTACCCCGATCACGGTCTCGAGCGCATCGTCGCCTACCACGAACGCCAGGATCAACGCTTCGCCGAGGCGGCCGACGAGCTGTCGCGGCGGACCAACAAGCCGATTCTCGTGGCCACCGAACTGGCGGTGGCCGATCCCGACAATCCCGGACCGGCGACGGTTCGCGCCACCGGTCGTCTTTGTTATTCGTCGGGCAACCGTGCGGTCACGGCACTGGGTCACCTGTATCGCGCGGCCGAGTTCCGTCGTCGCCGAGGACTCTGATGGCCGATCGGCGGACGCGACCCGCGGCCAACCCGATCGCCACGCTGTTGTTCATCGCGGCCTTCCCGGCCGTGGTGCTGTTCGGCGTCTGGCGGTACGCGCTGTCACAGGACGACAGTGCGCCGCCTGAAGTCGACCGAGTCGCCGAGCTTCCCGCCACCACGCCGCGAACTCCGGTGCTGTCGGCGCGACGCACTCCCGAGGTGCTCGCCCGCGAAACCTCGTCCACGGCCTTCGAAGGAGCGTTGCGCCCGTTGGGAGGCGCCGTTCTGCCCGGATCGTGCGCCGCCGTCTCGGTCGACGGAGCGCTTGCCCTCTCCGACGGCATCGACACGCCAGTGACGCCAGCCAGCACCTTGAAGGTCGCGGTGGCGGCGGTCGCCCTCGACGTGCTCGGTCCCGACTTCGTCCACACCACGTCGGTTCACGCCGAAATCGTCAACGGTTCGGTGGGTTCGATCTACCTCGTGGGTGGCGGTGATCCATTGCTCGCGTCGTCGTGGTATCCCGACGACGGCGCGTACAACCGTTACCCGCAGCAACCCGCGACGTCGTTCGAGGCGCTCGCCGACGCCGTCGTGCAGGCGGGAGTGGTGCAGGTGGCCGGCAATGTCGTCGGTGATGCCTCGCGGTACGACGCCGAGCTGTATCCATCCGAATGGCCCATCACGTTCCGAGCCGTGGAAGGCGGACCCATTTCGGCCCTGCTCGTGAACGACGGCATCACCCGGGGGCAGCCGGGCCGGGCGGCCGACCCGGCGCAGGCGGCCGCCCAGGAGTTCGCCCGACTGCTGCAGGAACGCGGGGTCGTGATCGCGGGCCAGCCCACGTCGGGTGTGATGCCGGCCGGATTGCCGGCGGTCGCCTCGGTGTCCTCGGCTCCGCTCTCACAGGTGATCGGCGAGATGTTGCGCAACAGCGACAACAACACGGCCGAGTTGTTGGTGAAGGAAATCGGCCGAGCGGCCAAGGGTGCCGGGTCACGGAGCGCGGGAACCGCGACGATTCGCGAGCGACTCGAGTCGTGGGGAGTTCCCATGACCGGCGTCGTGATCGTGGACGGCTCCGGACTCGCCCGCGAGAACAAGATGACCTGTTCCGCGATGATGGTTCTGCTCGACCGATATCGCATCGATTCGCCGTTGGTCGCGGCCCTGGCCGTGGCCGGGCGCACCGGCACCCTGGCCGACGACTTCATCGGCGATCCGCTGGAGGCTCGCCTGATCGGAAAGACCGGAAGCCTCACCGGCGTGAAGGCTCTCGTGGGCTACGTGCCGGTCGAGGGCGTGGGCACGATTCGCTTCGCGGTGATGCTGGAGGGAAATGGAGTCGACGAGGAGGGAACGTTCCGGCCGATCTGGGAGACCTATCTCTCGGATGCTCTGAGTTCGTACCCGTCCGGGCCGACCGCCGATCGACTCGTTCCGCTCGAACCGGTGCCCACGCCGTGAGCTATCGATTGCCGATGTTTCCGCTGGGCACGCCGCTATTGCCCGGGGCGGCTCTGCCGTTGAACGTTTTCGAACTTCGCTACCTCATGATGATGGACGACTGTCGTGCGGCGGCTTCACCCGAGTTCGGTGTCGCACTCATCGCGCGCGGAAGCGAAGTCGGAGGGGGAGACGAGCGGACCGACGTGGGATGCGTGGCGCGCATCGTCCGCATGCTCGAACACGAGGACGGACGTCGTTCGGTTCTCGCCGTCGGCGATCGTCGCATCAGGATCGAACGCTGGCTGGACGACGACCCGTATCCGGTGGCGTTGGTCGAGGACTGGCCCGACGAGAACGACGTCGTCGACGAATTCGTGGCCACCGATCTCGCGCAACGACTCGCGGTGTTCATCGACCTCGTCGCTCGCGCCACCGATCGCCCCGGACCAGTCGTCGAACCCGAGCCCGACGAGTCGCCCTCCGAGTTCGTGTGTCGGGTGGCGTCGATTCTTCCCTTCGGGCCGAGCGACCGGCAGGCGATCCTGGCCGCACCCGATGTGGCCGAGCGTTACGAACGGGTCGCGATCGCATTGGACGATCTCATCGCGGTCACCCGATTCCGCCTGAGCGACGACATCTGACGGCAGGGGGCGGGTGGCGTTTTCGGCCCCGGCTGCTAGAAAAAGGGGGTGCCCGACACGAGTCCCAGCCGTCACGAGTCGGCCAGTATCGGTGAGGTCGTCGACCTCGTCCGCGACTACGCCAAACAAGAGACTCTGGGTCCGCTGAAGGGGGCCGGCCGCTGGCTGGCGCTGGGTGCCGCCGGGGCCGTGCTCATCGGCCTGGGCAGTGTCTTCGTTCTCGTCGGAGTGCTCCGTCTGCTCCAAACCGAAACGTCGGCCTTCGACGGCGGCTGGAGTTGGGTTCCGTATCTCATCGTTCTCGTCGCCGCGGCGGTCGTCGCCGCAATCGCGTTGTCGCGAGTGAAGAAGGCGACCCTCGGAAAGGAGCCCGGTCATGGCTCGCGCTGATCAGATCTCACGCGACGACATCGAGCGCAAGTTGCGCGGCCTTCAAGGTGACGTTCAGGAGAAGGTCGAAGATCGCAAGAGCGCCATCGTCGGTCTCGCCGTCGGTGTCGGCGTCGTGCTGGTCGTGGCCTTCTATCTGCTCGGGCGTCGCTCCGGTAAGCGCCGGTCGGCTGTCGTCGAGATCCGGCGCGTCTGACGATGTTCGCCTTCCTGCGCGCGCGAAGCCTGCGCGAGGGATTCCTGCGCGGTCGGCGAGCCTGGACCGTGGTCGGCGTGGTCGTGTGGGGTCTGCGCCTCGTCCGACGACTGGCGGCTCGGCGGCCTCAGATGATCGGTTCCGAGCGCCTCGAACCCGGTCAATCGATCACCATCACGGCGTCCGACCGTTGATGCGGGTCCTTCTGCGCAATCCTCGTCGAGAGATCACCATCGACGGCCGTCGCCGGGTGCACGCGCTTCTCAACGAACTCGGTCTGTCACGTGAGGCCCATCTCGTGATCCGCAACGGCGAACTGGTCCCGGGTGATGGCGAACTGAACGACGACGACGAGATCGAGATCCGTCCGGTCATTTCCGGAGGCTGACGATGAAGTGCCGCACCTGCCGGAATCCGGCCATCATCGATCTGCCTCGGCACAACGCCAACTTCTGCGCCGAGCACCTGCAGCAACTGTGTCGCCGGCAGGTCGAGAAGGCGATCCACGATCATCGGATGTTCGAACCCACCGACCACCTGCTGGTGGCGGTCTCCGGAGGCAAGGACTCGCTCGCGGTCTGGGACATCTTGCACGAATTGGGTTATCGCACCACCGGCCTGTACATCGCCCTCGGTATCGGCGAGTACAGCCACGAATCGCAGACGTTCGCCGAGGACTTCGCCAACCGTCGGGGACTCCCGCTGGTGGTCGAGTCGTTGCGCGACGATCACGGGTTCGACGTGCCGACCGCGGCGCGAGCGACCGGCCGCGTGCCCTGTTCGGCCTGTGGAATGAGCAAACGGCACATCTTCGATCGTGTGGCCCGTGACGGCGGATACGACGCCGTCGTGACCGGTCACAACCTGGACGACGAGGCCGCGGTGCTGTTCGGCAACGCTCTGCGCTGGGACGTGGAGTACCTGGCGCGTCAACTTCCCGTGTTGCCGGCCCGGGGCGGGTTCCCGCGCAAGGCCAAGCCGTTGGTGAGGCTCACCGAGCGAGAGTTGGCGGCGTGGTGCATCGTTCGCGGAATCGACTACATCGTGGACGAATGTCCGATGGCGGCGGGGAACAAACACTTGGCCTACAAACAGGCGTTGAATCTCATCGAAGAGGAGTCGCCCGGGGCCAAGGCGTCGTACTACCTCGGATTCCTCGAACGCATGGCGCCTCTTCTCAGTGGCCTGTCGGCGCAGCAAGCCGACGAGCTGGAGG
>JBEAXP010000161.1:0-4760 GCA_041159745.1 Actinomycetota bacterium | reverse complement strand
CAATCACGTCGTGCCGCACGCCGAACTCATCGCGTTCACGCGTCGGATCGCGCGCGACATCATCGGCAACGACCAGCCCGGCGTCCGTCAGATCCGTCGCACCTATCGCGATATTCACGCGGCGGCCGACGGCTGGATGATCGAAGCACGCGACGGAGCCGAGTGGCGACGCACCAGTTTCTCTCCAGAAAAAGTGGCCGAACGCAGGGCGAAGATCCAGGAGCGTGGGCGAAACCAGTAGTTCGGCCAGGTGTAGGGTTGACGCAACCAACCACGTCCGGCACCCCGGTCGGACGTCCAAGGGGAGGAAACCAAACACATGCTCAAGAAATCACGCTTGCTGCTCGCGCCGCTCGCTGCTCTGAGCCTCTTTGCCGTCGCCTGTGGTGGCGACGACGACGGCGGCTCGTCAGCATCCGAGGCTCCCGCGGGCACCGAAGCCGCCGCGGGCGGTTGCGACCTCGTCGGCGGCATCGCCTTCGACACCGGTGGTCGTGGCGACGGAACGTTCAACGACTCGGCCGCCGCTGGTGGCGAGCGCGCAGCCGCCGAACTCGGCATCGAAGTCAAGGAACTCGAGGCGACAGTCGACGAGGACCGCAAGGCCAACCTCGAACTGCTCGCCGGTGACGGCGCCGGCGTGATCGTCGGTGTGGGCTTCATGTTCACCGATCCGATGGGCGAAGTCGCCGCCGCCAACACCGGCGTCACCTTCGGCATCGTCGACTCGGTCGTCGAAGCGCCGAACGTGCGCAGCCTCGTGTTCGCCGAGCAGGAAGGTTCGTTCCTCGTCGGTGCGGCCGCCGCTCTGAAGAGCGAGTCGGGCATCGTCGGCTTCATCGGTGGCCAGGAGATCGACCTCATCAAGAAGTTCGAGGCCGGTTATGCCGCTGGTGCGCGCTACATCAACCCCGACATCGAAGTGAAGGTCGCCTACCTCGGACCAGCCGGTGACAACTCCGCATGGGGCAACGTCGCGGGCGCCAAGGAAATCGCCTCGGGCTGGTACGGCGAAGGCGCCGACATCATCTACACCGCCGCGGGCGGTTCGGGTGCCGGCACCATCGAAGCCGCCGTCGAGGCGGGCAAGTGGGCCATCGGCGTCGACAGCGACCAGTACCTCACCGCCGCCAACGACGATCAGCGTGCGCGCATCCTCACCTCGATGCTGAAGCGCGTCGACGTGGCGGTGTTCGAGACCATGAAGGCTGCTTGCGAAGGTGACACCGCGGGTGGCATCAAGGTGTTCGATCTGAGCAACGACGGAGTCGGCTACTCCACCTCGGGTGGATACGTCGATGACATCGCCGGTCAGCTCGATGAGATCAAGGCCAAGATCGTCGCCGGTGAGATCGAGGTGCCGACGGCACCCTGATCGTCACTGACGATCACGAGTCGTTCCGACTTCCGAAGAGGAAGCGGGAAACTCCAGAGAGCCCGGGTCATCGACCCGGGCTCTCTGCTTTCCGTCTCTGCTATAACGGAACCGTTCACGGCGCACCGGAGCGGTGCGACTATTCCGGGGGTGGCATGAGCGAGGCGGGAACACTGGCAGTCGAACTGTCGGGGATCACCAAACGCTTCCCGGGCGTGGTGGCCAACCACAACGTGTCGTTGCGAGTACGGCCCGGAACCATTCACGCCGTCGTCGGCGAGAACGGTGCGGGCAAGTCGACTCTCATGAAGACGCTGTACGGCATGCATCAGCCCGACGAAGGATCGATCGCCGTCGACGGCCGGGGGGTCGCTTTCAAGTCCCCCACCGACGCCATCGCGGCCGGGATCGGCATGGTGCACCAGCACTTCAAGTTGGCCGACAACCTCTCGATCCTCGAGAACATCATCCTGGGCAACGAGCCGGTCGGTCGTCGTGGGCGCATCGACGCGGCGGCGGCCAAGGCGCGCCTCACCGAACTCTCGGCGTCACTCGGCGTGTCGTTCGACATGGACGACCTGGTCGGAACGCTCGGCGTCGGCGAGCGTCAACGCGTCGAAATCCTGAAGGTGCTCTATCGCGGTGCCCAGATCCTCATCCTCGACGAGCCCACCGCCGTGCTGGTGCCCCAAGAAGTCGAAGAGCTTTTCGCCACTCTCAAGCGTCTGGTGGCCGAGGGCCGCACCGTCATCTTCATCTCCCACAAGCTCGACGAAGTGTTGCGCTACTGCGACGAGATCACCGTCATGCGCCAAGGCACCACCGTCGCCACCACCACTCCGAGCCAGGTCGACCGTCGAGGTCTGGCCGAACTCATGGTGGGAAGCGATCTGCCCGATCCGTCGGGACGCGAAACCCCCATCGGCTCCGAAGTCGTGCTGGCCGTCGACGATCTGTCGGTGGCGGGTGCGGTCGCCGGCGCGAAGCTCGCGCTCGAAGACATCTCGCTGTCGGTTCGCTCCGGCGAGATCGTCGGTGTGGCCGGCGTCGAAGGAAACGGGCAGTTCGAGTTGTGCGAGGCGATCCTCGGTCTCATGCCGTTGGCGAGCGGTCGCGTCGAGATCGCCGGCCGCGATCTCACCCACGTCGAGACTCGTGAGCGAATCACGTCCGGACTCTCGTACATCCCGTTCGATCGACACCGCGAGGGTCTGCTTCTCGACGCTCCGCTGTGGGAGAACACGATGCTCGGTCGTGAGGACGAGCCCGCCCTGACGAGCGGACCGTTCATCGGTCGGCGCAGGGCCGAGGCCGACGCCCGCGAGATCATTCGTCGCTTCGGTGTGCGCACTCCGTCCGAGCACGTTCCGGCCTTCGCTCTGTCGGGTGGAAATCAGCAGAAGTTGGTGGTCGGTCGCGAGATGGCGACCAATCCGAAGATTCTGTTGGCGGCCCACCCCACGCGCGGTGTCGACGTCGGTGCGCAGGCCGCCATTTGGGAAGAATTGCGACACGCCCGCGACCACGGTCTCGGCGTTCTGTTGATCTCGGCCGACCTCGAGGAACTCATCGGCTTGTCCGATCGGATCGTGGTGATGTTCGACGGTCGCATCACGGCCGAACTCGACCCCCGCCGCGCGACTCCCGAGCTGCTCGGCACCTACATGACCGGTGAGATCCAGGATCGCGAGGCGGCCCGATGAAGAATCAGCGTCTCCAACGCGCGATGGTGACGGCCGCCAGTTCGGTGCTGGCCGTAATCGTCGCACTCGCCATCTCGGCGATCATCCTCCTGATCACCGGCAAGGATCCCGTCAAGGCCTTCAGCACGCTGTTCGGCGCGGCCGGTGAATCCCGTGTTCTCCAGGGCATGGCCAATCGCGCCACTCCGCTCATGATCTCGGCCGCCGCGGTGGCGATCGGGTTCAAGATGAATCTGTTCAACATCGGCGTGGAGGGTCAGATGCGCGTGGCCCTGCTCACCACCGCCGTCGTGGGAGCCGCCGTCGATCTGCCACCAGTGCTTCACGTTCTGTTCTGCCTCGTGGTGGCCATGACTGCTGGCGCGTTGTGGGCCGGAATCGCCGGCTGGCTCAAGGTCAAGCGCAACGTCAACGAAGTGATCTCGACGATCATGCTCAACTTCATCGCCCTCTCCCTGGTGGCCTGGGCGTTCGACGATTTCTTCCGAGTGGAGAGCGAGACCGCGAGCCTTCTCGTGAAGACGAAGGAACTGCCGAAATCGGCTTGGTTCCCCGACATCGTCGATCGCCGCCTCAACGGTATGTTCATCATCGCGATTCTCGTGCTCGTTCTGTTCTGGGTCGTCGTCTGGAAGACCAAGTTCGGCTTCCGCCTGCGCGCGTCGGGTGGAAATTCCGGAGCCGCCCGGGCCACGGGTGTGAACCCGAAGAAGATGATCCTCATCTCGATGCTGCTGTCGGGTGCGATCGCCGGTCTGGTGGGCATGCGAGCGCTTCTCGGCGACGTGCACGCCTATCAGAACAATCTGGCCGAGCAACAGGGGTTCAACGGCATCGCCGTGGCCCTGCTCGGCCGCAACCATCCGCTCGGAATCTTCTTCTCGGCACTGCTCTTCGGTTTCCTCGGTGAGGCGTCGGGCAAGTTGCAGCTCGAGGACATTCCGAAGGAGATCACGACGATCATGTCGGGCATCATCGTGCTCGCGGTCGTGATCATCAACGAGGCCGTCAAGCGCTGGGACGACCGACGAATTCAACGCAAGGCCGCGGCCGAACTCGAGTCGGAGGTGAAGTCGTGACCGCCACTCTGCAGCCGACCACCACCTCGCGGTCCTTGTCGTGGAAGAACCTCTCGCCGTTGCGCCGCGCCTCCATTCTGTGGCTCGGCGGTCTCCTGATCTTCTCGATCGTGCGCATCATCGCCGACGCCGACGACATCACGAGTTCCGGCACCGTCTCGTCGACGTTGCGCGTCGCGACGCCGATTCTGCTGGCCGGTCTCGCCGGTCTCTGGGCCGAGCGCGCCGGCATCGTGAACATCGGCATCGAGGGCATGATGATCATCGGCTCGTGGTGCGGTGGTTACGGCGCCTGGAAGTGGGGGTCGTGGGCCGGCATCGCGCTGGCTCTCGTCGGCGGAATGCTCGTGGGCCTGTTGCACGCGTTGGCGACCGTCCGCTTCAACGTCGACCACGTCGTGTCGGGTATCGCGATCAACACGTTGGCCGCCGGCTCCACCGAATATCTCTCGATCATCTTCTTCAAGGGTCAAAAGGGCGGCGGCGAGAGCCAGTCGCCGCCCGGCAAAGGCGGATACGGCGAATTCGACATGCCATTTCTGGCCGGCGGGCGAATCGGCGATTGGAAGAGCCCCGACATCCTGAAATGGATCGAGGACAAGC
>JBEAXP010000095.1:0-12242 GCA_041159745.1 Actinomycetota bacterium | reverse complement strand
TTGAGGTTCCAGTCGACCTCGAGGTTCCACTCTTCGTCGCTCATCTGGAAAACCGGCGCGGTCGCCTGCACGCCGCCCGAATTCAGACAACAGATGTCGAGGTGGCCGTACCGCGCGATCGTGAAGTCGATCAGGCCTTCGACGGTCGACTGCTTGGCCGCGTCACCGCCGTAGAAATCGGCGCGATCGCCGGCGTTCAGTTCCTTCAAGGCCTGTCGGCCCTTGGCTTCGTCGCGCCCGTTGATGACCACCCGCGCACCTTCGGCGAGGAACGCCTCGGCCATGGCGCGGCCGATACTGCGTGTTCCGCCGGTGATGCAGGCGACTTTTCCGTCCAGTTTTGCCGTGCTCTTTGACATGTCGGTCCCTTCGCGATCAGTACGGAGCAGTTCCGCCGTCGATGGAAATGAGCGAACCGGTGATACCGGCTCCGATGTCGGAAGCCAGCAACACGGCCACGTTCGCGACGTCCTCGACCTCGTTGATGCGCTTGATCGCCGAGTCGGCGGCGAACTGTGCGAGCAACTGGTCGTAGGTGAGACCCATGGCCGCGGCCGCCCCGGCGCCGCCTTCCTTCACGATGTCGGTCTCGATCACACCGGGACACAGAGCGTTGACCGTGATGCCGAGGGTTCCGACCTCCTTGGCGGCCGACTTGGTGAGTCCGTTCACGGCGTGCTTCGCCGCGACGTAGGTGGACATGCCGGGCTTACCGACCTTGCCCTCGACCGAAGAGATGTTGATGACGCGACCCCACTGCTGCGGAATCATGTAGTTGAACGCGCGGCGCATGACCCAGAACGAGTGCCAGAAGTTCCAGAGGAGAGCGTCCTGCATGGGCTCGTCGGGCAACTGTGCGATGGGCGCGAAGTCGGCCGCGCCACCGGCGTTGGCGACCATGATGTCGATGCGACCGAAGTGGGCGACGGTGCCGTCGACGACCGCTTCGCAGTCTTCCTTCTTCTTCACGTCACCGGCGATGAAGTGGACCTGATCGCCACGTCCGAGTTCGGCCAACGTGCGTTGCGCCTTGGCGGCGTCGCGGCCGTTGACGACAACCTTGGCTCCCTCGTTCAGGAACGCGGTGGCGATCGCCAAACCGATTCCGCGGGTTCCGCCCGTCACACAGGCGACCCGTCCGTCCAACGCACCCATCTTCACCCCCAAGCCGCCCGACCCCACGGGCGTGGGCCGAACAGTAGACGCTCGTCGCCGAACTTGACCAGGGCGACTGAGATCTGGGCGACTGAGACCTGGGGCTACTCAGACCTGGGGCAGTCGGGCCACCAGATCACCGCGCACCGCCGCCTTGATGGCCTCCACGGCCAACGCATGCTGACGGTCGCTGGCCGACTGACCCGTGGTGAGTCCGGTGAGGGTGGTCGCGACGAACGACAGAACCAGGGCCCGACGGCTCGGGTCGATCTCGTAGGTGTCGACCCCGTGGTCGACGATCGACCGGAAGAAGGCGTCCATCGCGGCTTGATCGACCTGCAGGGCCATTTCGAACTCGGGTTGCCGGGCCACGTCGACCCGCACCGCGCCGAGGAACCGGGCCAGTGAGGGGTCCTCATTGTTCATTCGGTGCGACTCGTCGAGAATCGCCTCGAGCCGAGGCACGAACCCGAGAACCTCGCCGATGGCGTCGTTGAATCGGGCGAGCACCCGCTCCTGGGTGTCGTGGTGCACCGCCACGAAGAGGTCCAACTTCGACGGAAAGTAGTGGTACAGGGCGGCTGGGGTGATCCCGGCTTCGGACGCGATCTCACGGTTGGTGGTGACCTCGAACCCGCGGTCGGCGAAGGCGGCCCGGGCGACATCGAGAATCGTTCGCCGGGTGTCGGCCGAGTCGGTCGCGGGCGGCCGACCCAAACGCGAACTCGGTTTCTTGCCCCTGCTCACGTTTTCGAGTATGGCCCGAGCGATGTCCGCCCAGCGGGTCGAGAGGTGGGGCCACGGTTGCCGTATTGATCGAACGGTCAATTACCGTGGCCACGTGGCTGACTCGACTGTCCCCAACCTCCCCTCCCTCGACGACTTCACCCGCGAGGCCAAGGCCTGGCTCGAAGCCAACGCCGAGTACCGCACCTCGGGCACCGAAGAGAAAGACATCGTCTGGGGCGAAGGCGAGTTCTCGGTGTCGGTTTTCCATTCGCTGTCCTTCGAGGACGAGAAGGCGCTGCTCGAACGAGCCAAGGCCTGGACGAAGAAGAAGGCCGAGCGCGGCTATCACGCGATCACCTGGCCGGTCGAGCACGGCGGTCTCGGCTACCCGCGCGAATACGCGCGCGCGTTCTCGAAGCTCGAAGCACAGTTCCAGACTCCGACTGGCCACGAGACGCACAGCGTCACCGTCGGTCTCATCGCACCCACCATCAACATCTACGGCACGCCCGAGCAGAAGAAGCAGTTCGTGGGTCGCTTCCTCGCCACCCAGGATCTCTGCTGCCAGTTGTTCTCCGAGCCGGGCGCCGGCAGCGACCTCGCGTCACTCGCCTGCCGCGCCGAGCGCGACGGCGACGAGTGGGTCATCAACGGCCAGAAGGTCTGGAGCTCGGGCGCTCAGTTCTCCGAGTGGGGCGAACTCATCGCGCGCAGCAACCCCGATGTGGTGAAGCACAAGGGCATGACCGCGTTCGTCATCCCGATGGATCTTCCGGGTATCGAGATCCGCCCCATCAAGCAGATGAGCGGCGGCTCGTCCTTCAACGAGGTGTTCTTCAACGACGTGCGCATCCCCGATTCGATGCGACTCGGCCCCGAAGGAGAAGGCTGGAAGGTCGCACTCACGACTCTCGGATTCGAACGCGACCACTCCGGTGACGGCGGGGGCGGCGGGTCGCGTGTCGGCGGATCGTGGCGCCTCGTTCTCGCCACCGCGCGCGCGATGGGTGTCACCGCCGATCCGGTGATGCGCCAGGAACTCGCCGCGCTGTACACGCACTTCCGAGTCGAAGGGTTCGTGAATCGTCGTGCCGCCGACCTGCGTCGGTCGGGAGCGCCCCCCGGACCCGAGGGTTCGCTCGGCAAGCTCGTGTGGACCGAGGGAATGCGCAAGGTTTCGGACGCGATCTCCAAGATCCTCGGGCCGGCGCTCATCGCCGACACCGGCGAGTGGGGAACCTACGCGTGGGGCGAGCAGGTTCTCGGTGCCCCCGGCTACCGCATCGCCGGCGGCTCCGACGAGACCCAGCGCAACATCATCGGCGAGCGCGTCCTCGGCCTTCCCGGCGACGTGCGCGTCGACAAGGACATCGCCTGGAAGGAAACCCGCCGCTGACGCGCGACGGGCATCCACCGCTTCTCTCACTCGAAAAGACAGACAACACAACAACACAGGGGGACATCATGGATCTCGGACTCAAGGGCAAGAAGGCTCTGGTGACCGGCTCGACCAAGGGACTCGGACGTGCCATCGTCGAAGTTCTGCTCGCCGAGGGCGCATCGGTCGCCATCTGCGCACGCAACGCCGATGAAGTCTCGGCCGCGGTGGCCGAACTCTCGTCGAAGGGCAAGGTCGTCGGTTCGGCCGTCGACGCCGGCAACGCCGACACTCTGCGGGCCTGGGTCGCTTCGTCGGCCGAGCAGCTGGGCGGCATCGACATCTACGTGCACAACACCTCGGGCAAGCCGGCGCGCAAGCTCGAAGGCTGGATCAACAACTTCAACATCGACCTCATGGCCCTCGTGCACGGAGTCGACGCGGCCACTCCGCATCTGGCCAACGGCGGCGGCAGCGTCATCTCCATCGGCACCACCGCGACCACCGAGCACTTCGCCACCGGTTCGGGCAGCTACAGCGCGCTGAAGTCGGCCGTCACCAACTGGACCCTCGGTCAGGCCCAGGTGCTCGGCGCCCAGGGCGTGCGTTGCAACGTCGTGTCGCCCGGCCCGATCTTCGTGCAGGGCGGCGACTGGGACATGATCAAGCAGCACATGACCCCGTTCTTCGAGTCGACCGAGAAGGCCCATCCGGGTGGACACATGGGCGACCCGTCCGACGTCGCCAACGCCGTGGCCTTCCTCGCCAGCGATCGCGCCAAGCACATCAACGGCGTCAACCTCACGGTCGACGGCGGTTTCCTCAAGCGCGTCGACTTCTGATCACGCGATGAGCGGCAAGCGCATCGACGTCACTCTCGTGGCGGGCGGCAAGTACCACGACATCGACTTCGCGCGGCGCGAACTCCTGACGCTGCTCGCCGAGCACGACGAGTTCCGCGTGCGCGTGCAGCCCGACTACGAGGACACGACCGGCATCACGCAGTCGTCGATTCTGGTGTCGTACACGTGCGACGTGCGCCCGAGCGAGGGTGCGCAGAAGGCCATCCGCGCCTGGGTCGAAGGCGGCGGCCGCTGGGTCGCTCTGCACGGCACCAACGCCGCGCTCACCCTCGGCGGCCCCAACGGCGTCGAATCGCCGCGCGTCTTCCCGCTCTGGGCCGAGACACTCGGCAGCCAGTTCGTGGCTCACCCGCCCATTCAGCCGTACCGCGTCGAGATCACCGATCCGAAGCACTGGCTGGTCGCTGGCGTCGAACCATTCGACACCGACGACGAGCTGTACCTCAGCGAGTACGCCGATCGATCGGCCCTCCAGCCGTTGCTGCACACAACGTGGCAGGGCGAAGCGGTCGGGTTCGCCGAATCCGACTGGACCACCGCCGACTCGCGACATCTCGTGATGTACCTGCGCGATCTCGGACAGGGATCGATCCTGTACAACACGCTCGGTCACTGCCGTGGCCACTACGACATGGCCCCGGTTCTCGACTACTACCCGCGCATCGAACGGTGCTCGTGGGAGAAGCCCGCCTACTACGAATTGCTGCGCCGCTCGCTCCGCTGGGCGCGCGGCCTCGACGCCTAGGAGTTCCATGAGCATCACACCCGCCGTTCAGTTCGACCTGCACCGACGCATGGTTCGTATTCGCCTGTTCGAAGAAGCCGCCGGACGTCTGGCCGAAGCGGCCAAACTGCCGGGCTTCCTCCATCTCTACGTGGGCGAGGAAGCCGTGGCATCCGGAATCTGCGGCGCGCTCAACGACGACGACCACATCACGTCGACGCACCGCGGTCACGGACATCTGGTGGCCAAGGGCGGCGACTTCAACCGGATGATGGCCGAACTCATGGGCAAGTCAACCGGCTACTGCAAGGGCAAGGGCGGCTCGATGCACATCTCCGACCTTTCGCTCGGCATGCTCGGCGCCAACGGAATCGTCGGTGCCGGCTCGCCCATCGCGGTGGGCGCCGCCTTCGCCAACAAGTACCGCGGGCGTGGTCAGGTGGCGGTGGCGTTCTTCGGCGACGGCGCCACCAACATCGGCGCGTTCCACGAGGCCGCCAACATGGCCTGTGCACTGCACCTGCCCATCGTGTTCGCCTGCGAGAACAACGAGTACGGGGAGTTCACCCCGCGCGACAAGACCATGGCCATCACCGACATCGTCGACCGCGCGGCCGGCTACGGCATGCCCGGCGTCATCGTCGACGGCATGGACGTGATCGCCGTGCACGAAGCGGCTCTCGAAGCGGTCGCCAAGGCCCGTGCCGGCGGCGGACCGTCGTTGATCGAGGCCAAGACCTACCGCTTCTACAACCACCACGGAGTGCAGAACCTCGGACTCAAGTATCGCTCCGACGACGAGGTCGCCAAGTGGAAGGAACGCGACCCGATCTTCACTCTCGAGGATCGCATGATCGAGAACAAGGTGGCGACACGTCAGCAATTCGACGACATCTGGGCCGAGCTTCGCAATGACATCGAAGTGGCGATCAAGTTCGCCGAGGACAGCCCGCTGCCCACTTCCGATCAGGTTCTGGTCGACGTCTACTCGGCCAACGGAGGAAACTGATGAGCGACGAACGCAAACTCCCGTACGTGATGGCGTTCAACGAGGCCGTCCGCCAGGCGATGGAGGACGATCCCAATGTGTTCTGCGCCGGCGAGGACATCGGAGCCTTCGGCGGCGTCTTCGGCACCTTCGGCGGACTGCAGGCCAAGTTCGGCACCGAGCGTGTGGTCGACACTCCCATCAGCGAGCAGGCGATCATCGGCCTCGGCGTCGGTGCCGCCGTCACGGGTCTTCGTCCCATCGTCGACTTGATGTTCATGGACTTCATGTGCGTGGCCATGGACCAGATCGTGAATCAGGCCGCCAAGTTGAAGTACATGTTCGGTGGCGAGGCTCGAATTCCGCTCACCATCACCACCGCCGGCGGTGGCGGCCTCTCGGCCGCCGCCCAGCACAGTCAGTCGTTGGAAGCGCTGCTGTGCCACATCCCCGGCCTCAAGGTCGTCCATCCGGCCACGCCCTACGACATGAAGGGTCTCATGGCGGCTTGCATTCGCGAGGACAACCCGACCGTGATGATCAAGCACAAGCGTCTCCTGGGCATCCAGGGTCCGGTGCCCGAAGAGCGCTACATCGTTCCGCTCGGCGTGGCCAATGTCGTGCGGCCCGGCAACGACGTGACGATCGTGGCGTGGGGACGCATGGTGCACGAGGCCACCGCGGTGGCCGAGAAGCTGGCCGGCGAAGGCATCCAGTGCGAGATCATCGATCCGCGCACCCTGCAGCCGCTCGACATCGACACCATCGTGGCGTCGGCCAAGAAGACCAACCGCGTGGTGGTCGTGCACGAAGCCGTGCGCTTCGGGGGTCTGGGGGCCGAAGTGGCCGCGCAGATCCAGGAGCACGCCTTCGACTATCTCGATGCTCCGGTCGGCCGCATCGCCGCACCTTTCTCCCCGGTGCCTTTCTCGCCGGCGCTCGAGCAGCACTACATCCCCGATGGAGCGCGCATCGAGGCGGGTATCCGCAGCGTTCTCTTCCGGTCGCCGGTCGGAGCCTGAACGACACGTGTCGACCGTCGGCATCATCGTCAACCCGAACGCGGGCAAGGACATCCGGCGTCTGGTGACGCCGGCGACGCACACGAGCGACGTCACCAAGGTCGGCATCGTTCGCCGGGCGATCGTGGCCGCGGCCGAATCGGGAGCCGAGCGAATCCTCATCGCTCCCGACACGCATCACTTGGGCCGACGCGCCGCCGAAGGTCTCGATGCCCCGGTCGAAATCGTCGACGAGCCGGTCACCGGCTCGCGCTACGACACCATCGGCGCGGCTCGACGTTTCTGGAAGGAGCAAACCGGAGCGGTGATCGCTCTCGGTGGAGACGGGACATCGCGCGATGTGGCACTGGGTTGGCCCGACGCCCCGCTCATCGCCATCTCCACCGGCACCAACAACGTCTATCCGGTGGCGGTCGACGGCACGTCGGCCGGTGCGGCCGCCGGTCTCGTCGCATCGGGAGTCGTCTCCGTGGCCGAGGTGGCGCGTCGATCCAAGAAGATCGTCGTGCGCGTGGATGATC
The DNA here is from genome assembly GCA_041159745.1 of Actinomycetota bacterium. Classification (GTDB taxonomy): domain Bacteria; phylum Actinomycetota; class Acidimicrobiia; order Acidimicrobiales; family Ilumatobacteraceae; genus Casp-actino8. The sequence goes on along the minus strand of JBEAXP010000095.1, from coordinate 4,862 downwards.
GCGACTCGTCGGTCGACGATGTGGCTCTCGTCGACCTGGCTTTCATCGACGCCGACTTCATCGGCGCCCGCGCGGTCCGCGACCCGAGCACCATCACCGCGGTCGTCGCCGCCGTCGCGACGCCGGCCAGCACGGGTCTGTCGTCGATCGCCGGCCGCATCCATCCTGTCGATCGCTGGGAATCCGGCGGCGTGTTCGTTCGCCTCGGTGGCGGCGGTCGGCGCGTGCGGGTTCCGCTCGCGCCCGGCTCGTTCACCACGATCGACGTCGCAGAAGTCCGGCCGCTCGCCGAGGGCGAATCGATCACTCTCACCGGCCGCACCATCCTCGCCTTCGACGGCGAACGCGATCTGGCCGTCAGTCCCGACGGCACGGTCACGGTGCGCGTCGAATCATCCGGACCGCTCGTCATCGATGTCGAACGGACTCTCGTTCGCGCCGCGTCGACACTGTCATTCGACATCACGTCGCAGGGCAAAACCCAGAAGGATCACAATGGCCACTGATTTCTTGATGCCCAAGTTGGGTCTCACCATGGAAGAGGGCACGATCCTCGAGTGGCTCGTTCCGTCGGGCCAGAAGATCACCCCGGGCATGGCGGTGCTGCGCATCGAAACCGACAAGGTCGAGAGCGACGTCGAGGCCGCGGCTGAGGGAATCCTGCATCACATCGCCGACGTCGGATCCACCCACGCCTGCGGCGCGGTGATCGCACTCCTGCTCGCCGACGGCGAACAACCGCCGGCGGCGAACCGGCCGGCCGCCTCGGCCGCGGCACCAGCCGCCGCCAGTGTTTCGGCGCCCCCCACCGCCGTTTCGACCCCAGCCGCACCGGCTCGTCGCGATGGTCGCCTCTTCGTGTCGCCCAACGCGCGTCGACGTGCCGCCGAACTCGGGGTCGATCTGAATTCGGTGGTCGGAACCGGACCCGAAGGTCGCATCGTGTCCGAAGACGTCGAAGTGGCCGCGACGCGTCCGCGCCCCAGTGCTCCGGCGGTGTCGGCGCCCGCCGTCGCACCCATCGTGTCACCCTCAGGAAACGTGCTGGCCACGGCCGCGGCCCGGCAGTTGGCCGAACTACTCGGCATCGATCTCGCGTCCGTTCCCTACGACGCCCAGGACGGCCGGGTCACCCGTGACGCGGTTGCCGCCCACGTCCGTCTGCGCTTGGCCGCGACGGCGACGGCATCAGCGCCGTCACCCGCCGCCGCGTCATCTTCCGACACGTTGCCCCCGGCCAGCCAGACGCCCACGTCGATGAAGAAGATGTCGGGAATGCGCGGCACGATCGCCAAGCGCATGCACGCGTCGCTTCAGCAGATGGCGCAACTCACCCTCACGATGGACGCCGACCTCGATGCGGTGATCGTCGATCGCGACGCGCGTGAGGTCAAGCCCGGATTCACCGACTACGTGATCGCCGCGGCCGCTCGTGCACTGCGAGCCCACCCGATCGTCAACAGCCAGGTCACCGCCGAAGGCATCGCTCTCCTGCCCGATGTGCACGTCGGCATGGCCGTCGCTCTCGACGAGGGTCTGGTCGTCCCGGTGGTTCGCCACGCCGATCGACTCGACCTCACGGCCCTCGCCGCCGAGACCAAGCGGCTGGCCACGGCCGCTCGCGGCGGATCATTGGCTCTCAACGACCTCGAGGGCGGCACCTTCTCGGTGAGCGCACTCGGCATGTTCGGCGTCGACGCCTTCACTCCGGTCATCAATCCGCCCAACACCGCGATCCTCGGCGTCGGACGTCTGCGCGACGATCTGGTCCTCGGGACCAAGGGAAAGGTGAGCACCACCAAGCGGCTCACGTTGAGCCTCACGTGGGATCACCGCGTCTTCGACGGCGCCCCGGCCGCGCAGTTCGCGCAGACGATCGTCGAGCTACTGAACGATCCGAAGGCGCTGGACGCCGTCAGTCGGTGACGAGTCGCCCGGCCGAGATGCCGCGGCGGAACAAGTCGGACAGCTCGCTGTCGGGAGTCTCGAGGATCGCATCGAGCCACCCGTGCACGTATTGCGCACCGCCTTCGTTCCGGCCGAACACGAACTCCTTCTTCGCTCCGGTCTTGACGGTGCGCTGAATCTTCAGGCCGGTGGCGTAGTCCTCGTCGCGCACGACGTGCTCGAGGAAGGCGATCTGCTGATTGGCGGTCTCGATGAACTCGTCGGTGAGCGGCGCCGTGGAGATGAAGTCGAGATACGAGATCGACTCGTCGGCGTTGGCCCCCGGGAAGATGCGGGCGACTTGGTAGATCTTGTGCTCGCCGATGTCGAAGCCGGCAATGGACGCGTGCGGGAAAACGCTCCACACTCCCCCGGTCAGAACGCTGTCGGGCCACTCATCCTTCGGAACGCCTTCGAGCTTCGACCACGAACCGCGCGGACCGGTGACGCGCTGATGCGGACCGACGCGATGGAACAGCGCATCGGCGGGGAAGTTGGCGCCGAAGGTGTTCTTGTGAAGAATCGGCAGGTGGTAGAAGTCGACGTAGCCGTCGAACGACACCTTCCAATTGGGGCCGACGAGTCGACGTGAACCGAAGTGGTTCATGTCGGCGAAGTTGCAGAAACCCAGGAGTTCGTCGTAGCCCGCGAAGAAGGCGTCGAGGTCGAGCGTCGAGGTGGGCGACAAGATGACCCAGATGAGGCCGGCCCGCTCGGTGACCGGCAGGCTCGTGAGGCTCATGCACGAGAAGTCGATCTCGCCGAAGTCGCTCTGCTTGAAGATGCCGACCAGATCGCCCTGCTGGTTGTAGCTCCAGGCGTGGTACGGACAGGTGAAACGTCGAGTCGAGCCGACGCCCTCGTCGACGAGCATCGCACCGCGGTGACTGCACATGTTGACGAACGCGCGCACGACCCCATCGGAGTCGCGCACGACCAGCACGGGCATCCCGCACACTTCGATGGCCTTGTAGGAGTTCGGCTCCTTGATCTCGGCCGACGTGGCCAGGAGAAGGGGGACCCTCTTGAAGATCAGATCGACTTCACGCTGCCAGCGCTCCGGATCGAAGTAGTTGGCGGCGGGAATGCGCGTGACCGACTCGGTGAGATCGGTGGTTCCGGCCTGATTGTGGGCCAGCGTCCGCTCGGCCTGGGCCAGCAGCGTGCGACGAACGTCTTTCTCCCCCATGCCCGTACCTTACGCCCGCCTAGTCGTTCTGCAGCAGATGTACGAGGCTGCTGGTGTCCCAACGACGACCACCCCGGGCCAGAACCTGGGCGTAGAACTGGTCGACCAGCGCGGTGAGGGGCAGCCGAGCACCGTTGCGGTTGGCCTCGGCCAGACAGATGGCCAAGTCCTTGCGCATCCACTCCACCGCGAACCCGAACTCGAATTCGCCCCGCGCCATCGTGCTGGCCCGATTGTCCATCTGCCAGCTCTGAGCCGCCCCCTTGCCGATCACGTCGACGACGGCGTCGACGTCGAGGCCGGCCTTCTGCGCGAAGTTGACTCCCTCGGCCAGACCTTGCACGACACCGGCGATGCAGATCTGGTTCACCATCTTGGTGAGCTGGCCGGCCCCGGCCGAGCCCAGAAGAGCACAGGCGCGCGCGTACGGCGCCACCGCTTCGCGAACCCGGGCGAACACCGCCGCGTCGTCGCATCCGCACATGATGGTCAGCGCACCGTTCACGGCGCCGGCCTGTCCGCCCGACACCGGCGCATCGACGAAGCCGACACCCTTGGCCGCACACGCGGCCGCGAGTTCGCGCGCCACATCGGCCGAGGCCGTGGTGTGATCGATGAGAACCGATCCCGCCGACATGCCGGCCAATGCGCCATCGGGCCCGAGCGCGACCGAACGAACGTCGGCATCGTTGCCCACGCACATCATCACGAATTCGGAACCGGATGCGGCCGCGGCCGGAGTGAGCGCACTGCGACCACCGTGTTCACTCACCCACTGATCGCTCTTGGACGCGGTGCGGTTGTAGACGGTGACGTCGTGTCCGGCCTTGGCGAGGTGTCCGGCCATCGGTCCGCCCATCACTCCGAGTCCGAGGAAGGCCATGCGAGCACGAGAAGTTTCTGACATGAGGTCGAGTTTGGCAGGCTCGAGGGAGCCCATGGGTACTCACTTGACCATCGATCACCTCGTGTACGCGACTCCCGACCTCGGACACAGCGTTCGACGTATCGAGGAGTTGCTCGGAGTGGCGCCGGTTCCCGGCGGTGCCCATCTGGGTTGGGGCACGTACAACGCGTTGGTCGGACTGGGAGGTTCGACCTACCTCGAAGTCATCGGACCCGACCCGGCCCAACCCGAACCGACGTCTCCCCGGCCGTTCGGCATCGACGATCTCGACGAACCTCGACTCGTCGGCTGGTGCGCGTCGTCGCGTCGCCCACTCGTCGACGTGGTCGCTCTGGCCCGCGAGTCGGGGTTCGATCCCGGATCGATCGTTTCGATGTCTCGTCAACGTCCCGACGGAGTGCTCCTCGAATGGTCGCTCACGGTCGCCTCCCGAGCGACCCTCACGTCGGGTGTTCTGCCGTTCTTCATCGACTGGGGCCACTCGCCTCATCCGTCGAACGACCTGCCGGTGGCCGGACTGCTCGTCGACCTCGAGATCTTCCACCCCGAGCCGCGATCGATCGACCTCATGCTGTCGGCCGTGAGCGACGACCCGACCCTGGGCGACGAACCCGCCCGCATCGTCGTCCACTTCGCCGATCGGCCGGCCCTCGCCGCGCGGGTTCAGACCGCGCGCGGCACCGTCGTGATCGATTGACTCACTCGGGTGTCACGTAGGCGGCGGTGATTCCGCCGTCGATGACGAGCGATTGCCCGGTCATCCAACTGCTTTCGTCACTCGCGAGGAACAGCGCACCTTGGGCGATTTCGTGCGGCTCG
>JBEAXP010000050.1:0-6205 GCA_041159745.1 Actinomycetota bacterium | reverse complement strand
GAGTACTGCTTCTTGTATCAGTACGCCAACGACGCCAATCCGCGCGCGCACTACGAGGGCACCGGCCCCGAGATTCTGCGCGACGTTCCGGAGATCACTCACTTCGTCGCCGGCCTCGGCACCAGCGGAACGTTGATGGGAACCGGCCGTTTCCTGAAGGAACACAAGCCCGACGTCAAGATCGTCGCGGTCGAACCGCCGCTCGGAGAGCGTGTGGAAGGTCTGCGAAACCTCGACGACGGCTACGTGCCACCCGTGTTCGACAAGTGGCACGGGTTCGACGTTCTCGATCGCAAGCGCGTGGTTCGTCCGCGCGAGTCGATCGAGTGGACGCGTCGTCTCGTGAGCGAGTGCGGCATCTTCGCCGGCATCTCGTCCGGAGCAGCACTGGCCGGGGCGGCCAAGGTGGCCAGCGAGATCGACGAAGGCACGATCGTCTTCATCGTGTGCGACGGCGGCTGGAAGTACCTCTCGACCGGCGCGTACACGCTCGATCTCGACGTGGCCGAGCAGAACGCCGAACAGATCATTTACTTCTAGATATTTAGATATCTAGACATCCAGATATCTAGACATCCAGATATCTAGACATCACCCGCGAGTCATCTTCCGGCGACGAGGGTGACCAGTCCGGCGAGCACCACGAACGACGCGATGATGCGACGACGCCCGGACGACTCCTTGAGATAGCGCCACCCGATGAAAGTCGCCAGCACGACGCTCGATTCGCGCAGCGCCGTCACGTAACCGACTGGCGCCCGCTTCACGGCGGCCAAAACCATCCAATACGTGACAGCCGAAGCCAGACCGGTGACCAGATACGTGCGCCAGGTGGTGCGCACCGACGCCAACATCTCGCGGCCCCGACCACGTGCCAGGCCGTGCATCGTCACGCCGAGCGACGTGGGGATGAAGATGCTCCACGCGTACACCGAGCTGCCCGATCCGCGGCTGCCCCGACTGTCCACCACGGTGTACGCGCCGATCATGAGCGCCACGAACATCGCCGCACGGGCGTGGGTCCAATCGACGTGGCCGGCGATGAGGGCCAGACCCATCACCACGATCACGATGCCCAGTGCCGACGCGAACGTCAGATGATCGTCGAGCAGCACCACGCCGCCGACGGCGGCCACGAGAGCGCCGCCGCCGCGGGCGATCGGATACGTGACCGAGAAGTCGGCGATGTCGTAGGTGCGGGCCAGCCGCGCGATGTACACGGTGTGGACGAGGCCGGACAGCGAGGCCCAACCCCATGCCGCGGCGTTCAACGAGCCGTCGAAGGTCGACCACAGCGCGAGAGGGAGTCCGACGAGGGCGGCCGCGGTCATCTGGCCCCAGAGTGCGAGCCACCGATCCCCCGATGTCTTGATCGCGTAGTTCCAGCCTGCGTGGAGCACGGCCGCGCCCAGCGCGAGGAGAGTGGCGACGAACAAGGATGTGCCTGCCTGGTGAAGCGATCCGCGAGGATCAGGTCTGATCGAGGGCCAAGGCCGAATTGAGTTTCACGAACGTGCTCGAACCATAGCCCAGACGGTTCGAGGCGAAGCGAGATCTCACGTCTCTGGTGTCTCTCATGTATCTCCTGGCTTTCGTGACCGCTGCTGAGAAGACATGGGGACGGGGTATTTACTTGGTCCGTGGCCACGCCTATTTTTTTGCTCGTGGACGAGAACAAGTTGGTCGAGCTCCTTCAGCAAACAGGAATGTCGGCGTACGAGTCCAGGGCGTACATCGCGCTGGTAGGAGCGAGTCGCGCGATGAACGGCTATGAAGTCTCAAAGACCAGCGGAGTTCCACGAAGTGCCGTGTACGAGGCTCTCTCGAAGCTTGCTTCCCGCGGAGTGGCCCACGTGATTTCGGAATCGGATGGATCGTCTCGCTACATCGCGCTCGATCCCGAGCGCTTCGTGACGAGATTGCGAAGCAGGGCAACCGAAACGATCGAATCACTCGAGAATTTGCTGACCGAAGTCGCGGGCGCACGCAAGACGACCGTCAATCTTCACGTGAACGGTCGAGCCGAGGTTCGCGACCGTTTCATCGATGTGATCAACAATTCGCGCGAGAGCTGTTGGCTTTCGATTTGGCCCCGCGGTGCCGACGAACTGAGGGAAGCCGTCAGGGCGGCCACCGAACGCGGGGTGGAAGTCACTTCGATCGTCTTCGGCGAGGCAGTCGATTTTCCGGGTCGAGTCATCGAGCACCGATTTCCCGATGCCACCAGTGTTCTGGAAGCCATGGGCTGCTTGTTCTACGTGGCGGTCGGCGACCGCCGAGAAGCGATCATCGGGATACGCGAGAATCGGACCACCTGGGGTGTGTGGAGTGACGATCTCGCCGTGGTCGCTCTGTCGCTCCAGTACATCTTCCATGACATCTCCACCCAAGCCATGGGCCAGCGCCTCAGCAGTTTGGGAGAACCGCACTTCCTGCAGTCGCAGGCCGCCGAATCCGACGTTCTGGCGACCGCACTGCTCGGGGGCTTTCTCGGTCGGGCGTCCACTTTGGCTCGGGGCAACTGATTCGTGTCGGCTGAGGCCGTCGACTCGATGCTCGCACGGGTTTCCGGACCGAGCGCTCCAGGTCGAGTGCTCCGGCCCGAACGAATGCCGTAGCGTGATCAGGGTGCATCGGCCGATTGGACTCTTCGACTCGGGTTTCGGGGGTCTCACGGTGGCCCGGGCCGTGATCGATCTCCTCCCAGGTGAGGACGTCGTCTACATCGGCGACACCGGTCGTTACCCGTTCGGCGACAAGCCCATCGACGACGTGCGTCGGTACGCCCGCGAATTGGCCTGGAGCCTGGTCGTCGACCACAACTGCAAGGCCGTGGTGGTGGCCTGCAACACCGCGGCGGCCGCCCTGCCGATCCACGAACTGGAGGCCGAGTTGGCCGCGGCCGGCCATGCGATCCCGGTGATCGGTGTGATCGAGCCCGGAGCGCAGGCTCTCGTGCGCGCGACACGCACCGGATCGATCGGTGTGATCGGAACCATCGGCACCATCAATTCGGGGGCCTACGACCGAGCGGTGTCGCGGGCGGCTTACGGAGCGACCGTTCAACTCACGAGCGCGGCGTGTCCGGGATTCGTCGAGTTCGTCGAGCGCGGCCGCACCACGGGCCCCGAAGTCACGTTGCTCGCCGAGCGACTGCTCGCGCCGATTCGCGACGCCAAGGTCGACGCGTTGCTGCTCGGCTGCACTCACTACCCATTCCTCGCGCGCACGATCTCCGAAGTGCTCGGTGACGACGTCATGCTCGTGTCGTCGGCCGACGAAACCGCGTTCGCGCTGCGCGAACTGCTCCTCGAACGCGGATTGCTTCAGTCGGCCGATCGAACCGGAGCCACACGGTTCTTGTCGAGCGGAGACGTGAACTGGTTCGAAACGCTCGGCCGCCGTCTGCTCGGCCCCGAACTCGAAGCAGTCGAACTCTGGAACGGACCAACCCGGGAGATCTGATGACCACACGCCACGACGGACGCCAACCCAACGAGTTGCGACCCATTTCGTTCGAACGCGACTTCACCGAGATGGCATCCGGCTCGGTTCTCGTCACGTTCGGCCGCACTCGTGTGCTGTGCACGGCGAGCATCGACGAAGACGTTCCGCGATGGATGAAGGGCAGTGGAAAGGGTTGGGTCACCGCCGAGTACTCGATGCTGCCCGGGTCGTCGCCCGAGCGCGTCGACCGTGAAGCCGCCAAGGGCAAGCAGAGCGGCCGCACCGTGGAGATCCAGCGTCTGATCGGCCGCAGTCTGCGGGCTGCCTGCGACATGAGCGTGCTGGGTGAGCGCCAAGTGGTGGTCGACTGCGACGTGTTGCAGGCCGACGGTGGAACTCGCACCGCGAGCATCTGCGGAGGCTTCCTTGCACTGCACGACGCGCTGTCGCGGCTCGTCCAGAGTCGTCTCATCTCCGATCACCCGCTGCACTCGTTGTGCGCCGCGGTGAGCGTCGGCATCGTGAACGGCGCACCGGTCATCGACCTTCCGTACGTCGAGGACAGCGGCGCCGAAGTCGACATGAACGTCGTCATGCTTCGCGGCAAGCCCGGCACGAAGCACGCCGGCGTCAGCCGTTTCGTCGAAGTGCAGGGAACCGCCGAAGGCATGGCGTTCACGCGGGGCGAACTCGACACCCTTCTCGGCTTGGCCGAGAACGGACTGGCCGAAGTGTTCGAGTTGCAGACCGAGATGATCTCGGTCGATCCGCCGCGCCGTTCCTGAACATGTTCATCCTGAACGACGGGGTCACTCGGCCGTGACTCTGCGTCTCGTGTGCGCATCGGCCAATCCCGACAAGGTCGCCGAGATCGAGCGTTTGCTGGCCGGATCGGTCGAGTTGCTCCCGCGACCGTCGGACGTTCCCGACGTGGACGAGAACGCCGACACCCTCGTGGGCAACGCGCGTCTCAAGGCGCAGGCGATCTGCGCGGCCACCGGTTGTGCCGCCGTCGCCGACGACACCGGCTTGTTCGTGGAAGCCCTGCCCGGGGAACTCGGAGTGCACACCGCGCGTTACGCGAGCGATCGCCCCGAGCACGCGACCGACCCGTACGGGGCCAATCGGCGCAAGATTCTCGAACGACTCGACGCGGTCGGGGCGCGGAGCGAGTCGGCGCGCCGAGCCCATTTCCTCACGGTGGTGATGGTGTTGTGGCCCGATGGTCGCGAACTGATCGCCGAAGGCCGTTGTGACGGAACCATCGCGCCGATCGAGCGCGGGCGACGTGGATTCGGATTCGACCCGTTGTTCATCCCGTCGGATGGGGATGGTCGAACGTTCGCCGAGATGTCCGACGACGAGAAGAACGCCCTGTCGCATCGTGGTCGGGCGTTCGTCAACCTGGTGGCGGCACTGGGCTGATCACCAGCCGCGCAGATCGACCGGCCAGACCTCGATCACCCGTGCGTCGGAGCCGGCGCGAACGTCGTCGACCACGTGCATCGCCGCGTGCATGGCGACGGTCGGATCGACGTGGGCCGGGCGTACGGAAACGCGGTCGCCGACGGCCGGAAGCGGTGCGCCATCGTTCGCCGAGAACGTGGTGTGCTCGTCGCTGCAGAACCACACCGACGCACCGGCGATCGTGGGATTGCCGTGGTCCATTCCGAGCGACTTGAGCCCGATGTCGACGACCGCCCACGACGGCGATGCCTCGCTGGTTCCCTCCGTGCGCGAGATGACCGTTCCGACGACGAACAACGCTTGCTCGAAGGGGAGCGACAACGCGCCGTAGTGCGAGTCCATGAGCGCGTAGCTGCCGGCCTGCACCTCGTTCACCTGCCGGAGGATCGGATGGTCGCGGTCGTAGAGATCGAAGGTTCCGGTTCCGCCGGCCGACACGATCGATGCGCCGTCGCCCACGACCCGGCGCACGGCGTGAGCACATTCGACCAACGTCGTCATCGACGCGAGAACCTTGGCCCTTTGATCGTCGCGATCCTTCACCGCCATGAGGTGACCCTCGTATCCCATGACCCCGCGAACGACCAGACCGGTTTCGGCCGCTCGCACCGCGAGGTCGGCCGCTCGCTCGGGTGCGATACCGCAACGCGGGAGCCCGACGTTCACGTCGATCAACACGTGGCGGATGCCCGCATCGCGCGCCGCACCGAGAGTCTCGAGCGAGTCGATGGCCACCGTCACCATCGCACCGGTGGCACTCTCGGCTCGGGCCATCGCCGCCAGACGCACCGGATCGACCGTCTCGTTGGCGAGAAGCAGATCGGTGCCCACACCGGCTTCGGCCATGCCCACCACTTCGCGGGGCGTGGCGCAAGTGAAAGTCAGATGTCCCCGGGCCGCTTGATGAGCGGCGAGCGAGGTGCTCTTGTGGGCCTTCACGTGCGGCCGCAGTGTTTCGCCGGGACGGACCGTGGCCATGGCGGTCAGGTTTCGCTCGAACGCGCCGGCATCCACCACGAGCGTGGGTGTCGGGAGATCGCCGACTCGTCGCATCGATTCCGTCGTCACGAACCGAGTCTCGCAGAGTGGTCGATCTGGCTCGTGACGATCCGGGTGTGCGTGGTGAACCCGAGGGATCGAATCGGGCGCAGGGAAGCGGAAGTCATGAAGTGTCGAGTGCGGGCGGAGGGACTTGAACCCACACCCCTTTCGGGACAGGAACCTAAATCCTGCGCGTCTGCCAGTTTCGCCACGCCCGCGTCCGGGTGACCCCAGATCTCGAATGCTACGG
>JBEAXP010000035.1:0-14174 GCA_041159745.1 Actinomycetota bacterium | reverse complement strand
TCGACGGCCGATTCCTCGACACCCGGAAGAGTGGGCTGCAGACGCTCGTCGACCGAGAAGATGCCGAGTTCCTGACGCTCGTCGTAGGTCATGTACTCGAGAGCCAGACGGCGGAACAGGTAGTCCATGATGGACGACGCGAACCGGATGTCGGGATCGTCGGTCATGCCGGCGGGCTCGAAGCGCATGTTGACGAATGCTTCGACGAACGCGCGCAACGGCACGCCGTACTGCAGACCGTACGAGATGCTCTTGGCGAAGGCGTCCATGATGCCCGAGAGGGTGGAACCCTGCTTCGACACCGTGAGGAACACCTCACCCGGGCGGCCGTCCTCGTACTCGCCGATGGTCGCGAAACCCTTGCAATCGGCCACGCGGAACTCGAAGGTCCGGCCTCGGCGGCTGCGGGGCAGCTTCTGACGAACCGGCTTCTGCACGACCCGCTCGACGATCTTCTCGATCACCTGGGTTGCGGCCTGCGGGGCGGCCGGGGCGGCCGACGCGTCAGCCTTGTCGTCGTCCTTCTTGGCGGTGGACAGCGGCTGGGCGACCTTGCAGTTGTCGCGATAGATCGCCACGGCCTTCAGACCCAACTGCCACGACAGCAGGTGCAGAGCCTCGACGTCTTCGACCGACGCCTCTTCGGGCATGTTGACGGTCTTGGAGATGGCGCCCGACAGGAACGGCTGGGTCGCACCCATCATGCGCACGTGACCCTCGTAGTGGATTGTGTTGTCACCCATCGAGCAGGCGAACACGGCGACGTGCTCGGCCTTGAGGTGCGGTGCACCGAGAATCGACTTCTCGGTGTCGATGTACGCGATGATGTCGTCGACCTGCTTGGCGTCGTAGCCCAACTTGCGCAGCGCCATGGGGATCGTCTGGTTGACGATGACCATGTTGCCGCCGCCCACCAACTTCTTCATCTTGACGAGGCCGAGGTCGGGCTCGATACCCGTGGTGTCGCAGTCCATCATCAGACCGATGGTTCCGGTGGGAGCGAGCACCGACGCCTGGCTGTTGCGCACGCCGTACTCCTCGCCGTCGCGAACCGCCGACTCCCAGGCTTCCTGACCCGCGCGAACGAGCGCGGCCGGAACGGCTTCGGTGCCTTCGATCTGGTAGCTGGCGTCACGGTGCATGCGCAGCACGTTGAGCATGTAGCGCTCGTTCTCGGCGAAGCCGGCGAACGGCCCCATACGGCTGGCGGTGCGCGCACTGGTGGCGTACGCGTGGCCGGTCATGAGGCTGGTGAGCGCGCCGGCCCAGGCGCGACCCTGCACCGAGTCGTAGGGCAAGCCCAGAGCCATGAGCAGTGCGCCGAGGTTGGCGTAGCCCAGACCCAGCTGACGGAACTTGCGGCTGTTCTCGCCGATCTTCTCGGTGGGGTAATCGGCCCGACCGACGAGGATCTCCTGAGCGGTGAACACCGTCTCGATGGTGTGCTTGTAGGCCTCGATGTCGAACTCGCCGCTCTCGTTGAGGTACTTCAACAAGTTGATCGACGCGAGGTTGCAGGCCGAGTTGTCGATGTGCATGTATTCCGAGCACGGGTTCGAACCGTTGATGCGGCCGGTCGCGTGCGCGGTGTGCCACTTGTTGATGGTGGTGTCGAACTGCAGACCCGGGTCGGCGCATTCCCACGAGGCGAGGGCGATCTGGCGCCACAGGTCGCGAGCACGCACGGTACGCACCGGCTCGCCGGTGGTGACGGCGCGGAAGCTCCAGTCCTTGTCGTCGACGACGGCCTGCATGAAGTCGTCGGTGACGCGCACCGAGTTGTTGGCGTTCTGGTACTGGATGCTGAACGAATCGACGCCGTCGAGATCCATGTCGAAGCCGGCATCGCGCAGCACGCGAGCCTTCTTCTCCTCCTTGGCCTTGCACCAGATGAACTCCTCGACGTCGGGGTGGTCGACGTTGAGGATCACCATCTTGGCGGCGCGACGAGTCTTGCCGCCCGACTTGATGGTGCCGGCCGATGCGTCGGCGCCGCGCATGAACGACACCGGACCCGAGGCGGTGCCGCCACCGTTGAGCAGTTCGACGCTCGAGCGGATCTTCGACAGGTTGATACCCGATCCCGAACCACCCTTGAAGATCACGCCCTCTTCGCGGTACCAGTTGAGGATGCCGTCCATCGTGTCGTCGACCGACAAGATGAAGCAGGCGCTGGCCTGCTGGGGCACTCCCTTCACGCCGATGTTGAACCACACCGGGCTGTTGAAGGCCGCGCGCTGGGTCACCAGGATGAACTTCAACTCGTCGCAGAACGCCGAGGCCTCGGCTTCGTCGACGAAGTAGCCACCTTCACGGCCCCACTGGGTGACGGTGTCGGCCACGCGGTCGATCACCTGGCGCAGCGACGACTCGCGCTCCGGGGTGCCCGGGGTGCCGCGGAAGTACTTCTGGGCCACGATGTTGGTGGCGTTGAGCGACCAGGTGACCGGAAACTCGACCCCGAGCTGCTCGAAGGCGACCGAGCCGTCCTTCCAGTTGGAGATGCGGGCATCGCGCTTCTCCCAGACCACCTGGTCATACGGGTGTTTTCCGGGCGTGGTGAAGTGCCGGCGGATCCCGATGGCGAGGCGGTCGGGTGCGAGTGACATGGAAGTCCCTTTCGTGGGGTCGTCTGAAGTTGGTCGGATCGTTGGAGACACAAGATGTGGTGGTCGCGGTCCCCCTCCGCGTATGTCACCACAAGCGGTTGTGAGATTACAGCAGTGTAGTTACGTGCTTGTCAACGATTGTCGGGCTCATTCTGAAAAGGGCGGTCGTGACCGTAGGTTCAGGCCGGAAAATCCCGCCCAGCTGCCCGGAAATCGGTGCCTTGCCACGGTCATCGACCACCCCTTTCGCGACGCCGAGGGTACGGGTGACACCCTGTGTGAAGGAAGTGGACAACCGTGTGAATTTGCCCTTTTTTCAGGGGAAAAGCCTGTTGAAAGGCTGTGGATCAGACGGGGACAACCGTGACCGGGATGCCATTCAGGACCGACGTGCCCGAGAGGGGGTCGATGGCCTGGTGGTCGGTCAGGACATTCGAGTTCACCCCGGCTCGCTCGGCGGCCACCCGCTGGCGGGTCCCCGGCTGACCGTGCCCCCACCCGTGCGGGAGGCTCACGACACCCGGGCGAATGCCGTCGGTGATCTCGACGACCGCGTCCACCGAGCCGACGCGCGACGTGATGCGCGCGACCGACCCGTCGCGGACACCGAGACGCGATGCGTCATCGGGATGCACGTGCAGTGTGCAGCGCGGTTTGCCCTTCACGAGAACTTCGATGTTGTGCATCCACGAGTTGTTCGAACGCAGATGACGACGACCGACGAGAACGAGATCACGTTGCGCGAACTCGTCGAGGCTCGCGTGCATTCGCGCGACGTCGGCGAGCAACTCGGACGGCGCGAGCTCGACACGCCCCGACTTCGTTCGCAGCGCGTCGGGCAGCCGTGTTTGCAACGGCCCGTAGTCGACGCCGTGCGGATTGGCGCGCAGATGATCGATGCTCGCACCACCCGGATTGGCTCCGAACGCCGCTCCGTACGGGCCCGTCTGCAGCATGAAATCGAGTTGGCGAGTGGGTCCGCGATGACGGTCGAGTTGCGCGCGAATCTCGTCGGCGTCACGACCATGAATGGGTGATGTCGGATCGGTGATCGCACTGCGCACGAGCGCGTCGATCTGCGCGTCGTCGGCAACCGACGGATCGGCGTCGGGGCCGAGACCCTGAGCGATGAGCGCCAACTTGCACAGGATCTCCCACTCGTCGGGCTGATCGTCGTCGAGCGCGAGAACCGCGTCGCTGTAGTTGGCGACGTTGCGCACCGCGAACGACAACAGTGCGACGTCGTAGTGCTCGCGCTGCAACTGCGACGGCGGGGGAAGGATCACGTCGGCGTGGCGCGTGGTCTCGTTCAAGTAGATGTCGACACTGACCATGAAGTCGAGCGCTTCGAGGGCGGCGTCGAGCTGCTGCGAATGCGGAGTCGACAGCACCGGGTTGCCGGCGATCGTGACGAGAGCGCGAATGCGTTCGTCACCGGCTTCGGTGATCTCTTCGGCCAGCGCGGCCACGGGGTACTCCCCCATCACCTCGGGATAGCCGCGCACGACGGTCTTGCCGCCGCCGCGTCCGATACGAAAACCCGCGCCCACACCGGGCTTTCCGCGGGTGCTCGGACTGCCCACGGCCGGTGTCGTGAACATCGCGCCGCCGCGCCGATCGAGGTTGCCGGTCAATGCGTTCACGACTTCGACGAGCCACGACGTGGTGGTGCCGAATTCGGTGGTGGTGGTGCCGATGCGTCCATAGACCGCGGCCGAGGGTGCGGCCGCCAACTCGCGGGCAATGCGGCGCACCAAATCGGGTTCGAGACCGGTGACCGCACTCGTCGTCTCGGGGCCGAAGGCACTCGACACGTCACGCACATCGTCGAGTCCGTTCACGAATCCGACGATGTGTTCGGGAATGCGAACGAGGTCCTCGGCGAACAGCACGTGGACGATCGACATCAAGAAGTAGGCGTCGGCACCGGGTCGAATCGGAACCCACAAGTCGGCCTCTTCGGCGGTGCGACTGCGGCGCGGATCGACCACCACGACGCGTCCGCCGCGGGCTCGAATCGCCTCGAGGCGTCCTGGGAAGTCGGGAGCGGTGCACAGGCTGCCGTTCGATGCGTACGGATTGGCCCCGAGCATCAACAAGTAGTCGGTGTGGTCGAGATCGGGCACCGGAATCGTGGCGCCCGTGCCGAACATGTAACCGCAGGCGACTTGCTTCGGCATCTGGTCCACGGTGGATGCGCTGAAGCGACGACGGCTGCCCAGACCCTGCAGGAAGGTGCGGTTGTAGAGCAATGCACCCACGTTGTGGGCGCCCGGATTGCCCAAGTAGGCCGCCACCGATTCGCGCCCATGACGTTCGATGATCTCGCCCAGGCGACCAGCCACCTCGTCCCACGCCTCGGGCCACGACACTTCGACGTGCACACCGTTGCGCTTCACGAGGGGGCGACGCAGACGATCGGGGTCCTCGTGCAATTGCTTGAGCGTCGAGCCCTTCGGGCAGATGTATCCGTGCGAGAAGACGTCGTTCATGTCGCCGCGAATACGCGTGACTCGTTCCTCGGTGCGATCGCCCTTGCGCGAGATCTCGACACTGATCTCGAGACCGCAACCGGCCTCGCACAACGGACAGGTACGGAAGGCGGTGCGAGTCTCGGTCACGAGCCGACTCTACGACGGCTCAGGAAACCGGCGACTTGTCGAGCAACGCGGCCTCACGACGGAAGTCGTCGGCACCGTCGAAGTTCTTGTACACGCTGGCGAACCGGAGGTAGGCGACATCATCGAGTTCGCGCAGACGCTCGAGGACGGCGACTCCGACGCGGGTGCTCGGGACCTCGGTCTGGCCCGAGAGCCGAATCTCTTCCTCGATGCCCTCGGCGACCAGGGTGGCGGCTTCGAGGTCGATCGGACGGCCCTTGGCCGCGGCCATGATGCCCGAGACGACCTTGGCCTGATCGAAGGGTTCGCGGCCACCCTTGGTCTTGACGACCATCAGGGCCACCGACTCGATGCGCTCGTAGGTGGTGAAGCGGTGACTGCATTCGGGACACTCGCGACGCCGACGAATGGCGGCACCGTCCTCGGCCGTGCGCGAGTCGATGACCTTGGTGTCATCGTTCCGGCACATCACACAACGCATGGCCGCAGGGTACCCCGGCGGCTGGTTGACGTGCTGTTCAGCCAGGTGAGCGCTGGTCAGTCGGCCGGCAGAACGAGGGGCTGGCCCACGTCGAGCGAGGCGCTGCCGTTGAGCTGGATGAGTTGGCGGACGTAGTCGCGAACGCTGCCGTCGGTGAGCGACGACGCGATGGACCACATGGTGTCGCCCGGCTGGACCACGTACACACCCTGGCTCAGGGCGAAGGCGCCCGAGACGTCGACGCCGTTGACCACCGTGGGTGGCGTCACCGCGGAGACGGGGGCAGCACCGTCTCCGCGGCTCGCCAAAGAGCGGATGCCGAGGCAGGCGGCAACCGCTAGGACCAGGGCCACCAGGCCCACGACGATCCGCCGACGCACGTACACGGCGTGCATGTCGGTCTGGATCGGGCGAATTTCGACGACGCAGCGGGGATCGAGGGCGATGGCCATGTCGGAACCTTTCGGTGAGTTCTGTGTGGGTTGGGTCGGTGGGGCTGGGTCGGTGGGGCTGAGTTGGTTCTCACCATGCCAACGGGGTGTGGCACGGTTCGGACCGAACGCGTGTTCGCAGGCTATGAGAACACCTGTTCGGTGTCAACCCTCGATCGAACAAATGTTTGACTGCCAGGGCGAACATCCGTACGATGCTCCCCATGAGCGAACAGACCCTCACCGACCGGCAACGCGGCATCCTCGAGTGCATCGAGGCGAGCATGACCGAGCGGGGCTACCCGCCCTCGGTCCGCGAGATCGGCGAGGCCGTGGGCCTCACCTCCCCCTCCACGGTGCACAACCACCTGTCCACCCTCCAGCGCCTGGGCTACCTCGAGCGCGACCCCAACCTGCCCCGGGCCATCAAGGTCAACTGGGACCGCAACTCCGGCGCCATCATCGCGCGTGCTCGCGTGCACCATGTGCCGCTGGTCGGTGACGTGGCCGCCGGCACCGACGTGCTCGCCCAGCAGAATGTCGAAGAGCTGCTTCCCCTCCCGGCCGACTTCACGGGCGACGGCGAACTCTTCATGCTCCGCGTTCGCGGCGAGTCGATGATCGACGCCGGCATTCTCGACGGCGACTTCGTGGTCGCCCGTCAGCAGAACGTGGCCGACAACGGCGACATCGTGGTGGCCGGCATCCCGGGCGACGAGGCCACCGTCAAGACGTTCAAGCGTCGTGGCGCGCAGATCGTTCTCGAACCGGCCAACTCGCGCCTGTCACCCATGACCTTCGATGCCGACGACGTGCGCGTCTACGGCAAGGTGGTCACGGTTCTGCGCCGCCTGTAGGCGCGCGATCCTCGAGCGAGGGCGCGCTCCAGTCGACGACCGTACGACGACGCCGCTGGCGTGCCGCCTTCACCGCGCCAATAGCGAGCAACGGCGCACCGACGACGATCAAGCCCACGCCGGCGAGCAAGAGAACACTCGACGTGGTGTTCACTTCGCGCCCCAGGCTCACCACCGTCGAGCGCTCCGCCGCCTGGACGTCGAAGGTGTATTCACGTCCGGCCTCGAGCGTCACCACGAAGATCGCCGTTCCCTCGTAGTCGGGCGTCTCGTACTCGGCCCGCTCGCCCATGAGGAACGCCGGGGTGACCGGCTCCCCCGTGTCGTCGGTGATGCGCACCGTGATCGACGTCGGCGCAGCTTCGTCATCGAATAGTTCGGAATCGAGAGAGTCGTTGTCGTACGACCGATCGTCGTTCGAGCAGCCGCCGACTTCTCCGACGATTCCCTTGTTCTCGTAGTAGAGGACGAATTCACCGTCGTCGACCGCCCGCACGGTCGTCGTGCACGACGCCGGCATGCGCACGAAATCCTCCACCACCGTTTGATCGCGCAGGATGCTCGCCACCGCCGAACCGAATCCGGCCGTCGTGAGAAGTGCGCCGAGCGCCCACAGACGCGTGGACGCCTTCCAACGCGCCATCAGCGGCCCCGGAGCCGTCGGGCCACGAGTTCGATGCGATCGTCGGGTTGCACCACGGCCACGCGCACGAACGAGTCGGACTGCGATCCGTAGAACTCACCCGGGCTCACGAGAGCACCGCCCACCCGCGCGAGTTCTTCGGCGTAGGCCCAGGCGTCTCCCACCTCGTACCAGAGGTAGAAACCGCCCGATGGAAGATCGATGTTCACTCGACCTCCCGACCACTGCCACGACCCGAGAACGTCGGCCATGAGTTCGAGCCGTCGGCGATACACGCGCCGTTGTTCGGCCACGTGATCGTCATCGGCCAAGGCGACCGCGGCGGCGGCTTGCGCCGGACCGGGAACCATCATGCCCACGTGTTTGCGGACCTCGCCGAGGTAGTGCACGAGTTCGGCATCGCCGGCGTAGGCGCCCACACGCAAGCCGGCCAAGTTGGACCGCTTCGACAGCGAGTGCAGAGCGATCACTCCGTCGGTGCCGTGCTGCAAAATCGAACGCGCCGGGCCGTCCCACGTGAACTCGGCGTAGCACTCGTCGCTCACGACCGGTACACCGTGACGACGTCCCCACGCCGCGGCGGCACCCAGATCGTCGAGCTGTCCGCTCGGGTTCGACGGGCTGTTGACCCACAGCGCCAAGGCGCGCTTCGCGTCGGATGCCGCGATGGCGTCGAGACGCACATGGCCCTCGGCGTCGACGGGCACCGACACCGCACGGCAATTGGCCAGGGTGGCCCCCATCTCGTACGTGGGGTATGAGATGGCCGGATAGAGGATCGTGTCGCGCTCGGGAGTCCGCAGTTTGAGCCACTGAGGCAGCGTGGCCACGAACTCCTTCGAACCCACGCAGGCGGCGATCTGCGCCACCGGCACCGACACGTCGAAGCGACGCTTCATCCACTCGGCGAACGCAGTGCGCAGAGGCGCCGTTCCGATGGATGCCGGGTAACCGCGTTCGGCGTTGCTGGACGCGAGCGCCGCGATCACCGAGGCCGGCGGCGCATCGCACGGAGTTCCGATCGACAAGTCGACCACACCACCGTCGAGGGCGGCCGCAGCCGGTTTGAAGGCATCGAGGCGGTCGTAGGGATACGGGGGCGGGACGAAACCGCTCATCGCACTTCCTCGCTCATGGTTCCATGTTGCCCGTCGATGATGAACGGCGACAAACGCCCGATCGAGGCGTCGGCCAGTCGAGCGCGCACCCGAGTGCCGGTTTCTTCGGCCGTGATCGACACCACTTCGCCCTCGCGGTGGATGGAGGCCAGAACGTCGCCGCGGTCGTAGGGAACGAGCAGTTCGAACACCTGCGAGAGCGCCCGCAAACGATCGGCCAGGGTGCGCAGGAAGGCGTCCATTCCCCAGTCCATGAGCGCGCTGACTCCGACCGAACCCGGATGGGATTCGACCAGTTGCGCCACTTGATCGGGGTCGCGGTCCTGTTTGTTGAACACCAGGAGTTCGGGAACGCGGTCGGCGTCGATCTCGCGCAGAACGGTGCGCACGGCCTCGATCTCGCCCTCCGGATCGGGCGACGAACCATCGACGACGTGAACCAGATAGTCGGCCTGACTCGCCACTTCCAGCGTGCTCTTGAAGGCCTCCACCAGACCGTGCGGCAGACGGCGGACGAAGCCGACGGTGTCGGTGAGGAGAACCGGCTCACCACCGGGCAGGTTGAGACGACGCGTGGTGGGATCGAGGGTGGCGAAGAGGCGGTTCTCGGCGAGCACACCGGCCGCGGTGAGGCGATTGAGCAGAGTCGACTTGCCCGCGTTGGTGTAACCAACGATCGTGACGTTGGCCAGGCCGCTGCGCGAGCGACCCTTGCGCTGCAGTTCGCGGGTTCGGCCGAGTTCGCGCAATTCTTCTTCGAGCCGGGCGATCCGCTTCTGGATGCGTCGCCGGTCGACTTCGAGTTTGGTTTCACCGCTACCGAAGCGGGATCCGACACCGCCGCGCTGCTGCGACAGCTTGGCGGTCGCCCCGCGACGCAGACGCGGCAGGCGGTAGCGCAGGAGTGCCAGTTCGACTTGGGCCTTGCCTTCGAGCGTGCTGGCGTTCTGCGCAAAGATGTCGAGGATCACCGCGGTTCGATCGATGGCGGTGCGCCCGAGCAGCTTTTCGAGGTTGTACTGCTGGGCCGGAGCGAGTTCGTTGTCGAACACCACTGTGTCGGCGTCGACGGCCAAGCAGAGTTCCTTGAGTTCGTCGACTTTCCCCTTGCCCAGATACCAGGTGTGGTCGGGTGTGGCGCGACGCTGGGTGATGCGAGCAACGGCGTCGGCGCCGGCGGTGTCGATGAGCAACTCGAGTTCGTCGAGGCTGGCGTCGGTTTCGTCGTCGGTGTGCCCGTCGAGAGTGACGCCCACCATCACGATCTTCTCGCGAAACGAGCGCTCGATCAGCGTCTGGCCGAGCGCCTCGCCGTACGGGGTGTTGCTCACAGAGGCACCGTGACCGAACCGACGTAGGTGCTCGGCCCGATCAGCACGACCCGACGCCCGTCGACGCGCACGCGAGCGTCACCGCCGTCCATGTGCACGATCACCTCCGAACTCGACGCCGGAACGAGTCCCCACGCGCGGGCGGCTTCGGCGGCCGCACAGGCACCGGTTCCACACGCCATGGTGATCCCGGCTCCCCGCTCGTGCACGCGCATCGTGATGCCGTTCTGTTCGGGGCCGGGTTCGATGATCTCCAGATTGACCTGCGGCACGAGCGAACCCAGTCGACCGAGGTCGACCGCGCGCACGTCGTCGACACCGACGACCGAGTGCGGATTGCCGAGCGAGACATGGCGCACCGGCCGATCGGGGTGGCATTCGAGCGACGACCATCCCTGAGGTTCGGGCAGATCGGAGACTTCGCCCATGTCGACGCTGGCCATCACGGTGAGCGGATCGACCCGGGCCACGAGCGACACCGTTCGACGTCCGGCATCGGTGTCGACCACGTAGTCGATCGACTCGTCGCTCGCGTCCCCGGGTGTGGAGGAATCGGCGAGGTGAGCGGCCTGGACGAGGCAACGAATCCCGTTTCCACTCATCTCGGCGCGGCTGCCGTCGGCGTTGTAGAGCGTCATCCCCACGTGACGAGTCGACTGGCGATCGAGAAGCAAGAGCCCGTCGGCGCCGACACCGGTGCGGCGATCGCACCATCGCCGCGCCTCGGCGGCCCAGTCGCTCACCCGCGCATCCTGCGCGGTGTCGTAGACCAGGAAGTCGTTGCCCAGGCCCTGGTGCTTGGTCAGAACGACGTGATGGACAACGGACATGACCGGATCAGGTTAGGTCAACCGCGACTCGACGAGGGCCACGCATTCGCCGACCGGATCGTTTTCGACGTCGATCCACTCGACACGCGGATCGCGCCGGAACCAGCGCTCCTGTCGAACGGCGAACTGGCGGGTGCGGATGACGATCTCCTCTCTCGCCCGTTCGAGCGACCATTCGCCCGACAAGTGACGGCGGAGTTCTTCGTAGCCGAGGGCGGCCGCCGCCGTACGCGACGTCGGTACCGATTCGAGCGCTCGGACCTCGTCGAGCCAGCCGGCCGCCAACATCGCATCCACCCGCTCTTCGATTCGACGCGACAGCACGTCACGCGACCAGCGCAACGCGATCTGGATCACGTCGGTGTCGGGATACGAATCGACTCCGGGCCCGAACGACGAGAAGGGTTGACCGCTCCCCTCGATCACCTCGAGTGCGCGAACGATGCGACGAGCGTTGGTGGGCTCCATCTTGGTGGCGGCGGCGGGATCGAGGGCCGCCAGTCGGCGATGCAGGGCCGGTGCCCCGTTCTCTTCGGCCTCGCGTTCGAGTCGACTTCGAATGGCCGGCCATTGACCGGGAATCTCGAGTGAGTCGATGGCCGCCCGTGCGTAGAGACCCGTGCCTCCCACCAGAAGCGCGTGGCGACCCCGGAGCGCGATGTCGGCGCGCGCGTCGCGGTACTCGCGTTGGAAGCGCGCGACCGTGAACTCTTCGGCCGGATCGACGATGTCGATCAGATGGTGACGCACCCGCGCCTGCTCGTCGACCGACGGCTTGGCCGTGCCGATGTCCATTCCGCGATAGACCTGCATCGCGTCGATCGACACGATCTCCAACGACGGATTCCTTTCGGCCACCACGAGAGCGACCGACGATTTTCCGCTCGCCGTCGGACCCAGTAGGGCGATGGTCCTCACGACGAGGCGACGGGAATGCGCACCTTGTGCTGCGGCTCGCTGATGAGTTCGCGGAACTCCCCTCGCAGGTGATGCGGGGCCGCGCCGGTGATCTCGACCAGGGCGTAGGAGCCGGTGCGCACCGGAATCAGGGGCTGGAAGTGAACGAGCTTGTTCTGCCGCGTTCGAGCCGAGACCAGCGTGGGATCCTTCTTCGACGGACCTTCGACCAGAACTTCCTCGATACGACCGACTCGTGCCTGGTGCTTCAGCACGGCCGAGCGTTCGACCACGACACGGAGACGCGCGAAACGTTCGGCGATCACGTCGGGCGCCACGAAGTGATCGACCATGGTGGCCGCCTCGGTTCCTTCACGCGGCGAGAAGATGAAGGTGTAGGCGTAGTCGTACTCGGCCGCGGCCGCCACTTCGAGAGTGCGTTCGAAGTCGTCTTCGGTCTCGCCCGGAAAGCCCACGATGATGTCGGTGCTCACGGCCAGATCGGACACCGCCGCCCGCGCTTCCGACAGCCGGGCGAGATAGCGCTCGGCGGTGTAGCCGCGGTGCATCAGGGACAGCACCCGGTCGCTACCCGACTGCAACGGATAGTGCAGGTGTTCGCACACCGCCGAAGTGTCGGCCATGGCGGCGAAGGTTTCGGAACGCATGTCCTTCGGATGCGGGCTCGTGAAGCGCACACGCCTGATTCCGGGTACGTCGCCCACCGCTCGCAGGAGATCGCCGAACATCGGTCGAACGCTCGCGTCGAGTCCCTCGCGGCGCCGCGCCAACTGGAGGTCACGGCCGTAGCTGTTGACGTTCTGTCCGAGCAGAGTCACCTCGGTGACACCCTGGTTCGCCAGCGATTCGACCTCGGCCAGCACGTCGTCGAAGGGACGACTGATCTCGGCTCCACGCACGGCCGGCACGATGCAGAACGCGCACGAGTTGTCGCATCCGATCTGAATGGTGACCCACGCGTCGTACGACGTTGTCCGCTTGGCCGGGAGCGCCGACGGAAAGAGGGTGTGGTCGTCGATCACCGCGGCGTCGAGGATCTCGGTGACGGGTCCCGACGCCCGAGCCGTCTGCACGAGTTCGGCCGCCCGGTGCACGTTGTGGGTTCCGAGAACCACGTCGACCCACGGCGCTCGATCGCGCACGATGTCGCGGTCCTTCTGAGCGAGACACCCCGACACCACGATCTGTCGGTCGGGCTTCTGATCCTTCCACTGGCGCAACCACCCGAGATGGCCGTACAGCTTGTTGTCGGCGTTCTCGCGAATGCAGCAGGTGTTGAGGACGATCACGTCGGCATCGTCGTCCGATTCGACCAGGGCCATTCCGTCCGATTCGAGGAGACCGGCGATGCGCTCGGAGTCGTGCTCGTTCATCTGGCACCCGAAGGTGCGCACCACGTACCGGCGCGATTCGGCCATGGGATCAGGCTACCGACGGGCCGTCGGTCAGCCCTGGACGAAATCTCTCAACGCGCGGCCCCCGGCCATGTTGCGCAGACGGGTGAGCGTGCGGACCTCGATCTGGCGGACACGTTCACGCGTGATGTTGAACGCCTGGCCCACTTCTTCGAGAGTCGCCCCCTCGTCGCAGTCGATGCCGAACCGCATGCGCATCACTTCCTGCTCGCGCTCCGGGAGATCGCCCAGAGCCAGCCGAACGGCTTCGCGGAGCACGTCGCGCTCGATCGAGCCGGTCGGATCCGAGGACGCGTCGGCGGCGACGTTGTCGCCCACCGTCAGATCGGTGTCGTCGCGCGCGGGTTGATCGAGGCTGGTCGTGTCGGCGGCGAAGTGCAACAGCTCGGCCACTCGATCGGTGTCGTCGCCGAGGGCGGTGGCGATCTCGGCGATGGTCGGCTCGCGCTGCAACTTCTGCATGAGGTCGCGTTGGATGCGCTGGATGCGCTGGATGTGCTCGACCGTGTGCGCCGGCAGTCGGATGTTCCGGCTCTCTTCGGCCACCGCCCGCGAGATCGACTGCCGTATCCACCAGGTGGCGTAGGTGGAGAACTTGAAACCCCGCGAGTGGTCGAATTTCTCGACCGCCTTCATGAGCCCGATGTTCCCGCTCTGGATGGCATCGGCCAGCGGCATGGCGGGTCGGACGAATCGCTTGGCGATGCTCACCACTAGTCGCAGGTTGCTGGTGATGAGTTGCTGCCGGGCTCGTTCACCCGCGTCGACCGCTCGCCGCAGCCGGCGGCGCTCGGCGAACGACAACTCGGACTCGACGTCCCCGCTCGAGTCGTCGCCTTGGGCGTCGTGCGCATCCAGAACGCGCTGGGCCTCATGGCCAGCTTCGATCTGGCGAGCCAGACGACGCTCTCCCTCCGCGT
>JBEAXP010000194.1:0-12299 GCA_041159745.1 Actinomycetota bacterium | reverse complement strand
GGATGCGCGGATTCGGCCAGATCGATCTGCTCTGCCGAATCGGTCGACCGGCCATCGGCGTCGTCACCCGCGTCGGCGAGGCGCACACGAGCCTGGTCGGCGGCCTCGATGGGGTCGCGCGGGCCAAGGGCGAATTGGTCGAGGCCTTGCCGTCGTTCGGTGTCGCGGTGTTGAACGCCGATGACGATCGGGTGATCGCCATGCGATCGCGTACGACGGCCCGTGTGATGTCTTACGGCGAGTCGTCGGCGGCCGACATCCGGATCGCCAACCTCTCGCTCGACCAGCAGGGCCGCGCGCGGTTCACCGTGCACACTCCGAATGGGTCGACCGCGATTCGATTGGGGATTCCCGGGCGCCACTCGGCGTCCAACGCGGCCGCCGCCGTCGCCGTCGGAGTCGCCCTCGGAGTTCCGATCGAAGCGATGGCCGACGGACTGGCCGAGGCGCGGGTGAGCGCTCATCGGTCGAACGCGTTGAGACTGCACTCGGGTGCGACCCTTCTCGACGACTGCTACAACGCCAACCCCACGTCGATGCTGGCCGCGCTCGACACCTTGGCCACACTCGGTTCGGGTCGACGGCTCGCCGTGCTCGGACTCATGGCCGAACTCGACGATCCGGCCGAGGCTCACGGGCGCATCGCTCGTCGGGCTCGTGAACTTGGCGTCGAAATCGTCGCGGTGGGAACCGATCTCTACGGTGTGAACCCGGTCGAGATCCCGGCCGCGATCGATCGCTTGCGTGCGCTCGGTTCGAATGACGCCGCTCTCGTGAAGGCCAGTCGGGTGGCCGCGCTCGAGCGCGTTGTCGACGCGGTCACGTCTCCCTGAGGAACGCCCAGCGCGGCAAACGGTCGAGATCGCACCACCAGGCGAGGAACAACGCGTAGGCCGCGCCGATCATCAGCACCCAACGTGCGCCGATCGCGTCGATCACCGGTCCGGCCACGAGTCCGCCGATGGTGATGGTGCCGCCGAACGACATGAACCACAGCGGCATCACGGTCACGCGCTCTTCGTCGCGCAGATTCTGCTGGAACACCGTGGCCATCACGGTGGCGAGCAGGAAGTAGAACGTGCCGAGAGCGAAGCCGGCCGGAAAGGCCGGTCCGGGTGACTCGATCGAGCCGAAGATCGCCAGGCTGATGCCGAAGCCGACGAACGACGCCGAGATCACTTTCGGGCGGTGCACCTTCGTGAGGAACGTTCCGGCCGCGGCGGCCCCGGCGAACGCGCCGGTGCCGAAGACCGCGTAGATCCAGCGATAGGTGGAGCCCTCGGGATCGACACCCATGCTCTCGCGGGTGACCGACGGGAAGAGGGCCACGACCACGAGCGAGAAGAACGAGAACGAGGTCATCGCCAGCAGCAGACGCGACAACACCGGGCGATCGCGCGCGATGTTCACGCCGGTGAACAGCCGCCGCCAACCCTGATCGTGGTCGAGTGTGCGCACGGCCGGAAGGGTCACCATGGTGAGCGCCACGATGAGAACGAGGTACGTGACGGCGTTGATCACGAAGAGGCTGGCCGTCGAGACGCCGACGATGGTGAGGAGGGCCGCGATGCTCGGTCCGAGCACCCGGGTTCCGTTGAGTTGCATCGAGTTCATGGAAATCGCGCCGGCGAGGTCGCGTTTGTCGACGAGCATCGGAATCGTCGCCTGGAAGGCCGGATTGTTGAGTGCGTTGGCGACGCCCACCGCGGCCTGGGCGACGAAGAGCGACCAGATCGGCCCGTCCGACGCGACCAGTGCCGCGATCACCAGCGCGAACACGAGTTGCACCCACTGCATGCCCATGAGCCAGCGTTTGCGGTCGAAGCGATCGGCGATCAGGCCGCCGGGAACCGCCAGCAACAGGATCGGGCCGAGTTGGGCGAACACCAGCAGTGAGACCACTTGGGCCGAGCCGGTTCGATGATCGACGTAGGCCGGCAGCGCGAGGTTCTGCATCCACGTTCCGATGTTGGAGAAGAACAATCCGGACCAGATGAGCCGGTAGTCGCGGTAGGCCATGGCCGCGCGCGCCGAACCGGGTGTGTGCCCATGCGGGAGCGGGGGTAGTTCGTCGTTCATGGGCCTCTGCGAGCCTAGTGAGGGTCCGCAGTCGGAGCCCGGAACGGTGACAGACTCGAGTCGTGAGCACCAACGCGAACACCGATGCGACGAGAGATGTGAAGTCGATGGAATCTCCGGCGGGTTCGTGTCGCTCGCCGCTCGGGACCTACCCCGAGTGCCCGTTGTGTGGTGGCGACCTCTTTCCCGAGCACGCGCACTTCAAGTGCTCCGGCTGCGGTTGGCGCGACTCCTGCTGCGACTAGCGCCAGTTCGGCGCACCGACCGCCCGCTCGATGTGCCGCGCGACTGCGAGCACCACGTCTTCGCGGCCCGGTCGACCCACCACTTGCACGCCGATCGGCAATCCGCTGTTCGCGCCCGAATGGCGACCAGCCGGTACCGACACGATCGGAAGCGGCGACACCAGATTCCACACCGAGGTCATGTCCTCGGAGTGATGTCGGCCGTCGTCATGACTCACGCCCCGACGATCGTTGAGTGCCTTGGTGGCCGGTCCCGGCGGCTGCGACATGGTGGGACAGATGATCACGTCGTTCTCCCCGAGCACCGACGCGACTCGTTTCCACGCGACGGTTCGGTCGATCTCCAACCGCTTCGCGTCCACCGCACTCAGTGCGCGGCCGTACTCGATCAATGAACGCACGTCGCGGTCGAGGTCGTCGGCGCGGGTGTCGTAGAAGTCGCCGTAATACGCGGCCATGAAGATTCCCCACAACTGCAGCCACACGTGGTTGTCATGAGCCGTGAACAGGGGAGGAGCGGCCGTGAACTTCGCGCCCGCGTCGCCCACGAGCTCGACCACGTCGACCACCGCCCGCGCGATCTCGTCGTCGACGGCCCAGCAACCGAGATCGACCGACCAGGCCGCCTTCAACGACGACAGGTCGACCGTGTCGCGTTCGATCGGAGGATGAACCGAGTACGGATCGCGAAGCGACGGTCCCTGGGTGGCGAGCAGGAACTCCCACGCGTCATCGACGCTGCGCGCCAGGGGTCCGTGGTGCGAGATGAGGTCCCAGAGTCCGGGTAGCACGTCCATGGGAATTCGTCCGAGGGACGGTTTGAGTCCGACCAGTCCGCACCAGGCCGCGGGAATGCGCACCGAACCGCCCATGTCGGAGCCTTCGGCCACCGCGACGCAACCGGACGCGACGGCCGCCGCGGAACCGCCGCTCGAGCCGCCGGTCGTTCGCTCGGGGTTCCACGGATTACGAGTGGCCCCGTGCAGGAGGTTGTCGGTGATCCCGGCGTGGGCGAACTCCGGCGTGTTCGTGCTGCCGACGATCACCGCTCCGGCGGCGAGCAGGCGCTCGACCACCCAACCGGTGGAGTCGGCGACGTGCGAGGAATGGGTGCGCGATCCGAGTGTGAGGCGGTGACCCTCCCAGGGCGAAGTGTCCTTGATGGCGACGGGAATTCCGAACAAGGGTCGACCGTCGTGGGGACCGAGCGCGCGGGCCCGTTCGCGCGCCTCGTCGGCCCAGATCTCGACGAAGCAGTTGAGCGTTGGTTGCACTTCGGCCACGCGGGCCAGTGCGTCGTCGACGATCTCGAGCGGCGAGGCTCGACCCGACGTGATGAGTTCGCGCTGATGAGCGACAGTCGCGAACGTCGAGCCGCTCATCGACGCGTTCGTCAGCCCTTGATCAGATCGGCGTACAGCGGAAGAACCATCGGCGGGCCGCTCACGAGGAAGGTCGTGATGCAGGTCTCCTTCCACCGATCGAGTTCGCCCTTGATCTTGTCGGGCGGGCCCACCAGCGCGACATCCTCCACCATCGCGAGCGGGATCGCGGCGGCCGCCTCGTCCTTCTTGCCGGCGAGGTAGAGGTCCTGCACCTTGATGGCGACGTCCTCGTATCCCATGCGCGCGAACACTTCGAAGTGGAAGTTCGCTCCGCGCGCACCCATGCCGCCGGCGTAGAGAGCAAGGAACGGTCGGACCATGTCGGCACACTTCTCGACGTCCTCGCCCGGCACGATCAGGATGGTGGTGGCGACTTCGAAGCGGTCGGCCTTGTTGGCCTCGCCGGACTTGGCGAATCCCTCGTTCAGGCACTTGCGGTAGAAGCCGTCCTCCTTCGGCGAGAAGAAGAGGGGCAACCAGCCGTCGCAGATCTCGGCCGACAGCGCGACGTTCTTCGGACCCTCGGCGCCGAGGAAGATCGGGATCTCGTTGCGAAGCGGATGAACCGTCGACTTGAGCGGCTTGCCCAGGCCGCGCCCGTCCGACTTGCTGTATGGCAGGTCGTAGAACTCACCGTGGTGCTCGATCGGCTTCTCGCGACGAATCACGTTGCGCACGATGTCTACGTACTCGCGGGTGCGCGCCAGAGGCTTGCCGTAGGCCTGGCCGTACCAGCCCTCGACGACCTGAGGCCCACTCACTCCGAGGCCGAGGATGAATCGTCCATTCGAGAGATGGTCCATGGTGATGGCGGCCATCGCCGCCGCGGTTGGCGTGCGGGCGTTCATCTGCATGATCGACGTTCCGAGACGAACCTTCTCGGTCTGCGATCCCCACCAGGCGAGCGGTGACAACGCGTCCGAACCGTAGGCCTCGGCCGTCCACACGGAATCGAATCCGAGTCGCTCGGCTTCCTTCACTCCTTCGAGCGCGCCCTTGGGGGGACCCGCCGACCAGTAACCAGTGGAGTAACCGAGCTTCAACTCTTTCGACATGGAGCCATGCTGGCACCGCGTGGTTCGGAGCGTGCAACCGAACCGTGTGCGAAGGGCGCGAAGGTGCCCCGAATCAATTCGGGTCGAACGTGAGAGGAAGTCTCTCGGGCCCGTAGATGGCGACTGTCGAGGGTTTCCAGGTGACCTCGCCGTCGATCTTCATGTTGGGAAGGCGCTTGGCGAGGATGGCCAGGGCCTCTTGCTGCTCGGCCCGCGACAACGCGGCGCCCAGGCAGTAGTGGATTCCGGAGCCGAACGTCATCTGGGGTTGGCCGGCTGGCTCACGGGTGATGTCGAAGCGGTCGGCGTCGGTGAACACCGTCTCGTCGCGGTTCGCCAGCGCCAGGGCCGGTGAGATGAGCGTGCCCTTGGGAAACAGAACTCCTCGGTGCTCGATGTCGGTGCTCGCGATCCGAGCCGTGCTACGAACGGCGCCGAAGTAACGCATGGTTTCCTCGACCGCCCGCGGCGCCAGCTCGGGCCGCTCGGCGAGCAACTTCCATTGATCGGGATGTTCGGCGAGCAAGGCGATCGAACAACCGAGTTGGTTGCGCGTTGTGTCGGTGCCGCCGACGATCACCGCTTCGACCATCATCACCAGTTCGTCCTCGCTCAACTTGTCGCCGGCTTCCTCAGCGGCGATCAGGCTGGTGATCAGGTCGTCAGCCGGCTTCGTGCGGCGGTCGGCGATGAGTTGTCGCGTGTACTCCTCGAGTTCGATCTGCGCCTTGAGAATCAACTCGACTTCATCGGCGGCGGTGGCGTTGAAAATGCGCAGCACATCCTCGGCCCACACGCTGAACGACTTCCAGTCGCTCTTCGGCGCGCCGAGAAGTTCGCAGATGATCGGGATGGGATACGGATCACAGACGTCGGCGGCCAGGTCGCATCGTCCCGTCGGAGTCACCGATGCGAGGAGGCCCTCGATGACCTCGCGCATGAACGGGCGCAGTTTGTCGGCCGAACGCGGAGTGAACGAGGGTGCGACCAGACGGCGCAGCCGCGTGTGCACGTCACCCTCGGCCGAGAGGATCGACTCACGGCGGCGGGCCTTGATGCGTTCGTCCTGGACGCCCATCAATTCGCTGGCCATCGACGCGACGCTCTGCCAGCGGCGGTCGCGCAGCACGGATTGGCAGTCGTCGTATCCGAACACGATGTAGGCGAATGATCCGCGGGCGATCCAGGACGACTTGGCGATCTTCGCGAGAGCCGCGCGTTGTTCGGCGGCGTCGGGGAAGACGAAGTCGACGGTCGGGACGTCGAGCTCGGAGACGGGGGTGGGCATGAGACCAACCTAATGGCGCAATCACGATCGACGGCCTTCGGAGCGGCCTTGACCGCCCGTCTACTCTGAACGTCATGAAGACCTACCGCAACTTCGTGAACGGCCAGTACGTCGACGCCAAGGATGGCCGGACCATTCCGGTCGTCGATCCCACCACCGGTGAGCAGTACGCGACTGCTCCCAACTCGGGCGCAGCCGACGTCGATGCCGCGATGAAGGCGGCCGACACCGCGTTCGAGGGCTGGCGGGATTCCACGCCGAAGGATCGCTCGCTCGCGTTGTTCCGGATCGCCGATGCGATCGAGGCCCGGGCCGAGGAGTTCATCGCTCTCGAATCGGAGAACTGCGGCAAGCCGGTCGGCATCACGCGGTCGGAGGAGATTCCGCCGATGGTCGACCATGTGCGTTTCTTCGCCACCGCGGCCCGCCACCTCGAGGGCAAGAGCGCGGGCGAGTACGTGCCGGGCATGACGAGCTACATCCGACGCGAACCCGTCGGCGTGTGCGCGCAAGTGGCTCCGTGGAACTACCCGATGATGATGGCCGTGTGGAAGTTCGCTCCCGCCGTGGCCGCCGGAAACACGGTGGTTCTGAAGCCGAGCGACACGACGCCGGTCACCACCACGCTTCTGGCCGAGATCTGCGCCGAGTTCCTGCCGCCGGGTGTGGTGAACGTGATCTGCGGCGACCGCGACACCGGACGCGCGATGGTCGCTCACTCGACTCCGTCATTGGTGAGCGTCACCGGTTCGGTTCGCGCCGGAATGGAAGTGGCCGAGGCGGCCGCCAAGTCGCTCAAGCGAGTGCACCTCGAACTCGGAGGCAAGGCACCGGTGGTGGTGTTCGACGACGCCGACATCGAAGCCGCCGCCGAAGGCATCGCCATCGGCGGTTACTTCAACGCCGGCCAGGACTGCACCGCCGCGACCCGCGTCCTGTGCGCCGGCGGCGTGTACAAGGACTTCGTGGCCGCGTTGTCCGAACGGGCCAAGGCCACGGTGTGTGGCGCCCCCGACTCCGACGACACGTTCTTCGGCCCGGTGAACAACGCCAATCAGTTGGCCCGTGTGAGCGGCTTCCTCGACCGACTGCCCAAGCACGCCGAGGTCACCGCCGGCGGTGCTCGACAGGGCAACAAGGGCTACTTCTTCTCGCCGACCGTCGTGAGCAACCTCAAGCAGGACGACGAGGTGATCCAGAACGAGATCTTCGGTCCGGTCATCACCGTGCAGAAGTTCGCCGACGAGGACGAGGCGGTTCGGCTCGCCAACGGTGTGGAGTACGGATTGGCATCCAGTGTGTGGACGAAGGACTTCGCGCGCGCCATGCGGATGACCAAGCGACTCGACTTCGGATGCGTGTGGGTGAACACCCACATCCCGATGGTCGCCGAGATGCCGCACGGTGGTTTCAAGAAGTCGGGCTACGGCAAGGATCTGTCGGCCTACGCACTCGACGACTACACGCGCATCAAGCACGTCATGGCGAACCTCGCCTGATCGATCAGCGCCGGGCGAACTCGGCCGCCGCGTGCTCGATCGCATCGGTGAGCACGTCGCCGATGAATCGCAGTTCGTCGGGGCCGCACACGAGGGTGGGCGCGAGGACGAGAACGGGTTCGGCGCGATCGTCGGCTCGGCAGAACAGTCCGTTGGCGAAGATGCGCGGCGACAATGTGTCGCGTAGCAACCAGTTCGATTCGGCGGCGTCGAACGACTGTTTCGTGTCCTTGTCCTTCACGAGTTCGATCACGCGGAAGTACCCGCAACCGCGCACGTCGCCGACGAGGGGCAGTTGTCGCAGCGACTCCATCACCTCGTCGAACACCGGCTCGTTGCGCCGTACCGATCCGAGAACGTCCTCCCTTTCGAGAAGATCGATGTTCGCGAGGGCCACGGCACAACTCACCGGGTGGCCGCCGAACGTGAGACCGTGCAGCAGGATCTGGCCGTCCCGCTCGATGAAGGGTGCGGCGATGCGATCGCTCACCATCACGCCGCCGAGAGGCGCGTATCCGCTGGTGACTCCCTTCGCGAACGTGATCATGTCGGGCTGGTACCCGAATCGTTCGCAACCGAACCAGTGGCCGAGTCGGCCGAAGCCGCAGATCACCTCGTCGGACACCAGCAGGATGCCGTGGCGATCGCAGATCGCCCGCACGCGCTCCCAGTAGCCCGGAGGAGGGACCAGAGTTCCACCGGTGTTCTGGACCGGCTCCATGATCACCATGGCCACGGTGTCGGGTCCGGCTTCGATGATCGCCCGCTCGACGTCATCGGCGCAGGCGAGGGAGCAGGCCGATTGCTGGGCACAGAATCCGCAGCGATAGCGGTTGGTGTTGGCCGCTTTGAGTGCCCAGGGGAGCAATGGTTCGAAGGGCTCGCGAATGCCGGGGATGCCGGTGATGCTCAGCGCCCCGAGGGTCGTGCCGTGGTACGCGTAATTCCGGCTGACCACCTTGCGTCGCTGCGGTTGTCCGATCGCGGCGAAGTACTGCACGGCGATCTTCCACGCCGACTCCACCGCTTCGCCGCCACCGCTCGTGAAGAAGACTCGGTTCAGATCCCCCGGGGCGAGGTCGGCCAGACGCGTGGCCAGATCGATCGCGGGTTCATGGGCGAAGCTCCAGATGGGGAAGTAGGCCAGTGATTCGGCCTGGCGGGCGGCCACGTCGGCCAACTCGCGCCGTCCGTGCCCGATGTTCACGGTGAAGAGACCCGACAGCCCGTCGAGGTAGCGGCGACCGGCATCATCGAAGATCCACGGCCCCTCACCGCGGCTGATCACCGGAATGCCCGAGCGCTGGGTGGTGTGCAGGTTGGTGAAGTGACCCCAGAGGTGCCGACGGGCGTTGAGTTGGCGA
Source organism: Actinomycetota bacterium (assembly GCA_041159745.1). GTDB lineage: Bacteria > Actinomycetota > Acidimicrobiia > Acidimicrobiales > Ilumatobacteraceae > Casp-actino8. The sequence continues at coordinate 3,384 of JBEAXP010000194.1, read as the reverse complement.
TCGTCGGTCATGGCGGGGTTCCGGCGGCGGTTCGGCCACCGAGCGTTCACCCTAGTTGTCGCGTCGTGGGGAGGCGGGGTGTCCTATGATCCCACGAGACGTCTCGTACGAGGCGTGGACGTGGCAAGGGCATCTCTGGGGAGGGGGTTCGGGCAGGTGACGCAGGACCGAGGTGCAGTCGAACTCGAGAACGTCACCAAGCGTTATGGCTCGGTCGTCGCCGTCGATCACCTGAGCCTGTCGATTCGCCCGGGCGAGTTCCTGTCACTTCTCGGACCGTCGGGATGCGGCAAGACCACGACGCTTCGCATGCTGGCCGGCTTCGAGCAGCCCGATGAGGGTTTCATCCGTATCAGCGGCCAGTACGTGCAGGGCATCCCCCCGTACAAGCGCGACGTAAACACGGTGTTCCAGCACTACGCGCTGTTCCCCCACATGACCGTGAGCGAGAACGTCGCGTACGGCCTGCGCCAGAAGGGTGTCAACAAGTCGGAAATCGCGACCCGGGTGGCCGAGGCCCTCGACATGGTGCAGATGAGCAAGTTGGCCGATCGCAAGCCGCGTCAGATGTCGGGCGGCCAGCAGCAGCGCGTCGCGGTGGCGCGAGCGCTCGTCAATCGCCCCAGCGTTCTTCTGCTCGACGAACCGCTGGGCGCACTCGATCGCAAACTTCGCGAAGAGATGCAGATCGAACTCAAGCTCCTGCAGAGTCGGTTGGGAATCACGTTCGTGTTCGTGACCCACGATCAGGAAGAGGCCATGAGCATGAGCGACCGCATCGCGATCATGCTCGACGGACACATCGAGCAGTTGGGCGACCCCGAGACGGTGTACGAGCACCCGGCTTCGGCCTTCGTGGCCGGATTCATCGGACGCAACAATTTCTGGAGCGGAGTCGCGACCGAGCACGGTGCTCGCGCCGACGACGGCACCGAATTCGTGGCCAGTCGTCCCGAGGAAGACGTCCCGAACGGGCAGGGAGCGCTGGCGGCGGTTCGCCCCGAATGCATCAACTTGTCGGTCGAGCGCCCGAGCAGCACGAACAACGCCTTCCAGGGCACGGTCGCCGGTGTTTCGCACTTCGGAGACGTGCTCCAGTACGTGGTGCACACCGCCGATCGCGACGTTCTGGTGCTCACGCCCCGAGCCAACGCCTCTCGTCTGCACGCCGGCGATTCGGTCTGGGCCAGTTGGTCGGCCGACGACGTGTACCTCTTCTCGTCGCGGCAAGCCGACATCGTCCTCGCCGAGGCCGATGAAGTGTCCGACGAGTGAACCAACCAACCCCATAACCCACCACCGAGTGGACCACCAAGACAAGCAAGGAGAACCCATGAACACGCCGAAGATGCCCAAGGAGATGAAGATCCTCGCTCCGCACAGTTTCCGCGAGCGGTTGTCGCGTCGCGCCGTGCTCAAGGCGGGAACCGCCGCGGCCGGCCTCGCGGTGGTGGTTGCGGCCTGTGGTGGTGACGACGAGGGTGGATCGTCGGGTGGCGATTCCGGAGGAGACTCCGGCGGCACCCAGGCTTCGGGTGACTGGAGCCGCGTCGTCAACAAGGCGTCGGGCACCCTGGCCATGTACACCTGGGGCGATTACAACGACCCCGAATTGGTGGGTGCTCTGGCCGAAGCCGAACTCGGGGTCACCATGAAGGTCGACTACTACGGCTCGAACGAAGACCTCATCACCAAGTTGGCGTCGTCGAACGGGAACAGCGGCTTCGACATCGTCGTGCCCACCGGCCCGTACGTGCCCCAGATGATCGAGAAGGGTCTCATCCAGAAGTTCGACAAGTCGCTTCTGCCCAACATCTCGAACGTCGACCCGGCCTACCTCGCCCAGGCCTGGGACCCGGGCAACGACTACTCGGTCTGCAAGAACTGGGGCAGCACCGGCTTCTTCTACGACTCGTCGGTCATCACCCGTGAGCTCAAGGACTGGAACGACTTCCTCGACGTCTGCATGAACGAGGCCAGCGGCAACTGCTCGATGATCGACACCGGACCGAACATGTGCGGCGTCTGGTTCTGGGCCAACGGCCACGACTGGAACACCACCGATCCGGCGTTGCTCGACGCCTGCGAGGCTTTCCTCGTCGACGAGTTCGCGCAGCACGTGAAGGCCTTCGACTCGTACCCGAGCACGGCGATCGCCGAAGGTGCCTACGCCATTTCGATGGCCTGGAACGGCGATGCGCGCCAGGCGTACTACCGCATCCAGGATGCCGGTGGCGATCCCTCGGTCTGGAAGTGGGTGCTCGGCGCGCCCGAGACCGAACTCTGGATGGACACCTACTGCATCGCGGCCGGCGCCCCGAATCCGGAGGCGGCTCACGCCTGGATCAACTGGGAACTCATCCCCGAGATCTCGATCAAGGATCTGCAGTACCACGGTTACAACACGGGAATGAAGGGCATGTCGCAGCTCATCTCCGAGCTGGCCCCCGACCTCGAGTACGGGGACATGATCTTCTTCTCCGATGAGCAGGTGAAGACCTTCCGGACCCAGGAGATCACGCCGGCCATCGATCGTCTGGTCGACATCCTCAACAAGATGAAGGCCAAGGCCGGAGGCTGATCCTTCGTGACCGCCGCGGTGTCGGCTCCTGGTCGTCGGAGATGGCGGGGACCCAAGTTCCTCCTCGCCATCCCGTCGATCATCTGGTACCTGCTGTTCTTCGCGATCCCGATCGCCTTCGTGGTGATCTACTCGTTCGGAACCAAGGACGTCAGCCGACTCCTGCCGGTCGATCTGAGCGATCTCACGACCAAGAACTACGCCGACGTCTTCGACGACACGTTCTTCAAGGTCTTCCGGGCCACCCTCCGGATCGCGATTCTGGCCACGGCATTGTGCGTACTCATCGGCCTCCCGGTCGCGTACTTCGCGGCGTTCAAGGTCAGTGAGCGTTGGCGCGCGATCATCCTGGCCGCGATCATCGTCCCGAGTTTCACGTCGTTCCTCATCCGCACGGTGGCGTGGCGCATTCCCTTGGCGCCCAACGGAACGTTCTCGAAATGGCTCTCCGACATCGGGCTGGTGGGCGAGCAGGGAATTCAGTTGCTGCAGACCCAGACCGCGGTTCAGATCGCGATCGTCTACAACTACCTCGGCTTCATGATCCTGCCGTTGTTCGTGGCGCTCGATCGCATCGACGTGCGCATGCGCGAGGCCAGCAAGGATCTCGGTGCCGGCCGGGTCGCCACCTTCTTCGGTGTCACGTTGCCGTTGGCCGGCCCGGGCATCATCGCCGGTGTTCTGCTCACCTTCATCCCGATGTGCGGCGACTACGTCACGGCCACCATCCTCGGCGGCAAAGAGGGCAACATGATCGGGGCGATGATCGCCTCGCAGTTCAGCGGTGCGCAGAACTGGCCGCT
>JBEAXP010000133.1:0-8437 GCA_041159745.1 Actinomycetota bacterium | reverse complement strand
GAGCCGAACCGTCGGTCGTCACGGGTTCACCGCGGTTGCGCGCCCGGCCCATGGCGGCGCTGCACGATTCGCTGAGCCGTCTCGGAGCTCGCGTCGAATCGCTGGGGGAGGCCGGGTGCCTCCCCGTCCGCGTTTCTCGTGGCGACCTTCGCGGCGGCGTGGTCGAGCTTCCGGGCGACGTGAGCAGTCAGTTCGTGACCGCGCTGATGCTCATTGCGCCTCTGTTGCCCGATGGTCTGTCGATTCGGCTCACGTCTCCACTGGTGTCACGTCCGTACGTCGCGATGACGGCGGCGGTGATGTCGACGTTCGGCGCTTCGGGGATCGCCGTGTCCGATCAGACGATCGAGGTCGCTCCCGATGGATACCGGTCGATCGATTACGTCGTGGAGCCCGATGCGTCGTCCGCGTCGTATCCGTTGGCGGCGGCCGCGATCACCGCCGGCGACGTCGACGTGCCGGGTCTGACGACCGGCTCGCTCCAAGGAGATTCGGCGTTCGCCTCGCTTCTCGCGAGCATGGGCTGCGTCGCGACGATCGGTGATTCGGGCACTCGGGTTCGCGGGGTGTCGTCGATGCGCGGTATCGACGTCGACATGGCCGATGTCTCCGATCTGGTTCCCACTCTCGCGGCGGTCGCCGCTTTCGCCGACACACCCACGCACATCCGCGGTGTGGGGTTCATTCGCAACAAGGAGAGCGATCGTCTCGGCGACTTGGCCGACGGGTTGCGGGCGATCGGGTGCCAGACCGAGGTGACGAACGATGGAATCGTCATCAGTCCGTCGGTCCCCGAGTCGTATCGAGGTGCCGAACTGGCCACTCATCACGATCATCGTCTGGCGATGGCCTGGTCCTTGTTGGCATTGCGCGTTCCGGGTATCACTCTCGACGACGATTCGGTCGTGTCGAAGAGCTGGCCCGATTGGTGGACCGTCCGGGCGTCGCTCGTCGCGGGTCGGTAATCTCCCCGTGCTCATGGAGACGGTGGCCGCCTTCGATGTCGACAAGACGTTGACCACACGCGACTGCGTGGTGCCGTTCCTGTGGCGCTTGCGCGGTCCGCGGCTTCTCGCCGGATTGGCCCCCCGGACTCCGGGACTGTTCGCCGCCACCGCGGCCCGCCGGCGCGATCGTGTCAAGGAAATGGTCACGGCCGCGGCCGTACGCGGTCTCCCGATCGAAGCAGTCGATCGGCTGGGTGCCGAATTCGAGGCGGGTTTCGTTCGCCGCCACCTTCGGCCCGACACCTTGGCTCGCCTCCGTTGGCACGCGGCGAGCGGTCATCGCATCGTCTTGGTGTCGGCATCGTTCCGTTCGTACCTCGAACCGCTGGCAAAGCATCTGGGCGCTCACGCCGTGCTGTCGACCGACGTCGAAGTCGACGACCGTGGTGTGTGCACTGGCCGACTCCGCGGGGCCAATTGCCGAGGCGTCGAGAAGGAACGTCGCCTGCGCGAGTGGCTCGGGGGCGAGCGGCCGATCGTGTTCGCCTATGGCGACTCGTCCGGTGACACCGCGATGCTCGAATTCGCCGATCATCCGTTCCGGATCACGTCCGAGCCGATCCCGGAGGTGCCGGCATGATGGGAGCGTTGTTCGCCGAAGCTCGGCCGAAGCAGTGGCTGAAGAACCTACTGGTGTTCGCCGCCCCGGGTGCGGCCGGTGTGCTCGACAATTGGGCCGGTCTCTGGCCGGCGTTGGTCGCCTTCGCCGCCCTGTCGTTGGCGGCGAGTGGGACGTACTTCTGGAACGATCTGCTCGACGTCGAAGCCGATCGACGTCATCCCACCAAGCGCAATCGACCGATCGCCGCCGGTCGGATCGGCATGGGCACGGCCCGAGTCGTCGGAACCGTTCTGTTGCTCGGAGGGCTCGGTCTCGGTTTCGTTCCCGACTGGCGCTGCGGTGTCGCGGTCTGCGTGTACGTCGCGGTGACGGTGGGCTACTCGATCTGGCTCAAACACCACGCCGTCGTCGATCTCATCGCGGTCGCGGCCGGTTTCGTCATTCGCGCCATCGCCGGTGCCGAAGCAACCGGTGTTCCGATGAGCACCTGGTTCCTCTTGTGCACGAGTTGCGGGTCACTGTTCATCGTGACGGGCAAGCGCTACGCCGAGTTGCGGGAGATGGGAGAAGACGCGGCCAGCACGCGTTCGACGTTGTCGCAGTATTCGCTCGGCTACCTGCGCATCATCCTGTCGGTCGCGGTCGGTGCGACTCTCGTCGCGTACTGCACGTGGGCGTTCGACACCAAGGAAGTGTCCGGCTCCACGTGGCCGTTCTACGAACTCTCGATCGTCCCGATGCTGGCCGCGCTGATGCGCTATCTCCTCGTTCTCGAGCAAGGGCATGGGAGCGCGCCCGAGGAGATCTTCGTGGCCGATCGCATGCTCCAACTGATGGGCGTGGTGTGGGTCGCGGTGTTCGCCCTGGGTGTCTACGTCGGCTGAGGCCGATCGGTAGAATCACTCGGTCATGTCCCCCGACTACGCGCCCGAAGTGCTCCGCGGTTGGGGACGCTCCACCATGTCGTCGTCGCGCGTCGCGACTGTCTCCGATCTCGATCTCGTCGACCACGTCAAGGATGCCGATGACCGCGGTGTGCTGGTTCGCGGACTCGGGCGCTCGTACGGTGACGCCGCGCAGAACGGCGGTGGGCGAGTTCTTCGTCTGGCTTCTTCGTCCTCCGACATCCGTCTCGACGAATCGGCCGGAACCGTCACCGTCGGCGCGGGAGTCAGCCTCGACGATCTGCTCCGCGTGATCGTTCCCCGTGGCTTCTTCGTCCCGGTGACTCCCGGAACTCGATTCGTGACGGTGGGCGGCGCGGTCGCCGCCGACATCCACGGCAAGAACCATCACCTCGAAGGAAGCTTCGGCAACCACGTTCGTCGGTTCTCGTTGGTGCTCGCCGACGGCTCGGTGCTCGAGTGCTCCCGCGAGCAGAACCCCGACGCGTTCTGGACGACCATCGGCGGCATGGGTCTCACCGGCGTCATCCGCGACGTCACGTTCGCGCTCATCCGCATCGAGACGAGTCGCTGTCGGGTCGACACGGTGCGCTGCGACGACTTCGACGAATTGATCGAGCACATGAGCACCGGTGACGACGATGTGCGCTACTCGGTGGCGTGGGTCGATCTGCTGTCGAGTGGCAGTCACTTCGGACGGGGTGTGCTCTGGCGTGGCGATCACGCTCGTCGTGACGAGCTGCCCGTTGCCGACCGCGCCAACGCGCTCGAGTACGGTCCGCGCCAGTTGGTGTCGGTTCCTCCGGTGATCCCGGGTCCGGGTGTGGTGAACGCGCTGTCGAGCGCCGTCTTCAACGAGGCCTGGTTCCGAAAGGAGCCGCGCCGTCGCGAAGGATCCATCAAGTCGATTCCGGCTTACTTCCATCCGCTCGACGCGGTGGGTGCCTGGAATCGCCTGTACGGGCGTCACGGCTTCGTCCAGTACCAGTTCGTGATTCCGTTCGGCCGCGAGACCGAGTTGCGGCGCATCGTGGAGACGATCGTGGCCTCCCGCCTGGCCACACCGTTGGTCGTCCTCAAACGGTTCGGCGCGGGCAACGACGCTCCGCTCAGTTTCCCGATGCCGGGCTGGACCCTCACGGTCGATCTTCCGGCCGGCGCGGCGACGCTCGGTTCGCTCACGCGCAGCCTCGACGACGTCGTCATCGGGGCTGGAGGTCGTCATTACCTCGCCAAGGACGCCTTGCTCGGACCCGATGCCATACGCGCCGGATACCCGCGGTTGGCCGAGTGGCAGAGAATTCGTCATCGGCTCGACCCGCAGCAGACCTTCCGCAGCGATCTCGCCCGCCGCCTCGGACTCGTGGAGTGAACATGCTGAACGCCGCCGGAGAACCACAGAACATCGTCGTGCTCGGTGGGGCGAGCGACATCGGTGTCGCCATCGCGCGTCGACTGGCCGCGCCGTCCACCACATCCATCGTGTTGGCCTGTCGTCGGCCCGACGAAGCGCCGGTCGACGGGTTGCGTCGCCCCGGCCTTCGCGTCGACGCCGTCCTGTTCGATGCGGTTCGGGTGGAGGAGCACTCGAGTTTCGTCGATTCGTTGTCGACTTCGCTCGGCGACATCGATGTGGCAGTGCTGGCCTTCGGACAGTTGGGGGAGCAGTCGCGCTTCGGCGACGACCCGGTGGCCGCGGCCGATCTCGTGAACGTCAACTTCGCCGGCGCGGTGTCGGTGTTGCTCGCTCTCGCGCGCGTCATGCGCCGACAGGGTCATGGGCGCATCGTGGTGCTGTCGAGCGTGGCCGGCGAACGAGTCCGTCCGGCCAACATGGTGTACGGAGCGACCAAGGCCGGACTCGACGGTTTCGCCCTCGCTCTCGGCGACTCGCTGGTCTCGTCCGGAGTCAGCGTTCTCGTCGTGCGCCCCGGGTTCGTTCGCAGTGCGATGACCCAGGGAATGGAAGCGGCGCCGTTCGCCACCACACCCGATGCCGTGGCCGAGGCGACGGCGCGAGCACTGCAGTCCGGTCGGCGAATCGTCTGGGTGCCGGGTGTGTTGCGCTACGTGTTCATGGTGCTGAGGCACCTGCCCGCGCCGTTATGGCGGCGGCTTCCTCTGGGCTGAAACCTTCGCCCGCCGGCGCCGGACGCCCGTTGCACGTGGGTGTGCACGTGCCATCGGGACGTGGCGGCACCGGAACCAGGACCTCGACCGCGTAATCGACACGCGGCTCGTAGGGCGGGTCGTACGGCCCGATGCCGTCGCCTCGCGGGCACCGCTCGTAGAGACGGATGACGTCGGCTTGGTACGAACCGCGCAGGCAGAACGAGTTCTCCACCACCTGGTTCGGCTCGTCCGAACCGAACACGATCGAGTCGTTGGGTTCGATCCAGCCACTCCAGAAGCGAGTGAGGATGAGCCAGTCGGCGCTCGCGACGTCGGCGCTCAGGCGTGACCCTTCGGCGTTGGCCAGGCCCGGGTCCATCTCGATGAAGTACGTGGCCGGATCGAGTTCGGGGAACAAGTAGTAGAAGAACACGTCGCTGTAGGCGGTTTGTCGAAGATCGACCGGACCGACGAACAACCGCTGCCCGGGGCGCGCCTGCGCGTCCAGGTCGGCGATCACTTCGAGGCTGGCCTTCCATGGACGAGTGTCGCCCAGGTGGAACGTCCGTCCGTTGCGCTCGACCGTGAGAGTGGAGAGATCTCCGCTCGCACTTCGGACGACCAGGTCCCCGTACGTGCGCAACGTGAAGAACGGAGCGATCACCGTCAACGCGATGAGAAGCGATCCACCGGCGATCCAGGTGCGCACGGTCGGATGAATGGTGGGAGCGCGCCGACGGACGATCTCGACCACGGCGATGATGGCGAGCGGCCACGACACCATGGCGACCCAGTTGAAATGGGCGGAGTCGGGACGCTGCAGTGCCTGGGGCAGGATGCCCACACCGAACAGCGCCGGAGCGAGCAGTGCGATGCGTCGCGTTGGTTCGAGTCGACGAGCGACCATCACGACGCCGATGGCGACGACGGGAAGGGCGAAGAACCAGAGGAACAGCTGCTTGGGTGCACCGAGGTGGGGCAGGCCCCACCAGGGCGCGAACTTCTCGCCGATCACCTGCAGTGCTCCGTCGAGACGATCCCAACTGGGCGGTCGCGGCAGTTCTCGTCCCCCACGCAGATCGAAGACCGGTTCGAGCAGCATGCCGCGGACGACGTCGGCGGGACCGGCCTGCACGAGGTGCACCCAGAACGAGGCGAGGCCGATGGCGAGTCCGCCCAGGACGGTGCGCCAGTGACGTCGGATCACCGGAGTGAAACCGAGAGCGAGGGCCAGAGCCAGGACCAAGTCGGGGCGGAAGGTGAGAGCGAGTCCGGCCAGAACGCCGCTGATCATCACCGCTCGCGTCGGACGTTCGACGTACGAAGCGCGGACGGCGAAAACCACCGACCACAAACCGAGTCCGACCGCACCCGACCAGGCCAAGGCCTGCAAGCCGATCGGAGTGAGGACGAACACCGCCGACGATGCGGCGACGACGGCCGCCACCGCGCGACCCCACGGACGGGCGAGCACGAAGAGCGCCGAGATGACGAGAAGGTGCTGGATCAGTCCGAAGGTTCGTTCGCTCGCGAGCGAGACGTCGAAGAGTCGGTACCACAGCGAGAGCCAGTGGAGTGACCCGGGTCCGTACAGATGCAGGAAGTCGACGTTGGCCACGTCGCCCTTCATGACTCGCTCGGGGAAGACGAGCATGAAGCCCTCTTCCATCGTGGACCCGGTGGCGCGATAGAGCGCGGGGAGCGCCAGGCCCACGGCCGCCGCCACCGATCCGACGGCCATCCACGAGCGGACCGCGTGGCGGTTCCAGGCGGCTTGCCACGAAACAGATCCTCCGCGCACGAACGGTGTCGCTTCGACCGGTTCATCACGGGGCGCTCGCGCGTAGCGGCGGGCCAGCCAGCGCGCGATCGGAACGGCGCCGGCGCCGGCCAGGACGCACAGAATCGGCTCGGCCGGGATCCGGAACCGAGTGGTGCCGTAGGCGTAGGCCGCGGTGAGGGTGACACTCACGAATTGAACGACGAGTGGAAGAAGGCGCACGTGTCGGCGGCGTAGCCAGCGCACGCCGACGAGCGATGTGGCGGCCAGTCCGTAGTACATGACGAGACCGGCTCGTGCGGCGTCCTTGTCGCGGCCCTCGATGGGAGCGAAGTCGGCGTTCTGCCACGGACGGAAGAGATCCCACTGGCGCAACACCCGCGCCGCCAGCACCTTGGGTAACTGCCCAGCATTGTCGCGCGCGTAGTCGAGGCCGATCTCGCGCCAATGCAGCGACTTCTCGGCTTCGTCGCCGACGGCGTCGTTGCCCTGGCGGCGAATCTGCTCCTGACAATCGAAAAGCCAGAAGCCGAGGAACTTGCCCTCGTACGTCTCGTCGCAATTGGCGTACACGAACAACTCGTTGCCATTGGTGGAGAGCGGGACGAACACCTCGAACGAGCGGGCGTTGCGGATGGCCCAGGGTGCGAGAACGACGATGCACGCGACAGCCGCCAGTGCGACGTGCTCGACTCGTCGACGCCACGTGAGGTCGCGACGGAGGGCGACCCAGGGAACGATGAGCAGCACCGACAGCAGCAAACCCTCGCCACGAGTGAGTGTGGCCAGACCGGTGACGGCTCCCATGACGATGGTCCATCGCCAGGCCGGTCGATCCCACCAGCGGTAGGCGGCGTACACGACGGTCATGGTGCACAGCGCCATGAGGCCTTCGGGAAACAGCACACCATCGACCAGCCACAAGTTCGGATAGATCGCGGCGAGCAGGCCGGCGATCACGGCCGCCAGCGCGGAGTCGGTGATTCGTCTGGTCACGAGGACCACCAGAGCCACGACACCGGTCCCGATCAACAGCGAGACGAACTTGTGGTCGAAGTAGGTGGTGCCGCCCAATCGGGAACTGATGGACAGAACGATGGGATACAACGGCCCGTGCAGAGCCGACGGGATCCAGCGTTGGAACGCGATGAAGTTGAGTGGTTCGGGAAAGCCGCCTCCCTCGGCGAGGATGTTCGCCGTCGAGTGATAGAAGAGCGGATCGCCGCCGTCGGTACGGGTGGGCGCGACCGTCAGCAGCGTGGCCAGTCGGACCAGGAAGCCGAACGCGATCACCGAGGTCGCCGTGAGGGCGTACGAGGTTCGACGCGCGAGCGCACCGCGTGTGGTGGCGACGACGATGGCCGAGGTGATCACGAGTCCGAGTGCGGCCGATGTGATGAGAGTCCAGAGAAGCGTCGGGAGGATCGGGCCGTCGAGACCGATCACGCGTCCGTCGTCGAGAACGGTTCGCTCGACGTGTTGGCGGGCGATGAGATCGAACGCCGAGTCGCCGAGCAGGACGACACCGGGGGTGACCCAAAGCAGTGGTGAGAAGCGCCGGCTCGAGCGGGTGAGACCGCCCGACCAGCGGCGGGCCAGCAAACCGAGGCCGACCAAGTGCAGATGTCCGAGCGGCCAAGTGGCCAACTCGCCGCCGACGAGTTGGGTCGCGACTCCCGCGGCAACCAGACCGATCGGCACGGCGAAGCGAGCCGGGGCGCCCCATCGGCGCAGCGCTCCGAGCGTCAACACCACGGTGAGAACGAGTGGTCCGATCTCGAGACCGGACAATGAGCCGTCGGGCGTGCGGAAGACGAGGAGACTGGCCACGAAATCGCCCGGTGCCGGCGCCACGGACGCGTGAGTCGCCACCGCGAGGGCGACGATGGCCCACCAGAGGGCGATCCCCGTGAGTACGCGCCGACGGTTCCAGCCGTTGGTCGGGGCGACGGCGACCAGGGCCACCACGAGAAGCGGCTGGATCCAGCCCGACCACGAGACGGCACCGCTGGCGGCCAGCGAACGCTCCACGAGATGGGCGACGCCGAGCCCGAGGATCAGCCATCCCGCA
>JBEAXP010000203.1:0-9931 GCA_041159745.1 Actinomycetota bacterium | reverse complement strand
AGTCCGCGAACGGTGATGTTCTCGCCGGCCGAGCCGTACGAAATCGGGTGGCCATCGGCCCGCAGTCGATCGATCACCTCGGCCGACCACAGACACAAGGCCTGGAACGGCCGACCGTGGTGTTCGCGCGCCTTCTGAACGTCGCCCTCGATGCCGCGCCAACCCACGTACGCCTCGGCCACCGGGCCCTTCGGCACACCGCCTTTGCTCGTGTTCACCTGCACGACCGCACCGGTTCGGCTGACCGGCACATGGCCGCCCACGCGCAACGTGAGGGGAGCGGCCGCCACCGTGGCCCACACCTGGGCGAGCAACGTGGGCACCTCGTCCTTCGGCATCTTCATCACGTCGACATCCCGCAAGAGATCGTCGACTCGACTGGCCAGGTGAGCGATCGGATTCGGATCACGGCTTCCCCGCATCATCTCGAGGATGATCGGCGCGTTCAGGAGAGTCTTGCGCGCATCTTGGTCGGTGAAGAGGTACGGGCCGACCGGTATCAACGACACGTCAGGAGAGTATTCCATCGGCCAAACGGCCGAGTTTGCGCATCTCTCGTCGCAGCGCGACGCGCAGGTGCGAACGGTCGATCGGCTTGTCGTCGGACGCGGCGAGGAACGCGGCGGCCACCGCCACGTTGCGCACGTTGCCACCCGAGAGATTGATGGCGGCCAACTCGTCGTGGTTCACCTCGGGCGCGCACACCGACAACGGCAGATGCAGCTGCCACAACTTCAGGCGAAGGTCGCGGTCGGGCGCCATGAACTCGACCATGCCCTGGATGCGGCGCTGGAACGCCTGGTCGACGTTGGCGGCCAGGTTCGTGCTGATGATCACGAAGCCTTCGAACGTCTCGACACGCTGCAGCAGGTACGCGACTTCGATGTTGGCGTAGCGGTCGCGCGCGTCATTGGTTTCGCTGCGCTTGCCGAAGATCGCGTCACCCTCGTCAAACAGCACGAGTGCGCCTCCGACGCTCGCCGCGTCGAACACTTCTTCGAGATTCTTCTCGGTCTCGCCGATGTATTTCGAGACCACGGTCGACAGATCGATCTTCACCAACTCGAGGCCGAGATCGCCGGCGATCACCTCGGCGGCCAGCGTCTTGCCGGTACCCGACGGACCCGCGAACACCGCCAACAATCCGGGCGGGACGTGGCGCCCGATGCCGGGCATCTCCCGAACGCGGCTCGCCTGGCGGTAGCGCTGAGCGAGCGACTGCAATTCGTCGAGACAGTCGGACTCGACGATGAGGTCGTCCCACGAACGCCTCGGCGCCGTGCGATTGCCGAGTTCGAAGAGGCGATGGTCGGCGAGGCGACGGACCGCCCGCGACAGATCGCCGTCCACGAGAGGAAGCGTGGAGTGAACGCGTCGTAACTGATCGGCGGTGAGCGGATGCGGCGAGTCCTGGCCGAGCACCGAGGCGACTTCTTCCGCCGATGCCGCACTCGCCGGTGCGGCCGCCTCCTTCCACGCGCGACGGGGCAGAAGTTCGGGATCGACGCCAGCGGGCGTGGAGATTCCGATCACGAGATGATTCGCATCGTCGAGGGTCGCGCTTCCGAGAGCCGTGAGCGATCCGGACAGTTCGACGAGCAGAGCCGCGCGACACAACGTCGCCTCGCGAACGCACGCGTCCCACTGCGCCTGATCGCTGGGATCGCGAACCACCAACACCGATTCACCGGCCAATTCCTGCATGAGAACCGTTCGACGGCGGGTGGGATCGTCGCCGACCACGAGCATCGACGTGATCTCGCCGTGGTTGCCCCCGCGATCGACCAGACGCGAGCCGACCGGAAGCGCCGGATCGGGTCGCGGGTCGTCGGCGAGGCCCCACATCACCGTCGAGTCGACCGCCACCGCACGAGAAGCGAACGGCCCGGTGGTCGACACCGTCACGAGGCGCGCGCGACGCAGTCGCGAATCGGGGCCGACCGTCGACGCTCCGCCGAACTCGTCGTCGCGGAGTTGATCGAGCATGCCGAGTCGAATGCTTCCGACACCGTCGGGGGAGAGAGGCGCGAGTGCACGTTGCCGCTCGAGCGAGCGTTCGACATGGACGCACAGCACGAACGCCAACACTTCGTCGTCGGGGCAGCCGGCGCGACGCGCGAGAGCCACCACCGGATCGTCGGCGTCGAGAGCCTTCGATCGCAACGACGTCAGCGACGAAGTCGAACCACGACTGCCGTCGGTCGCGTTCGAAACCAGCAGTCGAACCGCTTCGTCGGCCCAGCGACTGGCCGACCCGTCAGCCGAAGAGTTCTTCGATCGCATCGGCTGCCGACTTCTTCCCCGTCATCACCGGTCCGGCCGCGTCGACGACCATGCCCGTCATCCCGGGGAGCGCGTAGGCCAGATCTTCGAGCACCGCCGACACGTCGCCGTTCTCGGGAATGGGCATGCCACTCTTCAGGACGAAGTCGGCGCCCGACACGAGCGCGGTGCCGGCGACGAATCGGTCGTTCACCGCGTTGAGAACCTTGAGCGTCTCGACGAGCGCAGCCTCGCTCGGCTCTCCGACCGTGCGGCGGCACGTGATGGTGGCGAAACGTCGCTCGGTGTCGGCGACGACTTCCACGTGAGTGCCGTCACCGTCGACGTACGTGACCGACACGTCGCTCTCGTCGGAACGGGTGAAGCCGAGTTCTTCGAGGCCCGATGCCGCGCCGAGCCACTGTGGTGCGGCCTCGAACGACAATCCGATCCACACTTCGCCGTCGGCTCCTTCGACGCGGCGCATCGCGCTGTCGATTCGCCAGTCGCGCGCGAATGGCCCGGCTCCGGGACCGGTGGCCGACTCGGGGCCCGACACCGTGATGCGAACATCACCGTGCGAGTCGATCGATCCGTGCCGCAGGCGAGTGCGCGCGCCGAAGACGTCCTCGAGTTCGATGTGATCCCACACGTCGGGTGACACGAGTCCGGTGAGCGACACGACGCCGTCTTCCACTCGCGCTTCGATCTGACGAAGCAACACGTCGCCGGCGGGGTGCGTGAAATTCACATCGGTCATGGGAGCCTCCTCGGGCGTTTCATGCAACGGTTCGCCCGGCGGGCGCCCGATCAGGGCTTCTTGCCGGCGTCACCCTTGGCGGCGTCGCCCTTGCCTGCATCTTCCTTCTTGAAGGACTTGGACTTCTTCATCACGGTCTCGGACTTCTTGGCTTCGACCTCGGCCACACCGAGTTCGACCTTGTAACCGCTGGTCTTGGTGACCTTGAAGACCAGTTCCTTCTCCATGAAGTCGAAGCCGAGCTTGAAGCCGAGCGACTCGTTCTTCTCGAAGGTGCCGCCGGCCTCCTCGATGGCTTCTTGAGCCGCGTCCTCGGCCGAACTCTTGGCTTCGTCGATCATCGAGTCGAGTTGAGCCTCGGCCACCGGGTCGACTTGCTCGTCGGGAGCGCGATCCATTTCCTTCTGGATCTGCTCGATGCCCTTCAGGATGATCTCCTTGCCGGAGTCTCCGACGAGCTTCTCGATCGGCACGTCTTCGACCGCCAGCTCGATCTCGTTCTTCTCGATCTGCATGTTGGACTTCGTGCCGTCCTTGTTGGCACCCCACAGCGCGTTGTATTCGACCTCGGCGGTGACACCGAGGACGGTGACCGAGGCCTTGGCCGAGAAGCCGAGCATGGTGCGCCCCGTGCTCTCCTGCGCACCGCGCGATCCACCCGACAACGTGTTGATGAGTCCTTCGGCGCGCTTGTTCTTTCCGCCGATGCCCTTGCTCTGCTCGAGCGACTTGCGGTCGGTGCGGGTGCTGGTGGTGCCCTTCAGTTCGCCCTCGACCTCGGCCACGTCACCGAGGCCGGCTTTGGCGGACAGCGAAGCCATCGCGCCGGTCTCGGCGTAGAAGTCGTCGCCGTCCTCGCCGGCCGCACTTCCGAACGCCTGCTTCTCGGTTTCGAGCGAACGCTTCTCGGCGCGACGCTTGCCGCGAGCATCGGCGCTTCCACCGAACAGGTACGCCTCGGCTTCCCAAGGAATCATGCTGCTCTCGGCGCAACGGCGGTACAGCGCGTACTCGATGAGCGCACCGACCTGTGCTCCGTCCTTGCCCTTGGCGGCCACGAAGCCTCCGAGCGCGCCCTTGAGTTCGGCGACGCCGACACTGCCGCCACCGGTGATGGCGATGGTGCCCTTGGCTTCGATGCCCTTCTCGTCGCGCTCGGCCTTGAGTTCGAGGAAACCGCCGACGGTGGCCGGCGGAACGGGAATCGACAACTCGATCTTGAACTCGGCCTCCTGGCCCTTGTACTCGTCCTCTTTGCCCTTCTGTGGCGCGTCGAGAAGTTTGTCGAGCATGGCGCCGGCGCGTTGGAAGAGAGTCACGCCGTCGCCGAGATAGTGCTTCTCGAGACTCGAAACGCGCGCATCGTCGGGAATGGCCGCGGCCTTGGCGGCGGCACCCGTGTTCTTGGCCTTCAGCGAGTCGAGAGCGAGTTGTGCCGTGTTCACGAACGTGACGAAGCCCGTGTAGCGGGCCTGCTTGTTCGCGTCGGGAACTCCGTTCTCGTCCTCGTGGTCGGCGATCCAGGCTTTGGCGATACGCAGCATTCCCTGGATCTTCGCGACGGCGGTGGCCGCGTTGGCCGCCGGCACCTGTCCCGTCTTCTTGTCCTTGAGTCCCTCGTACTCCTTCAACATGTCGCCGATGGCCACCTGGGCCTTGCTCTTCGACGAGAAGAAGCTCTGGTACGTGAGATCGAAGAAGCGGTCCTGCGTCATGAAGCGATGGATGCTGCGTGACGCGCCCTCGTTCTCGGTGGCGACGTGCGCGAGTTCGTGGCCGATGAGGTGATCGCCGGCGGCGGTGCCGGGGTTGTACTTGCCGCGGCGGAAGAACACGTCGTTGCCCGTGCTGAACGCGTCGGCCTGCAGCGAGCGGCTCAAGGTGTCGGCCTGTGAGTCGGTGTGAACGCGCACGCCCGACAGATCGACGCCGTACGAATCGGAGAATGCCGTGGCTTCGCGATTCCCGAGCGCCTGGCCACCGCCGCGCTTCGAGTCGATCTGACGCTGGACTTCAGGAGTGACTTCGGCTCCACCGAGCGGGTCGTCCTTCGAGGCCTGACGCGAGACCGTGGACGGAGCTGCTTCGTCGTACGCACCGAGATTGCGCACGGCGGCCTCAGCCATCGAGTCGGCCTGCTTCTCGGACGGGTCGTTGGCGTACCCCACCGTGAGCGCACGGCGCACCGGCTTGTGCTCGGTGTCGGGCGCCATGAGATCGGCGAACGCTTCCTGACTCAGATCGGCCGCATCGTCCTTGCGCCGGACATCCCGCTTCAACATCCCGCCTCCATCCCCCGAAGGGTTCGTGAGCCGAACTTAGCACCAGGTCATCGGGGGTCTTCCAGGCCCGATCTCGTGTTCTTGGGCGTCAGACATGCCAGAAGTGGCAGGGTTTCGCGCCCAAGGGGGAAATGGGGGAACACCTAGGCTCGGTTCGTGAGCGATCACGTGCGACTCGAGGATCTGCGGCTCACCGAGTGGACGTCCTGCGGTGGATGCGCAGCCAAGTGGGGCAAGGACCTTCTGGCCGGCCTCGTCGACGAACTCCCCACCTCGCTCGACCCGTCCCTCCTCGTCGGCCTGGCCCCCTTCGACGACGCCGCCGTCTACCGCCTCACCGACGACATCGCCCTCGTGAGCACCACCGACTTCTTCCCGCCCCTCGTGGACGGCCCGGCCGACTTCGGCGCCATCGCCGCGGCCAACGCCTGCAGCGACGTCTTCGCCATGGGCGGACGCGTCGTCATGGCGGTCAACGTCGCGGCCTTCCCCGAACACTTCCCGCGCGAGGCCATCGTCGCGATCTTCGAGGCGGCATCGGCGGTGGTCGCCGACGCGGGCGGCAGCGTCGCCGGCGGACACACCATTCGCAATCCCGAACCCATCTTCGGGCTCGCCGTACAAGGCGTTGTGCACCCCGATCGCATCTTCCGCAAGGACGGGGCGCGCGTCGGCGACGTCCTCGTGATCTCCAAACCGCTCGGCACCGGCATCGTCCTGGCCGGCGGCAACGACCAACACAAGCGCGCCGCCATCGACGGCATGAAGACGCTCAATCGCGCCGCGAGCGAGCTCTTGCAATCCACTCCGGGAGTCCACGCGGTCACCGACGTGACCGGATACGGCTTGGCCGGGCACGGCTGGGAAATGGCCGAGCGCGCCAATGCGGTGTTCGAGATCGACTCACACGCGTTGCCCACCTACGCCGGCGCTCTCGACGCCGCGCGTCGCGGTGTGAAGACCGGTGGCGACGCCCGCAACCGCGTCGCGGTGGGTGCGCACGTGAGCATCGCCGACGGAGTCGACGCGGCCCACGACGCGATTGTGTTCGACCCGCAGACGTCGGGCGGTCTGCTCGCGGCCGTCGACCCGGCCCATGTCGCCGCGCTGACGGACGGTCCGTTCACCGCCATCGGTCGCGTGATGGCCGGCCCGGCCGGACTGCGCATCGTCTGAGCGTGGTCGGTTGATGGCGGTCCAACGGCGAGCACCGACGCGCGACGCCGAGGACGCGTTGCGATCGAGCGGTCATCGCGTCGTCGCCGGCATCGACGAAGTGGGCAAAGGCGCATGGGCGGGGCCGCTCGCCGTCGGCATCGCGATCGTTCCCGACGACGACACCGACGCCCCCATCCGCGATTCGAAGACTCTCAGCGAGAAGGCCCGCGAGAAGATGTTCGACACCGTGGCCGCGTGGTGTACCGCGTGGTCGGTTGGTCTGGCGTCCCCGCAGGAGTGCGACGAGTGGGGGATGGCCGAGGCGCAACGCGTCGCGACCAAGCGCGCGCTGACCGCTCTCGGTGTTCGGCCCGATGCCGCCGTCGTGGACGGTTCGTGGGACTTCGTCACGCCGCTCGTGCCGCGCGTGCAGATGATGGTGAAGGCCGACACGTCGTGCCTCTCGGTGGCCGCGGCCTCGATTCTCGCCAAGGTCACGCGCGATCGGCTGATGCGCGAGCTGGCCCACCAGTTCCCGATGTATCGCTTCGAAGGCAACAAGGGCTATCCGTGCCAATGGCACCGCACGGCTCTGGCCGGCTACGGCCCGTCGTCAGTGCACCGCACGTCGTGGGCGTTCATGGATGGCGTGCCGTGGCCCGGCGCACCGCGCCGCGCGCGGTCGCTTGCCCCGCAACTGTTTTGAGTCGGTCCGGGCCGGAATGGTCCGGGGGAGGGTCGAGTTGACGGAATGATACCCCTGGGGGTATCCTTCGGGAGCCGGGATACCGGTCGAAACCCAAGGATCGTCATGACTTCCACCCAAGAACTCCAGTCCCACGACGCGCCCGCCCCCGCTGCGAAGCGCCCTCTCTTCGACCGTCTCGCGCGGTTCAGTGTTCGCAACCGCCGCACCGTGACGCTCGTTTGGGCCGCGGTCGTGATCGCCGCCGCTCCTTTGGCCATCGGACTGTCGGGTGCGTTGTCCGGAGCGGGCTGGGAGGCACAGGGTTCGACCGCCGAGAAGGTGCGAAACGAACTGCGCACCGATTTTCCGAACGTCGGGGCCGAGTCGGCGATCGTGGTCGTGCGTCAGTCACGCTCGTTCGCTGATGACGGTTCGAACGTCGCGGCCATCGTGACTCGACTCTCGGGCGAGGTCGGCGGCGATGTGGTGGCCGGTTTGGTCGATCCCGCGCAGATGCCGATGGAGGCCGGGTTGGTCTCACGTGACGGTTTGACCATCATGATTCCGGTCTCGCTCGCGTTCGATGACGACGCCGATCTTCCGGTGGCGGCGGAACACCTCATCGAGAAGGTGCGCGACATCGATTTGCCCGAAGGTGTTCAGGCCGAAGTGACGGGGGAGTGGCCGGTGTGGGCCGACTTCAACAAGTCCAATGAGGAAGCGCTCCACAAGGCCGAGTTGCTGTCGGGATTGCCCACCCTCGTGTTGTTGTTCATCGCGTTCGGCGCTGCGCTCGCCGCGGGAATTCCTTTGATCCTCGCGATCGCTGGTATCGCGGTCGGCTTCGCCAGTCTCAATCTGCTCACAGCGATCACGCCGCTGTCGGTGTGGTCCATGAATTTCTCGATGATGATCGGTTTGGCTGTCGGGATCGACTACTCGCTCTTCATTGTCAGTCGATACCGGGAGGAACGCACTGATGGCCACGGCGTCGAGGACGCGATGGCGAATACGCTCATGTCGGCCGGCAAAGCCGTGTTTTTGTCGGCACTCACGGTCGTGATGTCGTTGGCCGCAATCTTCGTGGTCCCCATCATGGTCTTCCGTTCGATGGCTCTCGGCATGATTCTGTCGGTGGTCGCGGTGGCATTGGCGTCGACCACACTCCTCCCCGCGGTGTTGGCGTCCATGGGTGACAAGGTTCTGGTGAAGAGGGGCGCCAAGGACGCCGATCGCGCCGCCGAGGGTCGCTGGACCCGTTGGACGAGCGGCGCACTCAAGCGTCCCGGGCTCACCCTCACTCTCGGTTTGCTGCTTCTCCTCGGCCTGGCCGCTCCGGCGCTCGGGATGCGTCTCGGAATGCCAGCGGCGCGGGTGGTCGATGAGGGTCGTTCGAGTCGCGATGGCTACGAGCTCGTCACATCGGCTTTCGGTGAAGGCGCCGCGGCACCGCTCTTCATCACCACACCGAGCAACTCTGTCGATTCCGTGATGACAGCCGCGTCATCCGACCCCAACGTGATCGACGTTCGGGTGGCTGCCGAAAACTTGTCGACGAGTCGCGTTGCGGTTCGGGTGACCGGACTCACCGGTCCCGAGGCCGAGGAGACGAGCGCGATGGTGGACAGGCTGCGATCGGCGGTTGCCGAGATCGAACCTCTTGCGCTCGTGGGCGGACCCGGATCTCAGAACACCGATCTCACGGACGTCCTCACCGGTCGGGCGCCGCTCGCCATCGGTCTGATCATGATCGTCGCGTTTCTGCTGTTGCTCGTCGTGTTCAGAAGCCTGGCCATTGCGATCAGTTCGATCGTTCTCAACCTCATCAGCGTGGCGGCCAGTTTCGGATTCGCGACCATCGTGTTCCAACACGGGATCGGGGCCGGGCTCCTCGACATCGAGCATCAGGGCTTCGTGAACGCCTGGGCCCCGATCTTCTTCTTCGCGCTTCTTTTCGGCCTGTCGATGGACTACCAACTGTTCTTGTTGGCTGCTATCCGGGAGCGATTCGAGGCGACGGGCGACACTGGTGCGGCGATCCGTGAGGGCATCGCCCGCACCGGCCGTCCGATCACCAACGCTGCGCTCATCATGATCGTCGTGTTCGTCGCTTTCGGCGTGACCGGCCCCATTCCGCCGACGGAGCTCGGAGTGACGCTCGCACTCGCCGTCTTGCTCGACGCCACCATCGTGCGCATGATGCTCGTGCCGTCGTTGATGGGGCTGTTGGGAGCGAAGAACTGGTGGATTCCCGCTTGGCTCGACAAGCGGCTCCCGAAGGTCCACTTCTCGCATTGATCATCGGGCCGCGCCCGGTTGGCCGATTCAGGCCTTCTGGGTGCCGGTCTTCAAATCCTTGAACGCACTGGTGGAGTCGATGCCCGGATCCTTCGGAAGTCCGAGCACGCGCTCGGCGAGGATGTTGCGCATCACTTCGTCGGAACCGCCGGCGATGCGACCGCCGGGTGTGCCGAGAATCAACTGGCTCCAGGCGTACGTGCCCCATTCGCCGCTGTCGGCCACCAGCTTGGCGCCGAGCACGTGTGACAAGAAGTCGCCCATGCGGCGCATGTTGTCGGTGCCGACCAACTTGGCCATGCTCATCTCGGGCCCGGGCATCTGACCGGCCTTGATCTTGTCGAGTGCCCGCTGGTTGTTGTACGCGGCCACGCGGTTCTTGATGATGATGTTGGCCAGTTCGTCGCGCAGCACCGGATCGTCCTGCACGCCGTAGAACTTCGCCATCTCGATCACGCGGGCGAACATGTTCACCCCGCCGCC
>JBEAXP010000200.1:0-26626 GCA_041159745.1 Actinomycetota bacterium | reverse complement strand
CGCAGGTCTCGCACGCTCCGTAGGGCGAGTTGAACGAGAAGTTTCGCGGCGCCGGCTCGTCGAAGGACGTTCCGCATTTCGGGCAGGCCAGGTGTTGCGAGAAGGTCAGTTTTTCGTCGTCGCCCTTGCCGTCTCCGACCAGTTCGACCTCGGCCACGCCCTCGGCCAGGCGAAGCGCGGTCTCGAGACTGTCGGTGAGACGACGTTGAATGTTGTCGCGTCGCACCAGTCGATCGACCACCACCTCGATGGTGTGGTTCTCGTAGCGCGCCAGCTTCTTCTCCGACTTCAAGAACTCGTTGATGTCGACGACTTCGCCGTCGATTCGGGCCCGGACGAAACCCTGGCCGGCGATGTCGTTGAGAAGCGTGTCGTACTCCCCCTTCCGACCCCGTACGACCGGAGCGAGAACTTGGAACCGCGTCCCTTCGGGAAGAGTCAGGATTCGATCGACGATCTGCTGCGGCGTCTGCCGCGCGAGTTTGGTGCCATCCTTCGGGCAATGTTGAACACCGATGCGGGCGTACAGCAGACGCAGGTAGTCGTAGACCTCGGTGATGGTTCCCACGGTCGAGCGCGGGTTGCGGCTGGCCGACTTCTGGTCGATCGATATCGCCGGCGACAAGCCCTCGATCACGTCGACGTCGGGCTTGTCCATCTGACCGAGGAACTGCCGCGCGTACGCGCTCAGCGACTCGACGTATCGACGCTGGCCTTCGGCGTAGATGGTGTCGAAGGCCAGCGAGGACTTTCCGCTGCCCGACAGGCCCGTGAACACGATCATCTTGTCGCGCGGGAGATCGACGCTCAGATTCTTGAGGTTGTGCTCTCGAGCACCTCTGACCACCAGACGATCCGACACGTCGCCGACATTACAGAGCCGGTCCGGAACCCTCTCAGCCAGCGTCCTTCAGTTCACGTCGCAACTCGTTGATTTCGTCACGCAGACGCGCCGCGTACTCGAACTTCAGGTCGGCCGCCGCCTCGTGCATCTCGTCCTCGAGCGTCTGGATGAGGCGCGACAATTCCTGCTGCGGGAGCGTCTTCAGCTCGCGCTGCACCTTGTCGCGTTCGCGCTGGCGACGGCGGTCCTTGCCCGGGACCGGCGCCGAGCCGTCGCCGTCGGGGCGCAGGATCGACAAGATGTCTCCCACCGCCTTGCGAATGGTCTGCGGGTTGATGCCGTGCTCCGTGTTGTAGGCCAGTTGCTTCTCGCGACGACGGTTGGTCTCCTCGATCGCCCGCTTCATCGACGGGGTCATCTGATCGGCGTACATGATCACCTGACCGTCGACGTTGCGCGCCGCTCGACCGATCATCTGAATGAGCGACGTCTCCGAGCGAAGGAAGCCCTCCTTGTCGGCGTCCAGGATCGCCACCAAACTGACTTCGGGGAGGTCGAGACCTTCGCGGAGCAGGTTGATCCCGACGAGAACGTCGAACTCCCCCAGACGCAACGACCGAAGAATCTCGATTCTCTGAATGGTGTCGATGTTGCTGTGGAGATACCGGACTCGCATCCCCTGTTCGAGGAGATAGTCGGTCAGGTCCTCGGCCATCTTCTTGGTGAGGGTGGTGACGAGCACTCGGTCTCCCATCGTGACCCGCTTCTCCACCTGCTCCATCAGGTCGTCGATCTGCCCCTTGGTGGGCTTGACCACCACTTCGGGGTCCACCAGACCGGTCGGCCGCACGATCTGTTCGACGACTTGCTGCGATTCCTTCAATTCGTACGGTCCGGGCGTGGCCGACAAGAAGACGCACTGGTTGATCCGACCCAGCACCTCCTCGAACCGGAGCGGCCGGTTGTCTCGAGCGCTCGGGAGACGAAAACCGTGTTCGACCAGCACGTCCTTGCGACTCCGGTCGCCGGCGAACTGACCGTGCAACTGAGGAACCGCCACGTGGCTCTCGTCGATCACCAACAAGTAGTCATCGGGGAAGTAGTCGAGCAACGTGAAGGGCGGCTCTCCCGGCTGACGCCCGTCGATGTGCATCGAGTAATTCTCGATGCCGTTGCAGTAACCGACTTCTTGGATCATCTCCAGGTCGTGTTGAGTCCGCATCCGGAGACGCTGCGCCTCGAGGAGCTTCCCCTCCTTCTCGAACGTCGCCAGGCGCTCCTGCAGCTCGGCCTCGATGCCGAGAACCGCCCGGCGCATGCGCTCGTCTCCGGCGACGTAATGCGTGGCCGGAAACACGACCACCTGGTCGAGGTCGCGAAGATTCTCGCCGGTGAGCGGATCGATCATCGAGAGGCGGTCGACGGTGTCGCCGAACATCTCCACTCTCAGCACCGACTCTTCGTACGCCGGATGGATTTCGATCGTGTCGCCCCGAACCCTGAACTTGCCGCGGCCCAGCGTCATGTCGTTGCGGTCGTATTGAAGATCGACCAGACGCCGCAGGATGCTGCGCATGTCGTAGTCGACACCGACGTGCAACTCGACCAGCTGGCCCCGGTACTCGTCGGGATCACCCATTCCGTAGATGCACGACACCGAGGCCACCACGATCGTGTCCCGGCGCGTCAACAAGGCGGCAGTGGCCGAATGCCGAAGCCGATCGATGTCGTCGTTGATCGAGGAGTCCTTCTCGATGTAGGTGTCGCTCGATGGAATGTACGCCTCGGGTTGGTAGTAGTCGTAGTAGCTGACGAAGTACTCGACCCGGTTGTCGGGGAAGAACTCGCGCATCTCCTGCGCCAATTGGGCCGCGAGACTCTTGTTCGGCGCGAGGATCAGCGTGGGGCGTTGCGTTCGCTCGATCGTCCAGGCGATGGTTGCGCTCTTGCCCGAGCCCGTGATGCCGAGCAGCGTCTGATAGCGAAGTCCGCGCTCGATGCCTTCGGCCAACTTGGAGATCGCCGTCGGCTGATCGCCGGCTGGCTGGAATTCGGACACGACCCTGAAGGTCGGCACACCGGTGATCGACGAACCGGTCACGTCGTCTTCTTCGGTCGCGGCGGCTCGAAATCAGCCGGCAATTGGGGCAACGACGTGAGCCACGACCACAGACGCTCGATCTGCCCGGCAAGGGACTGGCGGTCACCGCTGTTGTCCACCACGAAATCGGCCCCTTTCAGACGATCGTCCCGCGAGGCCTGCCGAGCGATTCGGGCCCGTGCATCGTCCTCGGAGAACCCGCGGTGGGCGACCAGACGAGCCACCTGGGTTTCGACCGGCACGTCGACCACGATCTTGCCCTGCAGTCCCTCCCGAGGATTCTCCGTGAGGAGCGGGATGTCCAGAATCACCACGTTGCTGGTGCCCCTCTGGGCGAGAATCCGATCGTTCATTTCCTTGCCGACGGCCGGGTGGACGATCTCGTTGATCTTCTTCAGCGCATCGGGATCGGAGAACACGATCTGCGCGACCGCGGGACGATCAAGTTCGCCGTTCTCGTCGATCACCTGATCGCCGAAGGCCTCGGCCAGGGCGGCCAGGACGGGCGAACCGGGGCGCTGGACGTCGCGAACGATCTGATCGGCATCGATGATGACCGCTCCGCGAGAGGCCAACAGCTCGGAGACCGTGGTCTTGCCGGAGCCGATTCCGCCCGTGAGGCCGACGAGGATCATGCACCCGACGCTATTGCCCCGTGACCGGGGCTGCTGAACGGCACTACGGTGATCGCGGGGAAACATGTCCGGGAGCACCTCTCCTCGTCCGATCGACATCGTCCTGGTGGACGATCACACGATCTTTCGCGCGACACTTCGCCGCGTTCTCGAGGGCCACGGCCACCGAGTGGTCGGCGAGGCGTCCAACGGCGAAGAAGCGGTCGGCCTGGCCCTTCGATTTCGCTCGGCGGTGGTCGTGATGGACGTCTCGATGCCGGTCATGGATGGCATCGAAGCCACCCGCTCGATCGTCGAAGCGGACTCCCGTATCAAAGTGCTCGTCCTCACGATGCACTCGGCGAAACGAGTGCTGGAGGATGCGCTCCGTGTCGGGGCCCGCGGCTACTGCACGAAGACGTCGGCACTCGACGAACTCATGGCCTTGATCGGGCGCGTGCACGCCGGCGACGTGGCGATCTCGTCCGACATGACCACCCCCGACGTGAGCCCGGACGGCGCATTGCGACGTGTCGGTCCGCTGTCGGAACGCGAGACCGAAGTGCTGGAGCTGGTCGCCCGCGGCCTCGACAACGTCGATATCGCCGAAGTTCTCTTCATCAGCGCCCGCACCGTCAAGAATCACCTCGCGGCGATCTATGCGAAACTGGACGTGGACGACAAGACGAAAGCGCTCGTCAAAGCCCTTCGACTCGGACTCGTCGAGATCGAGTGAGAATCAGGCTTCGGTCGGGTTCGGATTGTCGCCGTAGTACTCGGCCCAGGTGGCCTCGCGTGAGGCGTCGTCCGCGCCGGCGGTCCAGTTGCCGTGCTCGTCGACCTCGAAGTGCTTGCGATACTCCTCGGCCAATTCGCCACCTTCGGCGGCCTGCTTGATGCTCAGGCTGATCCGGCGACGCGCGAGGTCGAGATCGATGATCTTGACCCACAGCTCTTCGCCCGGCGTCACGACCTGCTCGGGCGCATCGACGTGCTGGGTGCTCATCTCCGAGATGTGCACGAGACCTTCGATGCCCTCGCCCACCTGCACGAAGCTGCCGAAGGGCACGAGCTTGGTGACACGGCCGTACACCAGCTGACCGACCTCGTGCGAGGAGGCGAACACTTCCCACGGATCCTTCTGCGTCTGCTTGCGCGACAGGCTGATGCGCTCGCGGTCGTAGTCGATGTCGAGCACCTTGACGGTGACCTTGTCGCCCACCGCGACCTCGGAACCCGGATGGTCGACGTGGTTCCAGGACAGTTCGCTGACGTGGATGAGTCCGTCCATGCCACCGAGATCGACGAACGCGCCGAACGCCACGACGCTGGACACGACGCCTTCGCGAACGTCGCCGACCTTGAGATTCGAGAGGAAGCCGTCGCGGGCCTCCTTCTGCGTCTCTTCGAGGTACGCGCGGCGCGAGAGAACGACGTTGTTGCGGTTCTTGTCGAGTTCGATGATCTTGGCCTGCAGAACCTTGCCCACATAGGGCTGGAGGTCGCGCACGCGACGAAGTTCGACGAGCGAAGCCGGAAGGAATCCGCGCAGGCCGATGTCGACGATGAGACCACCCTTGACGACCTCGATCACGAGGCCCTCGACCATCTCGTCGGCTTCCTTCTTCTTCTCGATGTTGCCCCAGGCACGCTCGTACTGAGCGCGCTTCTTCGACAGGATGAGGCGGCCTTCCTTGTCTTCCTTCTGGAGGACGAGTGCTTCGACCTGCTCGCCCAACTTGACGATTTCGCTCGGGTCGACGTCGTTGCGAATGCTCAGTTCACGCGACGGGATGACTCCCTCGCTCTTGTAGCCGATGTCGAGGAGAACCTCGTCCTTGTCGATCTTGACGACGGTTCCATGAACGACCTGGCCGTCCTCCACGTCGACCAAGGTGCCTTCGATCGCTTCGCCGAAGGGCTTGTCGAGGTCGTTTTCGGTGACTTTCCGCGGCGTGTAGTTGCCATCGGTGTCGTAGGTGCCCATCGGGCTGGAGGAGGTCAGGAGATCGGACAAGGGAAAATCGCTTTCGGACAGGGACGTTGAAGGGACAGGGACTGGTGTTCCCGGCCGGGAACCTGGTCAGGATACCTGCGGCTCGCGCGCCTCAGGCCCGTCGGGCCAGGACCAGGAACTCGGGATGCTCGGTGTCGGGAGCCTCGCGTCGGTACTCCCCCGGGGCCACGGCCCAGACGTCGACCACCTCGGCCCCGGCCTGGGCGAGCATGAGGAGCAACTCGCGTGGCGTGTAGCACCCGGTCCACAGATCGGCCGAGCGGACTTCGCCGCTCGGCGAGCGGATCTCGGTGACCTCGTGGCTGACCCCGGTGGCAGCGTCGAAAGTGGCCCCATCGTGGTAGCGAACCGCGAAGTAGGCGTTGAAAGCCGACAGTGCGACCAGCCCGCCCGGTCGCAACTGATGCACCAAACCGCTCAGGACACCCTGATCGTCGCCGTTCTTCGTCATGAGTCCGAACGCGCCCTGACACAGACACACCGCGGCGTCGAAGTTCCGAGAGGGGACGTCGCGCAACTCGCGGGCATCGGCCCGTTCGAAAGTCGCCGGAAGCCCTTCGGCCTCCGCCGCCGCCTGCGCAATCTCCACGAAGGTCTGCGCGATGTCGACCCCGTGCACCACCGACCCGCGACGGGCCAGTTCGAGAGCGTGACGTCCCGGGCCGCAGCCGACGTCGAGGACTCGAGAACCCGGGGCGAGCCCGAGCGCCTCCCACAAGAAGTCGACCTCTTGTCGAGTCCCTTTGGTGAACGAGTACCGGAGATAGGCCTCCCCCATGTGATCGGCCAACGGCTCGAACCAGTGACTCACCCCTTGGCCGCCGCCCACGAATCGCCCCACGCGAAGTTCACGGCCAACGGCACGCTGAGCTCGGCGGCTCCCTCCATGATGTCGATCACGAGCGAGCCCACCGAGTCGCGCTCGGACTCGGGCACTTCGACGATGACTTCGTCGTGCACCTGCAGAACGAGTCGACTTCGGCTACGCGCCGATTCGAGCGCCCGGTCGATGCGCACGAGCGCCACCTTGAAAATGTCGGCGGCCAAACCTTGGATGCCGGCGTTCATCGCCTGGCGTTCGCCGGCCTGACGAATTCGAAAGTTGTCGTTGAGAAGTTCGGGAATCGGACGACGTCGGCCGAACAGCGTTTCGGTGTAGCCGCGTTGACGGGCCTCGGCGACGGTTCGGTCCATGTAGTCGCGCACGTTCGGGAACGCCGTGAAGTAGGCCTCGAGGATCTCCGCCGCCTCCCCGACGGGGATCGCCAGCCGTTGGGCGAGGCCGTAGGCCTCCATGCCGTAGGCGAGTCCGTACGACACCATCTTCGCCTTCGATCGTTGATCGAACGTCACGTCTCCATCATCGACACCGAACACCTGAGCGGCGGTCGCCCGATGGACGTCGCGGCCGCTACGAAACGCGTCGATCAGCCCGGGGTCGTCGGCCAGGTGGGCGATGCAACGCAGTTCGATCTGGTTGTAGTCGGCGACCAGCAGCGAATGGCCGGCGGCCGGCACGAAGGCTTCGCGGAAAACCCGACCTTCGTCGGATCGCACCGGGATGTTGTGCAAGTTGGGGTGATCACTCGACAGGCGTCCCGTGCGCGCGACCGTCTGGTTGAACGTGGCGTGGATTCGGCCATCCGGTGCCACCTCCGCAACCAGACCTTCACCGTAGGTGCCGCGCAATTTCTCGAACTCCCGATAGCGCAACAACGTGTCGATGAACTCGGGCCACTCGTCGCGCAACTTCTCGAGAGTGGCCGCATCGGTGGAGTACCCGGTCTTCGTCTTCTTCGGCGGAGTGAGACCCCGCTCGTCGAAGAGGATCCGGCCGAGTTGCGCCGGCGAGTTCGGATTGAACGGACCGCCGGCCAAGTCCTGCAGAACCTGCCCGAGGCGTTCGGCTTCCGAGGTGAGCCGTCGCCCGATCTCGCGCAGACGGCCGATGTCGACACCGATACCGACGTGCTCCATCTTGGCGAGCACTCGAACGAGCGGGTTCTCGATGTCGACGTAGAGATGACGCATCGACTGCGAGTCGAGAGACGCCTCGAGCGCCGTGGCCAACGGAGCGACTCCCGCCGCACGGGCCGCCGCATCCTGGGCGGGACTGGTGGTCGAACCGTCCAGGTCGAGCTGTCCCGACGGGGCTCCGAGTTCGGGAAGGCGAGCATCGGTGTGATCGAGCAGAAGTCGCTCGATCGAGTAATCGCTCGCGCCCGGCTCGAGAAGGTAGGCCGCGATGGCGGTGTCGAGCTCGAGACCGGCCAGGTCGAGGCCGACGACGAGTCCGGACCGCATCAGCGGCTTGACGTCGTGACCGCGCACGCGATGGGTCGACAACGCTTCGATGACCTTCGAGTCGACGAGGATCGATCGCGGCACCCACACCGTGGTGGCCGCGGACACGGCGACACCCAGGATCTCCGACCGACCGGGCTCTCCGTCCCACGCTCCGGCGATGTCGACCAGATCGTGGGCCGCGAGGAACGCCAGCACGTCGGCCGCCGAACCGGCCTCCGTGTACGACACGTCGACCACGCTCGGCGCCGAGGCTTGGTCGTTCAGGTCGGTGGGCGCGCCGGCTTCGACGCCGGCCGCGGCCAGCGCGGCCCGCAGCCGGGACCACATCGTCTTGAACTCGAGGAACTCGAAGAGCCGTCGCAATTCGACTTCATTCGGCGTGATGTGCACGTCGTCCAGGTCGAGATTCACCGGCGCATCGTGGCGCAGTTTCATGAGGAA
Organism: Actinomycetota bacterium; assembly: GCA_041159745.1. Classification (GTDB taxonomy): domain Bacteria; phylum Actinomycetota; class Acidimicrobiia; order Acidimicrobiales; family Ilumatobacteraceae; genus Casp-actino8. The sequence goes on along the minus strand of JBEAXP010000200.1, from coordinate 18,302 downwards.
TTCGTTGTGACGAGCCAACTCCTGATTCTCTTCGAGAGCGCTGCGCAGTTTCGGCGTTTGCTCCGAGGTGTGCGCGAAGATCTCGTCGAGTGTTCCGTACTTCGACACCAACTTCGCGGCCGTCTTCTCACCCACGCCCGGAACGCCGGGGAGGTTGTCGCTCGGATCCCCCCGCAAGGCCGCGTACGTCGGATACTGCTCGGGCGTGACCCCGGTCTTCTCGAGAATTCCCGCTTCGTCGTACAGGGCGTAATCCGTGACTCCCCTTCGGTTGTACAGCACGCGCACATGCGGGTCACGGACGAGCTGATAGCTGTCGCGATCACCGGTGACGATCATGACGTCGAAACCGCCATCGACCGCTCGATCGGCCACGGTGGCGATGATGTCGTCCGCCTCGAATCCGGGAATCTCGATCGCGGGCACACCGAGTGCCGCCAAGACCTCGCGCACGATGCCGAGTTGTTGCCGCAGGATGTCGGGCGCCGACTCGCGCTGGGCCTTGTACTTGGGTTCGGCTTCGTGACGGAAGGTCGGCTCCGAGCGGTCGAACGCGACGACCAGGCCGGTGGGCCGATGGTCCTTCAGCATCGTCACGAGCATCGACGTGAAGCCGAAGACCGCGTTGGTGACCTGTCCACTGGCCGTGACCATGTCGGTCGGCAAGCCGAAGAAAGCGCGGTAGGTGAGCGAATTGCCGTCGAGGAGGAGGAGTCGCGGTCGATCGGCGGTCACGGGACCACTTCGCCCGACAGGATCTTCTCGGCGACGTCCCGCATCCGCGAACGTTCCTTCATCGCGGTTCGTTGGATGAAGGCGAACGCGTCTTGCTCCTTGTAGCCGAACTCGTCGATCAGGCGTCCCTTCGCCCGGTCGATGATCTTGCGCGCCTCGAGCTGCTCGCCGAGAGCGTCGACATGACCCGACAAGGTCTGCAGCTCCCGGAACCGACCGATGGCGACTTCGATGGCCGGAATGAGATCGCTCTTCTGATACGGCTTGACGAGATACGCCAGCGCCCCCGCGTCACGAGCCTGCTCGACGATCTCGCGTTGCGAGAACGCCGTGAGGACGAGCACGCCGCAGATCTTCTCGTCGGCGATGTGACGGGCCACTTCGAGGCCGTCCATGCCCGGCATCTTCACGTCGAGGATCGCCAGATCGGGCCGAAGCGAGCGAATGAGTTCGAGAGCCTGATCGCCGCGACCGGTCTCGCCCACCACGTCGTAACCCTCCTCCTGGAGGGTCTCGGTCAGATCGAGGCGAATGATGGCCTCGTCCTCGGCGACGACGACGCGAATGCTCACGAACTCATTCAACCAAAGAGCCGGGCCGACGGGCCCGTTCGATGGCGGGAGGACCGATCTCCGACGCTCGGCGGCGACGGGGTCAGCCGTGGGCCAGCTTCTCGAGCAATTGGTCCTGGCGGGCTTCCAATTCCTGGATCCCGGCCGCCACCTGCTCGCGGTGGGTGCGCATGGCGTCGGCGTGTCGACGCGCCTCGCGGTAGTCGACCGACGACCCGGGGGTCTCCGACACCAGGGCCCGCAAGCCCAGATCGTCGGCTTCGTCGCTCAGGTGGGCCAACTGCTCGTCGACGATCCGAAGTTCTTCGCGCAAGCGACGCAAACGGTCGGACGTCTCGCGAAGACGCCGCTCGATCATTCGCTGTCCCATGCCGGGAGTCTACGAAGAAGCCTGCGTGTGGTGCCCCGGGTGGGATTCGAACCCACACCGTACGGAGTTTGAAGCCGCTGCCTCTGCCGTTGGGCTACCGGGGCGCGTGGGTGAGGTTACCTGCCAGTAGTCGGAGACCGCATCGGCCAGCCGATTATCGTTCGGACGTGCTCGCGTTCACCTTCCCCGGCCAGGGTTCGCAGCGACCCGGCATGGGTCGCCCCTGGGTCGAACACGAAAGTTGGGAACTGGTGACCGAGGCATCCGACATCGCGGGTCGCGACGTGGGCCACCTCCTGCTCGACGCTGATGCCGAGGAACTGCGCGACACCCGCAACGCCCAACTCACGACGTTCGTGTCGAGCCTGATGGTTCTCGACGCCGTCGAGCGACTCGGGTTCGAGCCGAGTTTCTGCGCCGGCCACAGTCTCGGCGAGTACACCGCTCTCACGGCCGCGGGCGCGCTCGCTTTCGACGACGGGGTTCGCCTCGTGAACGAACGGGCCGCGGCGATGCACGACGCCGGACAGGACAACCCCGGGACCATGGCGGCCGTTCTCGGATTGGACGACGAGTTGGTGGAGGTCGCCTGTCGGCGAGCCGACTCGGACGTCTGGGTCGCCAACTTCAACGCACCCGGACAAGTCGTGATCGCCGGCTCGCCCGACGGAGTCGCTCGAGCGTCGGAGATCGCCAAGGAACTCGGTGCCAAGAAGGCGATGCCGCTTCAGGTCGCCGGCGCCTTTCACACACCCTTCATGACGCCGGCTCGTGATCGCTTGCGGCAAGCCATCGCCGACGCCGCCCCCGCGACACCGAAGTCCCCGTCGTCAGCAACGTCGATGCCATGGCCCACGCGTCGGGCGACGAATGGTCGGGTTTGCTGTCGGCCCAATTGTCGAGCCCCGTTCGCTGGAAGCACTGTCTGCTCACCCTGGGTGAGCTCGGAGTCACCGGTATCGCCGAACTCGGTCCCGGCGGGGTTCTCACCGGCATGGCCAAGCGCACTCTCGAATCGGCCCGCACGATTTCGGTCGCCACACCCGACGATCTCGACAAATTCATCGAATGGGTCAACGCCGCCTCGCCGACCGGTGCCGCACAACTCGAAGGCGAACACCTCTTCGCCACCGAACGCCTGGTCGTCAGCCCCTCGGCCGGCGTGTTCGCCCCCACCACCGACATTGGTGCGGGCGCCCGTGTCGACGTCGGAACCGTCATCGGACTCGTGGGAGACGTCGAAGTGCGATCGGCCTTCGCCGGGATCCTGCAGGCGTACATCGCGGTGGAAGGCGAACGAGTGACCGCGCGTCAACCCATCGCCTGGTTGCGGACGCACTGACATGCCGCGCACTCCCTCCACGGCCCGCGGAGCCTCCATCATCGGCTGGGGCACCAACCTGCCCGAGAAGGTTCTGACCAATCACGATCTCGAGAAGATGGTCGAGACGAGTCACGAGTGGATCGTCGAGCGCTCCGGGATCCACGAGCGTCATGTCGGCGGATCGACGATCGAGATGTCGATCGCGGCCGGACGAATGGCGATCGAACGATCTGGTATCGACCCTTCGTCGATCCAAGCGCTGATCCTCGCGACCACGACGCCCGACAAGCAATGGGGCAATTCGGCCGCGGTACAGGACGCCCTCGGCCTCCGGTGCGGTGTTTTCGAGTTGAACTCGGCCTGCAGCGGCTTCGTGTACGGACTGGTCGCGGCCCACGGAATGATCGCCGTCGGCCTCGACAACGTCTTGGTCATCGGGGCCGACACGCTCTCGCGAATCACCGACTGGACCGACCGGAACACCGCGGTGCTGTTCGGCGACGGAGCCGGCGCCGTCGTCGTCTCGTCGTGCGACGGACCGGGCGAACTCGTCGCCTGGGACATCGATGCCGACGGTTCCGCCGGACCCATTCTCTGGGCCGAGGTGGGCGGAACGATTCGGATGGAAGGCAAGGAAGTGTTCCGGCGGGCCGTGCGCATCATGGTCGATTCGGCCGAGAAGACGATGGCCCAGGCCGGTGTGAGCGGTTCCGAGATTTCTCTCGTCGTTCCGCACCAAGCCAACGTGCGCATCATCCAAGCCGCGTGCGATCGTCTCGGCATCCCGATCGAACGCACGTCCATCGTCCTCGACCGCACCGGGAACACCTCGGCCGCCTCGATTCCGCTCGCCTTGGCGGATGCGCTCGACAAGAAGCGAATCACCGAAGGCGACCTCGTCCTCCTGGTGGGCTTCGGCGGCGGCATGACCGCGGCGTCGGCGCTGCTGCGCTGGGGACCGATCTCATGAGTCGCGTCGTCCTCGTCACCGGCGGTTCGCGAGGAATCGGTCTGGCCACCGCGCGGCACTTCGCGGCACTTGGAGATCAGGTGGCCGTCACCTACAACTCGACTCCGCCGCCGGACGCTTTGTTCGGCGTGCGGTGCGACGTCACGTCCAACACGGACGTGGACGCGGCCTTCGCGGCCGTCGAGGAGAAGTTCGGTCCGGTGGAGATCCTCGTGTCGAATGCGGGAGTCACCAAGGACGGCCTCCTCCTGCGCATGGGCGAAAGCGACTTCGTCGACGTGATCGACGCCAACCTCAACGCCGCGTACCGAGTCGCCAAACGGGCCGCTCAAGGAATGCTCCGAGCCCGTCGCGGACGAATGATCTTCGTGTCGAGTGTGGTGGGTCTGCTCGGATCGGCCGGACAGGCCAACTACGCCGCTTCGAAGGCCGGTTTGGTCGGCTTGGCCCGGAGCATCGCCCGCGAGCTCGGATCGCGCTCCATCACCGCCAACGTGATCGCACCCGGACCCGTGATGACCGACATGATCGCGGCGCTGTCCCCCGAGCGCCAGGAGACCCTGACGGCTGCGGTTCCACTGGGTCGCATGGCGTCACCCGAGGAGATCGCCGCGGTCATCGCCTTCGTCGCATCCGATGCCGCCGCCTACATCACCGGCGCCGTGATTCCGGTCGATGGAGGCCTCGGAATGGGGCATTGACCCGCTCCCGCCGTTTACGATGACAACGACCCCTACGGAGGACACCATGGATCAGGAACTGTTCGCTCGCTTCCGCAAGTGCGCCGTCGACGTGTTGAGTGTCGACGCCGACAAAGTCGTGCCGGAGGCCAGCTTCGGTGACGACCTCGAAGCCGACAGCCTCGACCTCGTCGAACTCGTGATGGCGCTCGAAGAGGAATTCGACATCGAGGTTCCCGAGGAAGAGATCGAAGGTGTGAAGACCGTCGGTCAGGCCTTCGACCTGATCGTCGGCAAGCTCTGATGCTCGGACGGCGCGTCGCCGTCACCGGTCTCGGCGTGGTAGCGCCCTGTGGAGTAGGACGCGAGGCGTTCTGGTCCGGGCTGCTCGGCCCCGGGTTGACCGGCGGTCGGACGACGGCGATCACCGATTGGGATCCGGCGCCGTACTTCGATTCGCCCAAGGAGGCGCGTCGCGCCGACCGTGTCGAACAATTCGGTCTGGCGGCCGCCGCTGAAGCGTTCGCCCAGGCCGGCGACGTCGGCGTCGACCCCGAGCGCTTCGGCGTGGTCGTGGGTACCGGTATCGGTGGACTCAACACACTCGAGGAGCAGATCAGGGTGCTGGTCGAGAAGGGTGAGCGTCGCGTCTCGCCGTTCCTGGTCCCGATGATGATGGCCAACGCCACCGGTGCCGCGATTTCCATGCGCTACGGCCTGCAGGGACCCAACGAAACGATCTGCACCGCCTGTGCGGCGTCCACCCACGCGCTCGGCTACGCGGCCCGTCTCATCGCCATGGGTCGATGCGACGCGATGATCAGCGGCGGCAGCGAATCGGCCGCCACCCCGGTGTCGATCGCCGGATTCGGCAACATGACGGCGCTGTCGACCTCCGGGCGGAGTCGGCCCTTCGACGTCGAGCGCGACGGTTTCGTGATGGGTGAAGGAGCGGCAATCTTCGTACTCGAGGAATGGGATCACGCCCATCGCCGCGGCGCGCGCATTCTCGGTGAAGTGCTCGGCTCGGCCAGCAACGCCGATGCGCACCACATCACCGCGCCGTCACCCGGCGGCCGCGGGGCGATCGCTTGCATGCGACTCGCCCTCACCGACGCCGGATTGTCGGCCGACGACATCGTCCACGTGAACGCCCACGGAACCTCCACTCCTCTCAACGATGCGGCCGAGGCCGCCGCTGTGGCCCACGTGTTCGGTTCTCGCCGTCCGCCGATGACGAGCGTCAAGGGCGTCACCGGTCATGCCCTCGGTGCCGCGGGAGCGCTCGAAGCCGCCTCGGTTCTCCTGGCCTTCGAACACCGATTGATTCCGCCCACGGCCGGAACCACCACCGTCGATCCCGAGATGGACGTCGACCTGGTGATCGGCGAGCCGAGGCCCTGGACCCCGGGCCCGACCATTTCGAACAACTTCGGTTTCGGAGGACACAACGGCTCGGTGGTGCTGGCGCCGGCCTGAGACAACCGCGGTCAGACCAGTACGAACATCAACTCGCACTCGCACGCGGTCTGGTCGTCGACACTCGCTCTCCCTCGTCCCTTACCGGCCCGCGACGACATCCGGCCGAGTTCGACCTCCAGGGTCAGCACGTCACCCGGTACGACCTGTCGGCGAAAGCGCGCGCCGTCCAAGCCGCCGAAGAGAGGCAGACGGCCGGCATGATCGGCCGACGTGAGCACCGCCACCGCTCCCAACTGAGCGATCGCTTCGCACATCAGGACTCCGGGAAGAGTCGGGCGGCCCGGAAAATGCCCGGGGAAGAACCATTCGTCACCCGTGAGACGCCACAGCCCCGCAGCCGAGCGACCCGGCTCGAGTGCGGTGATCTCGTCCACGAACAGAAACGGAGGGCGATGCGGGAGAACGTCGAGAGGCCGCGGAAGAGGCGTCACTTCAACGCCTTCAACAAGTTCGCCGGGGTGTCCTTCGGCGACACCTTGTACCAGGCCTGTTCGATCTTCCCATCGGGCCCGATGAGAAACGCCGAGCGTTCGATGCCCATGTAAGTGCGGCCGTACATCGACTTCTGCTTCCAGACGAAGTACTTCTCCGCCACGACGTGTTCGGTGTCGGCCAGGAGCGGGAAGGGAAGATCGAACTTGTCGGCGAACTTCTTCTGCTTGGCCGGCGCGTCGGGTGAGATCCCGACGATGGCCGTGTCGCCGATCTTCTTGGCGATGTCGCGCAGACCGCATGACTGTTGGGTGCAACCTGGCGTGTCGGCCTTCGGGTAGAAGTACACGAGAACGCGACGGCCGGCGTACGACGCCAACGTGACCGTGTTGCCGTCCTGGTCGAGGAGCTTGATCGCTGGTGCTTTTTTGCCGACTACGAGCATGAGCGAACTGTACTGACTACCCCGTCGCCTCATTCGGTCGACGACGCTCGAGGGGTTGCATCCCCCACTTGCCGCGGCCGCGGGCGTGAGCGTGGTAGTGGTCGGGGATGTTGCGCATGTTGTCGTCGATGTAGATCTCGTCGACGAAGAGTTCGCCCACGACCGAGCAGAGCAACTCGTGGAGACGCTGCTTCACCGCTTCGGGAGGATTCGGGTCGTGCACGCGCCAGACGACCATCGGCACCGAACAGACCTCGCACTCCGCGATCCAGCACAGATCGTCCTCGTGGAACCACTCGGACAGCCGAGCGGCCTCGCACAGATCACACGCTCCACGAGAGGAGTCCGACACCGCACGAGTCTGGCATGACCCGTGGGTGGCGACGAGATCTGTACGAGGCCGCTCACGACGGCGATCGGAATCGCCGCTGAATCAGTTGTCGATCAGAGAGCTGCCGGATCGACGTCCGGGGGCAGGATCACGGCATCGATGACATGAATGACGCCGTTGCTCGCGGCCACGTCGGTCGCCACCACATTGGCTCCGTTGACCTGCACGCCACCGTCGTTCGTGGTGACGGCAATCGTCTGACCTTCGACGCTCGGCACGTCACCGGCGGTCACGTCGGCGGCCATGACCTTGCCCGCGACCACGTGGTACGTGAGGATCTTCACGAGAACTTCCTTGTTCTCCGGGAGGAGCAACTTGTCGAGGATGCCCGCGGGCAGGGCCTCGAAGGCGGCATTGGTCGGAGCGAACACCGTGAACGGCCCTTCGCCCTGGAGGGTCTCGACGAGGTCGGCGGCCGCGACGGCGGCGACCAGAGTCGAGAAGTCGGGGTTGCCGCTGGCCACGGCGACGATGTCACCGGCTTCGGCGGCGGCAACCGTGGTTTCCACGTTCGGCTCGTCGTCGCCGCAGGCGGCCAGGACGGTCAGGGCGACGGCAGCAGCCGCTCCCAAGAATGACTTGCGCATGAAATCTCCAATGTCTCAGTTTTTTTGGGGGGTAACCGGGACCAGGCCCGATGAGCGTCAGAGAGCCTGAAACTCATTTCCTGCCTATCATGCTAAACAGCCCTGCTCAGCGATTTAGCAGTAAGACTTACGTCACGATTTCAGCGCGTGGGCCACTGCTGTTCGAGCGCGGCTCGCACCTCGGCGATGTACTCACCGGCGGCATCGGCACCGTCTTCGAGGAGACGTCTCACGACCGCCGCGCCCTGAATGACCCCGTCGGCCACCCGCGACGCCTCCACGGCCTGCTCGGCATTCGACACCCCGACACCCACGACGACCGGTACGTCGGTGAGAGGCTTCAGACGACCGGCCAACGCGGTGGCGGTGCCGGCCAGAGCCGCCCGCTCCCCCGTCACGCCGAGCAGGCCCACCGAGTACACGAAACCCCGAGCGCGAGCGCAGATTCGCGGCAGACGCTCATCGGGAGCAGTGGGTGCGGCCAGCATCACCGTGGCGATCTGCGCCGAGTCGGCCGCTTCGCACCACGGCCCCGCCTCCTCGAGCGGCAGGTCGGGGACGATCGCACCGGCAATTCCCGCTTGCGACAATTGAGCGGCGAAGCGTTCATGACCGGCGTGGTGGACGGTGTTGTAGTAACACATCACGACCAGGGGAACTTCGACGTCGAGACGTCGAACGTCGTTCAGAATCGACACCGGAGTCGCACCCGCATCGAGAGCGCGCTGGCTGGCTTCCTGGATCACCGGACCGTCCATCACCGGATCGGAGAAAGGAAGGCCGATCTCGATGGCATCGGCGCCCGCGGCCGCGACGGCGCGAACCGCATCCTGCCAACCCGCCAGTCCGCCGGTGACGTAGGGGATCAGGATTTTCCCCCCGGCCTCTCGCCGCGCTCGCAGCGCGGCCTCGAGACGCAACATCAGGACAGGATCTCCATCATCTGCGCCACGTCCTTGTCGCCCCGGCCCGACAGGTTCATGAGAACGGTCCGTCCCTGCAGCGAGCCACTTTCACGCACGATCCAGGCCAGAGCGTGCGCGCATTCCAGCGCGGGAATGATGCCCTCGGTCCGAGCCATCAGTTGAAACGCCTCGATGACCTCGGCATCGGTCACCGTCGGATACTCGGCGCGTCCGATGGACGCGAGGTACGAGTGCTCGGGGCCGACTCCGGGATAGTCGAGACCAGCCGAGATCGAGTGCGCTTCTTGCACCTGGCCGTACTCGTCCTGCATCAGGAAACTGCGCATTCCGTGCACGACCCCCGGGACGCCTCGACCGACCGCGGCTCCGCCGGCCGGCTCCACTCCGATCAGACGAGCCTCGGTGTCGACGAAACCCGAGAAGATGCCGATGGCGTTCGAACCGCCGCCCACACACGCCACCACCACGTCGGGGTCGGACCCGAATCGTTCGCGACACTGCTCGCGGGCTTCGTCGCCGATGACCCGATGGAACTGGCGAACCATCCACGGGTACGGATGCGGGCCCATCACCGATCCGAGGCAGTAATGAGTCGTCTCGACCGTCGCGACCCAATCGCGCATGGCCTCGTTCACCGCGTCCTTGAGCGTGCGGCTACCACTGTGCACGGCTTCGACCTCGGCGCCGAGAAGACGCATGCGAAAGACGTTGAGCGCCTGCCGCTCGACGTCGACCGCACCCATGTACACCTTGCACTCGAGGCCCATGAGCGCGGCCGCCGTGGCCGAGGCGACACCGTGCTGACCGGCTCCGGTCTCGGCGACGATGCGCTTCTTTCCCATGCGCTTGGCCAGCAGAGTCTGGCCGAGCACGTTGTTGATCTTGTGCGAACCGGTGTGGTTGAGATCTTCCCGCTTCAGCACGAGGCGAATACCGAGTCGAGCACCCAACTGATGGCATTCGGTGATGATCGACGGACGGCCGGCGTACTCCTGCAGAATCGCCGACAGATCGCCGCGGAAGATGGGATCGTCCCACGCGTCACGGAATGCCTGTTCGAGCTCCTGACACGCGGGCACGAGTGTCTCGGGAACGAAACGGCCCCCGAATTCACCGAAGCGACCGGTGGCCGAGGGTTCCGACATGATCGAGCGATCCGTAGGTGCTGACACGCCCTCATGTTCGCATCCGGAACGGCCCAAACCCCACCCGATTGACCCGACGGCGGGTGAAGTCCGTTACTCGTCGGTCCAGTCGTAGACGAAGTCGTCACCGGCTTCGAACTCGGCCGGGGCGGCCGCTCGGGCCGCGGCGATGAAGCGGCGAACCTTGACCGCATCCTTGCGACCGGGGCTGCTCTCGACTCCCGACGACACGTCGACGCCCCAGGGCTTCACGATTTCGACCGCCGAGCCCACGTTTTCCGGGGTCAGCCCACCGGCGAGAATGACACGCAAACCACCCGGTATCTCGTCCACGAGCTTCCAATCGAACAGGCGGCCCGAGCCGGGTTCGGGAGCATCCACGAGAACGAGATCCGTTCCGTACTCGTTGGCTCGCGCCGCTTCGGGCGAGCCGGCCGTCACCGCCTTGATGATCCAGCGAACGTTGTCAGCCAACATCGACACGTGCCGGGCCGTCTCACGACCGTGCAACTGCACCGCCTTCACCCCGGCTCGACTCGCGACGTCGAAGACGCGGTCGGGAAGTTCGTCGCGGAACACGCCCACGGTGAGGATCTCCGGCGGCAGGCGACGCGTGATGTCGTAGACGACCTGAGGAGCGACCTGTCGTGGCGACGGTGCGAATACGAAACCCACCGCATCGGCACCCATCGCCACGGCGAGCAACGCGTCGTCCTCGTTGGTGATCCCGCAGATCTTGACGAACACGTCCCCAAAGTACCGGTCGCGCCGGCCGTGGCGGGTGATCGTTACTCGACGCGCAAGGAGCGCAACGCCGCCGTCGGGTCACCGGAACGAACGAGAGTCTCGCCCACGAGGATCGCGTCGTAGCCGGCCCGGCGGAGACTCCCCGCGTCGGTCGAATCGCGTACTCCGCTCTCGGCCACCTTGACCACGGAGTCGGGAATGATCCCGGCCATTCTCTCGGCTCGGGCGTGATCGACCTCGAAAGTCACGAGATCGCGTTGGTTCACCCCGATCGCCGGAGCGGCCGCCGATACCGCAACCGCGAGTTCATCCTCGTCGTGGATCTCGACGAGAACGTCGAGACCGATGTCGAGCGCCAAACCGGACAGATCGACGAGTTGGCTCGGTTCGAGCGCGGCGGCGATCAACAAGACGCAATCGGCACCCATGAGTCGAGTATCGAAGACGTCTCGCTCGGCCACGGTGAAGTCCTTGCGCAGCACCGGGAGTCCGACCGCCGAACGCGCCTGTCGCAGATCGTCGACCGATCCCCCGAAATGCGGTCCGTCGGTGAGCACCGAGAGGCAACTCGCACCGCCCGCCTCGTACTGGCGGGCGAGCACCGAGGGGTCGAGGTCGGCGAAAAGGTCGCCCTTCGACGGGGATCGACGCTTGATCTCGGCCACCACGGCCAGTGACGACTCGGCATCGACGCGCAGTCGGGCCGCGAAGCCTCGACACGACTCGAGGTCGGTCACCCGAGCGCGAAGATCGGACAACGGGCGCGAGTCGTCGGCCGCTCGACCACGATGGTGATCGAGAATGCGGTCGAGATACGTCCCGCGCCGCGCCGACAGGTCAGGCCCCCTTGCCGCCGAGCGGGGCCACGAACTTCAGGTCGGGACGACCACCGAGGAAGGGGCCGATGGCCGGACCGAGCGCCTTGAACGCTTCCGAACCCATGTGCTCGTTCAACGCGTCCTGGTTCTCGTACATCTCGTACATGTACAGAACATCGGCCTCGTTGGGATCGGCGTGGAGGATGTAATAGATCGTCCCCTTCTCCGACTTGGCGGTCTCCAGAGCGCTTTCGAGAGCCTTGGCCAACTCGTCACGCTTACCCGGAGCGGCCGGGATCTTGGCCCACACGGCGACTTTCGACATGATTCCCCCTTCGATGGTGAGGCCTTGCGAACCGGCCCCGACTGAAACCTAGACCCTGCGGGCGGCGGTTCAGAACCCGAGTCGCTGCCGCAATGCCGATTCGAGTTCGGTGATCGGTACCCGCACCTGCTCGGTGGTGTCGCGGTCGCGCACCGTGACGGCCCCGTCCTCGAGCGACTCGAAGTCGACCGTGATGCACAACGGTGTGCCGATCTCGTCCTGACGGCGATACCGCTTGCCGATCGACTGGGTGTCGTCGTACTCCACCATGTAACGCTCGGACAGCGAGGCGAAGATCTCGCGCGCGAGCGGGGTGAGCGTGTCCTTCTTGCTCAGCGGAAGAACCGCGACCTTGAACGGAGCCAAGCGCGGATGGAGACGCAGGATCGTGCGGGCCTCGCCACCGACCTCGTCCTCGTCGTAGGCGGCCAAGAGGAACGCGGCCATGGCGCGGTTGACGCCGGCGGCCGGTTCGATCACGAACGGCACGTACCGTTCGTTCGTCGACTGGTCGAAGAAGTCGAGTCTCTGACCCGAATGATTCGAGTGCTGCGTGAGATCGAAGTTGGTGCGCTGGGCGATCCCTTCCAACTCGCCCCAGCCCCAGGGGTACATGAACTCGACGTCAGCCGTTCCGGCCGAATAGTGACTCAATTCGTCGGCGTCATGGGCCCGAAGTCGGAGCATCTCGGCGGGAATGCCGAGGTCGATGTACCACTGAAGACGAGTGGCGCACCAGTACTCGTACCACTTCGGGCCCTCGGCCGGGGGCACGAAGAATTCGAGTTCCATCTGTTCGAACTCACGGGTGCGGAAGATGAAGTTGCCCGGGGTGATCTCGTTGCGGAAACTCTTTCCGACCTGCGCGATCCCGAAGGGCGGCTTCTTGCGACTCGTCTGCAGCACGTTGCTGAAGTTGACGAACATGCCTTGCGCCGTCTCCGGTCGCAGGTAGACCTCCGCACCCGAACCTTCGACGGGACCGGCGTACGTCTTGAACATGAGGTTGAAAGCCCGGGCGTCGGTGAGGCTGTTCTTGGCCTTGCAATTGGGGCACACCGAGCGATCCTCGAGGTGATCCTCGCGAAAGCGCTGCTTGCATTCGCGGCAATCGACCAGTGGATCGCTGAAATTGGCCAGGTGACCACTCGCCTCGAAGACCTGGGGCGGCCCGAGGATCGCGGCGTCGATGAGGACGACGTCGTCGCGCTTCTGCACCATTTCACGCAGCCACGACTCACGAACGTTGCGCAACATCAGCGAGCCGAGCGGACCGTAGTCGTAACTCGACCGGAAGCCGCCGTAGATCTCGGCCGACGGATAGACGAAACCGCGGCGCTTGCACAGGTTGACGATTTGTTCGAGTTCGGAGGCGGGCACGGCTTCCTATCTTACGGCTTCGGTCGTGTGACGGCTCTGGTGGTGCTACGACTCGGAACGAGAATCGTGGCGCTCGAAGATCGCAACCGAGCGCAACCGTCGCTCGACGTGGAACTCGAAAGCCCGCGTGGCGATCGCCGCGACCTCGGCCACGATCGGGTCGTCGAGAACCTGCCCGCCCGGACGGTGCACTCGATCGAGCGCCTCACCCAAACGGCCGCCGAGGACGTCGCGCAGCAAGCCCAGCGCCCCGGGAGTGACTCCGATGCCCGAGCGACAACCCCGGCACTGGACTCCGCCTCTCTCGAGGTCGATCGACGCAAATGGCGAGTTCTCCGATTCGGCCGCGCCGCAACCGACGCACCGATCCAGTTCGGGACGAACACCTTCGGTCGCCAGCAATCGCAACAGGAAAGCCGGCACGACCAGAGCCGACGGCCGTTCGGCGAGGGTCTTGCGCACACCCACCAGCATCCGGAACACCTCGGGCACCGGCTCGCGATCAGGGACGAGTTGGTCGACGGCCTCCAGCACGGCCAGGCCCTCCGTCATGACGTCGAGATCTCCGAACATTCGTCCCGACGAATCGATCGTCTCCACCTGATTCACGACGTCGAGATTCGTGCCACGGTGAATCTGAACCGCGACGTGCGAGAGCGGTTCGAGCCGACCGCCGAACTTCGAGTGCGTCTTTCGGACACCTTTGGCGACCGCGCGAACCTTTCCGTGGTCGCGAGTGAGCATCACGACGATTCGATCGGCCTCGCCGAGTTTGTACGAGCGAATGACGACGGCTTCGTCCCGATAGAGGCGACTGGTCACTCGGTGACTCCGCCGAAACGGCGTTGCCGAACTGCGAATTCGTCGAGCGATCGCCGGACGTGTTCGCCCGACAACGTCGTCCAGTTGGCATCGACGTAGACGAGCTCGGCGTACGCGAGCTCCCAGACGAGCGCTTTGGGAAGAACGGGCGACCCACCGAGAACGATCACCAGGTCGACGTCACCACCCGAGGCGCCAACCATCTTCTGGATCGATTCCTCGGAGATCGGCTCCGACATCTCGTTGATCGCGTCGACGAGGTTGGCACGTCCGTCCGGCCGTGGATCGGCGACGACACGACAGCCGTCGACCCGCACTTCACGACGGACGACCGACGAAGAACCTCGTCGATCGCCGGCCACGGGAACGATCCTCAACGACTCGATACCTGCCGCCGCCCCGGCCGCACCCACCGTCTCGAGCCGACTGCTCCACTCCGCCTCGCTGAAATCGGCCCACTCGTCGAGAGATCCGGCGACGAGGATCAACCGGCGAGCCCGCGACGAGTCACCTGTGTTCTCACGACCACCAGTGGCGATGTCGACGGAGCGGCGACGGCGGAACACGACGCCCATTGTGGCCTCACGGCTACCCTCACACCGTGCACTTGGCCTGCATCATGGACGGAAACGGACGTTGGGCGACCCGTCGGCATCTGCCCCGCACCGCGGGCCACACCGCCGGAGAAGAGAACCTGGCCGAAGTCGTCCGTCACTGCGTCCGGCGTGATGTGAACTGGCTCACGGTCTTCGGATTCTCCACCGAGAACTGGGTACGCCCTCGGCGGGAGGTCCGGCACATCCTCGGTCTGCACGAGAAGTTGTTCGGCCGGGTGTCCGAGCTGAACGAGCTGAACGTGCGGATCACCTGGATCGGCCGCCCGTTCGACGATCCGTCGTCACGCACCCCGCGGTACGTGCAGCGAGCCATTCACAAAGCGATCGCCGACACCAGCAGAAACACCGGCATGACGCTCACCGTCGCCTTCGACTACGGAAGTCGGGCCGAGATCGTTCACGCCGCCCGTCGCAGCAAGGCCCTCGGTCGGCCCGTGACGGCCGACGACCTGTCGGCCGCGATGTACCTCCCCGACATGCCTCCGGTCGACGTCGTCGTTCGAACCTCCGGAGAGCTCCGCGTGTCCAATTTTCTGTTGTGGCAGGCCGCGGGCGCACCGATCTATTTCAGCGACAAGACCTGGCCCGACTTCTCGGCCGATGACATCGACGGCGCACTCGACCTCGCGCGGGCGCATCACCAATCGTGACTCGTGCCGCGAGATAGATCCCTGTCCGTTCGCGACGCTCTCGACGTCGCCACCGCCGCACTGTCGGATGCCGAGGATCGCCCGGGGCAGCGAACGATGGCGGAGCACGTCGCCGAGGCGCTCCACACCGGTCGCCACGTGATCGTTCAGGCCGGCACGGGAACCGGCAAGACGCTCGGATACCTCGTCCCCATCGTTCTGTCGGGTCGGCGTGCCGTGGTCACCACGGCCACCAAGGCGCTGCAGGACCAGATCGCCCGCAAGGACCTTCCCCTCCTCCGTGACACGGTGGCGCGGGAATTGAAGCGCGACCTCTCGTGGGCCGTCGTGAAGGGTCGACAGAACTACTTGTGCCGCCAACGGCTGGCCGAAGCCAGCGGTGGAAGTCCAACGCTGTCCGACGACATGAGGACGATTCCCGCCAAGCGACTCATCGAACTCGCGAAATGGGCCGACGGAAGCGAGACCGGAGACTTGTCGGAGTTTCCCGGACGTCTCGATCCCGCCACGACGGCGGCCATCACGGTGTCGAGCGAAGAGTGCCCGGGCGCGCGTCGTTGTCCAGCCGGCGGCGAGTGCTTCGCCGAGATGGCCCGCGATCGCGCGGCCGAATCCGACATCGTGGTCGTGAACACGCATCTCTACGGCCTCGATGTCGCCACGGCGGGCGCGGTGCTTCCCGAACACGACGTCGTCGTGATCGACGAGGTGCACGGCCTCGAGGACATCATGAGCGACAGCGTCGCGTTGTCCTTTTCGAGCGGACGGCTGCGATGGCTCGCGGGAGTGACCGGACGAGTGTTCGCCCAACCCGACTTGCTCGATCGACTCACGCGACAGGGACCGCTTCTCGACGAACTGCTCGCGCCCCTCATCGGAAACCGTCTCTCGGCCCCGCTTCCTCCCGACATCACGGCCGTGCTCGCCGCGGCACGGCTGGCCGTCAACGATCTCCTCGAGGCGCTTCGCGGCCTGAACACGACCGATCCCGACGCCGATCAGCGTCGACTGCGGGCCCAACAGGCCGCCACCCGACTGGCCGAGAACCTCGATCAGGCGCTGCGCATCGACGACACCTTCGTCCCCTATGTCTCGGGCTCGGTCGGCAACCCGGTTCTGGAGATCGCTCCTCTCGACGTGGCCCCGGTACTGGCCAACGGAATCTGGTCGGGGCGCACCGCGATCCTGACGAGCGCAACCGTTCCGGCCAATCTGCCGACCCGCGTCGGCCTGACGGAGGGCCAGTTCGATGCGATCGACGTCGGGAGTCCGTTCGACTACGAGAACAACTCGCTCCTCTACTGCCCGTCGAAGTTTCCGGGCCCCAACACCCCCGACTTCGCGCGGGCCATGCACGACGAGCTCTATCGACTCATCGTCGCCGCCGGCGGTCGAACTCTGGCGCTCTTCACGAGTTTCCGCGCCCTCGATCAGGCGGTGGAGAAACTTCGACCCGTCCTCGACGTCCCGGTCCTCTCGCAACGCGACGACCCCAACAAGAGCCGACTCGTCGAGGAGTTCAGCGCCGACGAGTCATCCTGTCTGTTCGCCACCGCGGGCTTCTTCCAAGGAGTCGACATTCCGGGTCGAACGCTGTCGCTCGTCACCCTCGATCGAATCCCGTTTCCCCGACCCGACGAACCGCTGCTCTCGGCGCGCCGTGAACTGCTAGGTGACCGCGCCTTTCGTGAGATCGACCTGCCGCGCGCGGCCACCCTGCTCGCCCAGGCAGCCGGACGACTGATCAGATCCGCGACCGACCGTGGCGTCGTCACGGTCTTCGACCCTCGCCTCGCCACGGCTCAGTACCGGAGGCAGCTGCTGTCCGCGCTTCCTCCGATGCGCCGCACAGTCAGCAGCGACGAGGTGTGTCGATTCCTCGAATCGATCACACGGGCATGAGCCGATAGCCGATTCCGCGCACGGTCACGATCAACTTCGGATCGTCGGCTTGATCTTCGATCTTGACGCGCAGACGACGCACGTGCGCATCCACGAGGCGGCTGTCGCCGAGATAGTCGTAGCCCCACACTCGCTCCAGGAGCTGATCGCGGGACAGAACGATGTTGGGATGATCGGCGAATTCGCACAGCAAGTTGAACTCGGTCTTGGTCAGGGAAACCTCACGACCGGCCTTGAGAACGATGCCTTGTTCACGACGCAACTCGACGTCTCCGAACGTCAGGCTCGACGACTCGACCGCGGGGTCACCCTGGAGTTGCACCCGTCGAAGATGGGCGCGGATACGAGCCGCCAACTCCTTGGGCACCACCGGCTTGGTGACGTAGTCGTCCGCGCCGGCCTCGAGGCCGGCGACCATGTCATTGGTGTCGGTCTGAGCGGTCACCATCACGATCGGGACGATCGACATCGCTCTCAGTGCTCGACACACATCGAAACCCGACATGTCAGGGAGGCGAAGGTCGAGAAGGACCAAATCGGGTTCATCGGCGTGGAACGCGGCCAGGCCGGTCCTGCCATCGGCCGCCTCTCGCACCTCGTACCCCTCGTCCTCGAGAGCCAGACGCAGCGCGAGGCGGATCTGGTCGTCGTCCTCGATGAACAGGAGCGAGTTCACGGAGCGATTCTGCCCGGTCGGACCGGTCGGTCGAATTCGTTACACAAAACGCACAATTCCCGCACGGTCCTTTCACAGAGCGTCGGGAAACTGGCGCTCGTTCACGTCGGACCGACGGGGGCCGTCCTCCCCCTGGCCCTCGCCGATCCGGCGGAACCGGATATCTCCTTGGTCCGCCGCCCGACTCGCCGGAATTCCCCGAGTCGGGCGGCGTCATGTCCGGCCCCCGACGGGAACCCGGGTGGGTTCGGGCAGGATGTTCACCGTGGCCCGACCCGTTCGCCTGCCGTTGCGCACTCGCGTGAC
>JBEAXP010000100.1:0-17484 GCA_041159745.1 Actinomycetota bacterium | reverse complement strand
ATCCCGGTGCAGTTCGCCAAGCGCGTGGTGGGTCGGCGCATGTTCGGCGGCCAGAGCACGTACATCCCGCTCAAGGTCAACCAGGCCGGCGTGGTCCCGATCATCTTCGCCAGCTCGGTGATGCTCCTGCCCGTGCTCCTCACCAACGTGATCGGCTCCGATCGCGGTTGGCGGCGCAGCCTCACCGAGTGGGTCGACCGCAACCTGGTGAGTTCGCAGGGCCTTCTGTACATCGTGGTCTTCGCCCTGCTCATCATCGCGTTCGCCTACTTCTACAACTCGATCGCGTTCGATCCGATTCGCCAGGCCGATCAGATCCGTCGTCAAGGCGGTTTCATCCCCGGCATTCGTCCCGGACCGCAGACCGAGAGCTACCTCGCCCGCGTCGTCAATCGCATCACGCTGCCCGGCGCACTCTTCGTCGCGTTCATCGCGATCCTTCCGTACATCGTGCTGTGGGTCGGCGACGTGCAGTCCTTCCCGTTCGCGGGTACCACGGTGCTCATCGCGGTGGGTGTCGCTCTCGAACTCATGCGCCAGGTCGACAGTCAGTTGATGTTGCGCAACTACGAGGGATTCCTGAAGTGACGCTCCACCGGCGTCGCCGCTCGCGCCGGAGCTGACCTATGATCCAGGGCGTCCGGCTCATCCTCATCGGTCGCCAAGGCGCCGGCAAAGGAACACAGTGTCAGCGTTTGTCGCGCCACTACGTGGTTCCGCACATCTCCACCGGAGACATGCTGCGCGCCGCCGTTCGCGAGGGCACCGAGTTGGGTCGCGCCGCGAAGCAGGTGATCGAGTCGGGTCGACTGGTCGGTGACGAGATCATGATCGAACTCGTTCGCCAACGTCTGGCCGAGGACGACGCCACGACCCGTGGCTACATCCTCGATGGATTCCCCCGAACCGTGACCCAGGCCGAGGCCCTCGATGCCTTGACCGCCAGCAAGCCGGTGCACGCCGTGATCGACCTCGACGTCCCGCGCGATCTGGTTCTGGCCCGGATCTCGTCGCGGCGGGTCTGCCGGGACTGCGGCACGAACTACACGGCCACCGGCCGGGAACGTCACCCCTGGACCTGCGACACCTGTGGGGGAGACGTGGTCCAGCGCGACGACGACACCGAGGAGTCGGTGAACCGCCGCCTCGACCTCTACGAGACCCAGACCGCCCCGTTGCTCGAGTACTACGGCTCTCGGGGCCGGCTCACCGTGGTGGACGGTTCGGCCAGCCCCGACACGGTGTTCGGCCGGATGACGTCGGCGATCGAAGCGGCCCAACGGGCCCAGTCCTGACCCGGCCGGGTCACCGGTTCAGCCGGTCGATCCGAGCCGTAACCCGAGCCGAAATCAGTCCCGGATCGGCCCCGAATCGGCCCGGTGGGGTGGCGGAAAACCCCCGGTAGCATCGTCAACCGGCCCTGATCTGACCTCTGTCACGCATCAGTCAGTCGAACCGTGTAACGCCAAGGAGGCAGTTCTGGCCAAACCTAAAGACGACGCCATTCTTCTGGAAGGCACGATCCTCGAGTCGCTCCCGAACGCCATGTTCAGGGTCGAGTTGGAGAACGGCCACAAAGTTTTGGCGCACATCTCCGGAAAGATGCGCATGAACTACATCCGCATCCTCCCCGGCGACAAGGTGCAAGTCGAACTCACTCCATACGACCTCACTCGGGGTCGTATCACCTACCGATACAAGTGAACAACAAGAAGCGAGACGACCGATGAAGGTCCGACCCAGCGTCAAGAAGATCTGTGAGAAGTGCAAGGTGATCCGTCGTCACGGACGGGTCATGGTCATCTGTGAGAACCCGCGCCACAAGCAGCGCCAGGGCTGAGAAGAAAGCAGACGTTTTTCAATGGCTCGTATTTCCGGTGTCGACATCCCCCGCGAGAAGCGGTTGGAGATCTCACTCACCTACATCTTCGGCATCGGTCGTCCGACCGCTCAGAAGATCTGCTCCGATCTCGGCCTCAACGCCAACACCCGCGTGCGCGACCTCACCGAAGACGAAGTGAACCGCATCCGCGTGTGGGTCGATCAGAACATCACCGTGGAAGGTGACCTGCGCCGCGAAGTGCAGCAGGACATCAAGCGCAAGATCGAAATCCAGTCCCTGCAGGGTGTGCGTCATCGCCGCGGCCTGCCCGTGCGCGGCCAGCGCACCAAGACGAACGCTCGTACCCGCAAGGGCCCGAAGAAGACCGTGGCCAACAAGAAGAAGGCAGTGAGGAAGTAAGTCATGGCCAAGCCGAAGCCGGGCGGACGCCGCCCCCGCAAGCGCGAACGTCGGAACGTCACCGTTGGTGTGTGCCACATCAAGTGCTCGTTCAACAACACCATCGTCAGCATCACCGATCCCGAGGGCAATGTCGTCTCGTGGGCGTCGGGTGGCGGCGTCGGTTTCAAGGGGTCGCGCAAGAGCACCCCGTTCGCCGCTCAGTTGGCGGCCGAGAAGGCTGCCAAGGCCGCGTTCGAACAGGGCATGCGCCGCGTCGAAGTGCACGCCAAGGGCCCCGGCTCCGGTCGTGACACCGCCATTCGTTCGCTCCAGAACACCGGAATCGAAGTGACGGGCATCAAGGACGTCACGCCGGTTCCGCACAACGGTTGCAAGTTGCCGAAGCGGAAGAGGAACTAAGTCATGGCTCGTTACACCGGACCCAAGGTGCGCCTGTCGCGTCGCCTCGGCATCAACGTCTTCGAGAACGGCAAGGGCTCGAAGGCTCTCGAGCGCCGCCCGTTCCCTCCCGGCCAGCACGGTCGCACCCGTCGTCGTTCGAGTGGCAGCGAGTACCTCACTCAGCTGCAGGAGAAGCAGAAGGCCAAGTACATCTACGGCGTTCTCGAGCGTCAGTTCCGCAAGACCTACGAAGAGGCCAACCGCCTCGCCGGCCCGACCGGTGAGAACCTTCTGCGTCTTCTCGAGCTCCGTCTCGACAACGTGGTCTACCGCGCCAACTGGGCCAGCACCCGTCCGCAGGCTCGCCAGTTCGTGAGCCACGGTCTCGTGCTCGTGAACGGCAAGCGCCTCAACATCCCGAGCGCGCGCGTGAAGGCCGGCGACGTCATCACGTTGTCGCCCAAGGCTCGCAACATGATCGTGATCCAGCACAACCTCGACACCCTCGACCGCTCGGTCGTGGGTTGGCTCGAGACGGGCGACGGCGGCAAGCAGGTCTCCGTTCGCACCGAACCGTCGCGCGAGCACATCGATGTGCCGGTGCGCGAACAGCTCATCGTCGAGTTGTACTCCAAGTAATCCCAGGCCCGAACAAGGAAGTGTCCATGCTCGTCATTCAGCGCCCCACCGTCGAAGCCGACAACGAGGAGTCCAACAATCGCCAGCGTTTCGCGATCGGACCGCTCGAGCCGGGTTTCGGCCACACGATCGGCAACTCGCTGCGTCGCACACTGCTCTCGGCCATCCCGGGTGCAGCCATCACCACGGTCAAGTTCGACGAGGCGTTGCACGAGTTCGACACCATCACCGGTGTCTCCGAGGACGTCACCGACATCATCCTCAACCTGAAGGACATCGTTCTTCGCTCCGACTCCGAGGACGACGTCGTTCTTCGTCTCGACGTGCGTGGTGAGGCCGTCATCACCGCCGGCGACATCAAGTGCCCGGCCGAAGTCGAGATTCTCAACAAGGACCTCGTCATCGCCCACGTGAACTCGAAGGGCCGTCTGGCCATCGATCTCACCGTGTCGCAGGGTCGCGGTTACCTCTCGTCCGACCGCGAGGCCGGCACCCGCACCATCGGCGTCATCCCCATCGACGCGATCTTCTCGCCGGTTCGCCGCGTGATGTTCGACGTTCAGCCCACACGCGTCGAGCAGTCGACCAACTACGACCGCCTCGTCATCGACATCGAGACCGACGGAACCATGAGCCCGCGCGAGGCCCTCGCCTCGGCCGGTGCCACGCTCCGTTCGCTCGTCGATCTGGTGGCCAACCTCTCCGACGAGCCCAAGGGTCTCGAACTCGGTGAAGTGATCCAGGCCGGTGCATCGAGCCCCGACCTCGACATCGCGATCGAAGAGCTCGACCTCTCCGAGCGTCCGCGCAACTGCTTGAAGCGCGCCCAGGTGAACACCATCGGCGAACTTCTGCAGAAGACCGAGGACGATCTGCTCAACATCACCAACTTCGGCCAGAAGAGCCTCGACGAGGTCAAGCAGAAGCTCGACGAGCGCGGTCTCTCGCTGCGCGGCTGACGAACAACGAACAGAACGAAGAAAGACGACGACCATGCCCGCAACACCCCGACGCGCCCGCAAATTCGGTGGCAGTTCCGCCCACCAGAAGTTGATGATGGCCAACCTCGCGGCTTCGCTCTTCGCCGCCGAGGCGATCGAGACCACCGAGGCCAAGGCCAAGGCTCTGCGCCCCATCGCCGAGAAGCTCATCACCAAGGCGAAGAAGGCTCAGGACGGCGACGCCGCCAGCCTGCACCGCATCCGTCAGCTCCAGGCGTACTTGGGCGACAAGGAGATGACCCACAAGTTGGTCGCCGACATCGCTCCGCGTTTCGCCGATCGCAACGGTGGCTACTTGCGCATTCTGAAGTTGGGTCCGCGTCAGGGCGACAACGCCCCGATGGCCCGCGTCGAACTCGTCTGAGTCGAACGAGTCCGCCCACGGGCTCCGTGACCACAACTCCCATGTCTTCGAACGAACCCGCCTCACGGCGGGTTCGTCTTTTGCTGGCCTACGACGGTTCGCATTTCCACGGCTTCGCCACCAATGACGGAGTCCGCACGGTGGCGGGTTCGTTGAACGAAGCACTGTCGACAATCGCGCGCGGTGCGGTGGAGGTGCAGGGTGCGGGCCGCACCGACGCTGGCGTTCACGCGTGGGGTCAGGTGGTGAGCGTCGACCTGCCCGTCGATCTCGATCTCGAGTCGTTGCCCCGACGCCTCACCAAGATGTGCGCTCCGGGCATCGTCGTGCGCGAGGCCGCGGCGGCCGACGCCGAATTCTCGGCGCGCTTCTCGGCCACGTGGCGGCACTACCGCTACCTCGTTCTCAACGACGAGACGCCCGACCCGTTCCTGTCCGCGACCACCTGGCACGTGGCCCATCCGCTCAATCTGCCGCTCATGCAGATGGCCTGCGATCCGTTGGTGGGGGAGCACGACTTCTCGTCGTTCTGCCGCCGCCCCAAGGAGGGCGAACACTCCCTCGTCCGGCGGGTCGTGTCGGCCGAATGGACCGAGCAGCGCAGCGAACATGGCGCTCGGCTCCTTCGTTTCGAGATCCGGGCCACGGCCTTTTGCCATCAGATGGTCCGCTCGATCGTGGGCACCCTGGTCGACGTCGGAACCGGCAAGATCACCCCCGGCCAGATCAGCGGGATCCTGGCCGCCCGTTCCCGGTCAGCCGCAGGTCAGGTGGCCCCTCCCGAGGGTCTGTGCCTGTGGGAAGTCGGGTACTAGGCCCGTATCATTCCAGGGTCCTGTGTGCGGTCGATGTACCGCGCCAGCTCGTCGAAAGAAGTTCTCATGAGCACCTACTCACCCAAGGCCAGCGATGTGAAGCGCGAGTGGCATGTCCTCGACGCCGAGGGCATGGTGCTCGGTCGTCTGTGCACCGAGGCCGCCCGTCTGCTGCGTGGCAAGCACAAGCCCGTCTTCGCACCGCACATGGACATGGGCGATCACGTCATCGTCATCAACGCCGACAAGATCGTCATGACGTCGGGCAAGGCCGATCGCCACATGATCTACCGCTACTCGGGCTACCCCGGCGGTATGAAGAGCGAGACCTTCGCTCACCTTTTGGCGCGCCGTCCCGATGAGGCCATCCGCAACTCGGTGAGGGGCATGCTGCCCAAGGGTCCTCTCGGCCGTCAGATGATCAAGAAGTTGAAGGTGTACGGCGGCGCCGAGCATCCGCACGCTTCGCAGAATCCGACCGTTCGCAACATCGACCACGCCAAGGCCCGCTGAAGGATCGCAACATGAGCAAGCCCCTGACCCAGACCACCGGACGCCGCAAGGCTGCTGTCGCGCGAGTTCGCGTCCGCCCGGGCACCGGCAAAGTCGTCATCAACGGCAAGCCGATCGAGCAATACTTCGGCACCGCCACACAGCGCAACTCCGCCGTCGAGGCGCTGCGCGTCACCAACACGGCCGAGCAGTACGACGTCGAGGCCACCATCATCGGTGGTGGCGTGACCGGTCAGTCCGGCGCGATGCGCATGGGTCTGGCTCGTTCGCTCGCCGATCTCGATCCCGAAGCGCGCCCCGCCCTCAAGAAGGCCGGACTGCTCACCCGCGACTCGCGTCGCAAGGAGAGCAAGAAGTACGGCCTCAAGAAGGCCCGCAAGGCGCCGCAGTACACCAAGCGCTGAGCGAGCGCCGCATGTCGGCAGCGGCGCACCCGCGGTTCGGAACCGATGGGGTGCGTGGCGTTGCCATCGAAGAGATCACTCCCGAGTTCGCCCTGGCGCTCGGTCGCGCCGTCGGTCGGGTGCTGTCGCCGTCGCGTCTGGTGATCGGCCGTGACCCGCGCGAGTCGGGGCCCGCACTGCAGACGGCCCTGGCGTCGGGCGTGGCGGCCGAAGGAGTCGATGTCGACGATGCCGTGGTCGTGCCGACTCCGGCCATCGCCGCCTTGGCCGAACGCGACGGCATTCCCGGTGTGGTGATCACCGCGTCGCACAATCCGTACACCGACAACGGGATCAAGGTGTTCGCCGCTGGTGGTCGCAAGGTCGACGATGCCACACAGCGTGCGATCGAGGCCGAGCTCGCTTCCATCCTCGCCGCCGAGCCGAGCGGATCGATTCCTCGTCGGGTGGGAAGTGTGGTTCCGCGCACCGACGCCTTGTCGTGGTACGTCGACCACGTGGTGTCGTTGTTCGCCGACCGGTGTCTGGCCGGCGCGCGCGTCGTTCTCGACACCGCCAACGGAGCGATGCACGAAGCGGCTCCGCGCGTGTTCCGTGCGCTCGGTGCCGAAGTGATCGTGCTCAACGATGCTCCTGATGGCACCAACATCAATCGCGATTGCGGGGCCACCGCCCCGCGCCAGTTGTGCGACTTCGTGCGTCAGATGGGCGGCGTCGACTTCGCGTTCGCTTTCGACGGCGACGGAGATCGCGTGATCGCGGTCGACGATCGCGGACAAGTGGTCGATGGAGATCGTCTCATCGCACTCTCGGCGCTCGAGCGTCGCGAACAAGGGCGTTTGGCCGGTGGTGTGGTCGTGGCCACGGTGATGGCCAATCTCGGATTCCACCGGGCCATGGAAGCGGCCGGCATTCAGGTGGTCACCACTCCCGTGGGCGACCGCCATGTTCTCGATGCCATGGACGACGGTGGATTCGTGCTCGGAGGCGAGCAAAGCGGGCACATCATCCACCGCGACATGGGCACCACCGGTGACGGCCTCGTGGCGGCGGTGTTCGTCTCGGTGTTGGCTCGTCGCCGCGCGCGCAGTCTCTCCGAGTTGGCTTCGGCCGTCATGACCACATACCCGCAAGTGCTGCGCAACGTTCGAGTGGGTCGCCGGCCGGCTGACGCGGCCGCCGAGATGCGCGCCGAGATCACCGTCGAAGAACAGCGACTCGGCACTGAAGGGCGAGTGTTGGTTCGTTCGAGCGGAACCGAGCCGGTGGTGCGGGTGATGGCCGAGGCCGCGTCGCACGACGAAGCGCAGGCCGTGGTCGATCGGCTCTGCGCGGTGGCCGCCGAGCGTTTCGCCTGATCATCGCCGTCCCTGGCCCCTCGGTAACCTGTCCGACATGTGCGGCATCATCGCCTTGGTGAGCCGTCCGTCGACCCGTGAGGTTCCGACGGTCGATTCGATTCTTGGTCCGCTCGATCGCGCCGCGCGGTCGTCGTCGCTCGAGGACATCACCGATCTGGTGGGCGGGGTCAACGAGGTCCTGAAGGGAGTTCCCGGGTGTCGCGCCCTGCTGGGGCAGCGCGAACTCGAAGTCGGGATCGAGGCCCGCCTCGATCGCATCGACTCGGCCATCGCCGTCGTCGAGCGAACCCTCGACGAGGGAGCGAACGACCTGGGTGACGACGAACTCGAACGCTTGTCGTCGCGGGTCATCGCCGCGCGCGATGTGGTGTGGTCGATTCGGAACGATCGTTTGCGCACGGCCCGAGCCGTGGCCGATCTGGCCGGACGCGAGGCGAGCACAGCGGCCGTCGCCGGCTACCTCATGATTCAGCAGTCGCTGTCGGTCCTCGATCGCCTCGAGGTTCGCGGTCGCGACTCGGCCGGCATTCACGTCTTCGTCTGGAACCATGGTCTCTCCGTCGACGATCCGACGCTGCGCAACGCCTTGGCCGCGCGCGGCACCGACCCGCTTTTCCAGAACCGGGCCGTTCGATCGGTTGCCGGTGGTTCGGTGCTCTCGTTCGTGTACAAGGCGGCCGCCGAGATCGGCGAGCTGGGTGACAACACACGTGCTTTGCGCGCCGCGGTCGCCGAGGACGATCTGTTGCGTCGTGCGTTGTCGAATCCAGCCGCACGTACGTCATTGGTGGGCCACACGCGGTGGGCGAGTGTCGGAATCATCTCCGAGCCGAATGCCCACCCGGTCAACAGCGAGTTCGTCGACTCGTCCCCCGATCCGTACGTGATCGCGGCCTTGAACGGCGACGTCGACAATCACGCCGATCTCCGCATCGAACACGGGTTGCGCTTCGCCCATGCGATCACCACCGATGCCAAGGTGATCCCGTCACTGGTGTCCACGCATCGCGCGAAGGGCGCCGAACCAATCGAGGCGTTTCGTCGCACGGTCGCGTCGTTCGAGGGCTCGGTGGCCATCGCGGCGGCGGCCAGTGACGACCCCAATCGACTCTTCGTGGCGTTGCACGGGAGCGGCCAGGGTTTGTTCGTCGGCGTGGCCGACGACTGCTACGTGGTGGCCAGCGAACCGTACGGCGTGGTCGAAGAGACGACGCGCTATTTGCGTCTCGACGGCGAGATGACGTCGTCGAAGTCCGACGTCAAGGGCCAGATCGTCGTCCTCGACGGCGAGCGAGCCGGAACGATCGACGGCATCACTCGATTGTCGTACGACGGCTCGGAGATGCCGATCGAAGCCAGCGAACTCATTCGGGCCGAAGTCACCACTCGCGACATCGATCGTGGCGACTCGCCGCACTTCTTGTTGAAGGAAATCGGCGAAGCGCCCGAGAGCCTGCGCAAGACACTGCGTGGCAAGATCGCCGAGGTCGACGGTCGGCTGGTGGCGCGACCGGGTTCGCGGGCACTTCCCTCCGCGGTGATGTCGCGCCTGGCCAGCGGGGCCATCACCAAGATCAGAGTGATCGGTCAGGGCACGGCCGCGGTGGCCGGGCAGAGTTGCGCCAATCTTCTCGACGAATTGAGCGAGGGCCGCCTCGACGTCGACCCGGTGACGGCCACCGAGTTGTCGGGTTTCGGACTGCGTCTCGACATGTCCGACACGCTCGTGATCGCCGTGAGCCAGAGCGGTACCACGACCGACACCAATCGCACGGTCGATCTCGCGCGGTCGCGGGGCGCACTCGTCATCGGCATCGTCAATCGTCGTGGCAGTGATCTCTGCGACAAGGCCGATGGCGTGCTTTTCACGTCCGACGGCCGTGACGTCGAGATGAGCGTGGCCTCCACGAAGGCGTTCTACGCGCAGGTGGCGGCCGGTGTCCTCCTGGCCTGCGCCATCACCGCACACATGGGCCTCGGTTCCGATCGTCGGCGTCACGAACTGCTCGCGGCCCTGCGCGAACTTCCCGGGGCGATGCGCGACGTGATCGGTCGGCGCTCCGACATCGGTGAGATCGCACGCCGCTATGCGCCTTCGAAGCGTTATTGGGCAGTGGTCGGAAACGGTTACAACGCGATCGCCGCACATGAGGTTCGTATCAAGCTGAGCGAGCTGTGTTACAAGTCGATCTCCTGCGACATCACCGAGGACAAGAAGCACATCGATCTCTCGTGCGAGCCGCTCATTCTCGTGTGCGCAGCCGGTCTCGTCGGTGGCACGGCCGACGACGTGGCCAAGGAGATCGCGATCTATCGCGCGCACAAAGCCACGCCGATCGTGGTGGCCGATCGCGGCGACAAGCGATTCAGCGGGGCCTCGGCCGTCGTCGACGTGCCCTCGACCGATGCGGCTCTGGCTTTCGTGCTGAGTGCGATGGTGGGCCACCTGTTCGGCTACGAAGCCGCGCGGGCGATCGACGAGCTCGCTCGGGCGCTGCGCGAAGCTCGCGAGATCGTCGAGGACACGGTGCTCGCGACCGACGACGGCGATGTGGTCGTGGGTCGTTTGCGTTCGGCCCTCGCATCGGCGTCCGAGCAGTTCCGCGAGACGCTGCGCGCCGGAACGTACGACGGTCACCTCGAAGCCAGTACGGCGGTGCGCCTGGCCACGATGTTCCGTGTCGTCCTCGACCGTTCGCCGGTGGAGGCGTACCAGGAAGAGACCGGCAAGGTCGGGAGCCCGGCCGCGCTCGTCGACGATCTCACGCTGGCGTTGACTCGGGCGATCGAAGAACTCAGTCGTCCGATCGATGCCATCAAGCATCAGGCCAAGACCGTCACCGTCGGAATCTCGCGCAGTGACGAAGGCGTTCTCGACCGGGCGCTCGTGCAAGCCGTGCTCGAGACCGGCACGGGTCGTGACGTGTTGTCGTACCGCACCCTCAAGGTGTTGGCCGAACTCGACCCGGCCGTCGAATCGGTGGTTGGTTTCACGCGCTACCGCATCGAAGGCGATCTGTCGGCCGCGACCATCTCGGTGGTCGATCGAGGTGGTCTGTCACGCGACATCCCGAGCCGGGTCGAGCGAAATCCCGTCCTCGTCGGTACGAAGCGCCGTGTCGCCGATCAACAAGAGGTGTTGGTGGCTCGTGGTCGTTCCGATGGCCGCACCGTGATCTTCGTTCCCGAAGTCAAGACCGGCCTCACGATCGGCCTGCTCCTTCTGCACGTTCGGTTCCACGACCGTTTGCCGGTGGCCGTGATGCGCGGAGTCCTGCAGGGATACGACCGGCGCTACGACCGTCTCGTCGACTGGGTGTCGGAAACCGAAGGCCAGATGCGCGATGAATTGCTGAGCGACGTCTCGGTGGCCGATCTGTTGATCATGCCCATCAGCGACGTGGCCGACCGCTGGCGGCGCTGATGGTGGTGGGCGTCGGCATCGATGCGGTCGACATCGACCGTTTTCGCACGACGCTCGAACGAACGCCCACGATGCGCGGGCGCGTGTTCACCGATCATGAACTCGATGACGTTTCGAGTCAGGCCGATCCGGCGCCTTCGCTGGCCGCCCGTTTCGCCGCTCGCGAAGCAGTGATGAAAGCCATGGGCCTCGGGCTCGGGGCGTTCGAGTTCCACGACGTCTGGGTCGAACGCGAACCGAGCGGTCGTCCCGTGCTGCGTGTGTCGGGTCGGGCTCGCGAACACGCCGAGCGCCTGGGTGTCGGCTCGTGGCATCTGTCCCTCACGCACACCGACCACGTGGCCATCGCCTACGTCGTGGCCGACCGCTGACGACGTCCGTAGCCTCGAAGCATGAGGCCGATTCTCACCCCGCACGAGATGCGTGAGGTCGACGCCGCCGCGGTGGCGGCGGGAACTGCCGAGAACGTCCTGATCGAGCGCGCGGCGTGGGCCGTTGCTCGTCGCGCCCGGCGAATGCTCGGTGGTTCGTACGGACGCCGGGTGGTGGTGATCGCGGGTCCGGGGAACAACGGTGCCGACGGCCGCGTGGCCGCTCGGTTCCTCGCCGAGCGCGGAACCAGCGTACGCATCGTCGAGGCCGCGGCGGTTCCCGAGCGGCTTCCCGATTGCGATCTCGTGATCGATGCGGCCTACGGAACCGGCTTCCGAGGTGTCTGGAACGCGCCGTGCACCGACGCTCCGGTGCTGGCGGTCGACATTCCTTCCGGAGTCGACGGAATCACCGGCTGCGCACACGGGCATCCGCTGCGCGCCTCCGCGACGGTCACGTTCGCCGCGCTCAAGCCCGGTCTGCTCTTCGGTGACGGAGCCGAATGCGCCGGCGACATCGAAGTGGTCGACATCGGCCTCGACGTGTCGTCTTCGCGAGTGTTCGCGGTCGACGCGAACGACGTGTCGGTGCCTCCGCGCGCCGCCGACGCTCACAAGTGGAAGGCGGCCGTGCTCGCCGTGGCCGGCAGCCCGGGCATGATCGGTGCCGCGTCTCTCGCATCCGAAGCCGCACTCCGCGCCGGCGCCGGAATCGTTCATCTCGTGTCACCCGGTGCGTCATCCGATCGCTCGGTCCCGCGCGAAGTGGTTCGCCGCTCGGTCGGTTCGCTCGCCTGGGCCCCGGAAGTCGTGGAGATGGCCCGTAGCCGCTTCGCCGCGATGGTGATCGGACCCGGACTCGGACGCGACCAGTCGACGGTTGTCGACGTGCGCCGGGTGGTGGCCGAAACGACACTGCCGATGGTGATCGACGGCGATGCCCTGTTCGCATTGGGCGAAGATCTTTCGGTTTTGGCGAATCGCCGTGGCGCGTGCGTGATCACGCCGCACGACGGCGAATTCGCGCAGCTCACCGGCGGCGCACCCTCGGCCGACCGCATCTCGGCGGCGCGGTCGCTCGCGTCCGATGCCAACTGCGTGTGTCTGCTCAAGGGTCCGTCCACGGTGATCGCGGCACCCGATGGACGAGTCGCCGTTGTCGACGAGGGTGACGAACGGCTGGCCACCGCCGGAAGCGGCGACGTGCTGGCCGGAGTGGTGGCCGCGTTCATCGCCCGGGGGGCGCCGGTGTTCGAAGCCGCGTACTCGGCGGCGTTCGTTCATGCCCGTGCGGCTCGCCGCGAGCGCGCGGTCGGAATGCTGGCCGGCGACCTGCCCGTTGCGGTGGCCGACGTGCTCACTCGCGACTTCGAGGCCGACGCATGAGACCCCATCGCGCCACGGTGGCCGAGATCGATTTGGGTGCCATCGCCCACAACGTGGGTGTGATGAAGGAGTTCGCCGGCGATGCCCGCCTGCTCGCCGTGGTGAAGGCGAACGGTTACGGGCACGGTGCGGTACC
Source organism: Actinomycetota bacterium (assembly GCA_041159745.1). Classification (GTDB taxonomy): domain Bacteria; phylum Actinomycetota; class Acidimicrobiia; order Acidimicrobiales; family Ilumatobacteraceae; genus Casp-actino8. Next base: position 4,444 of record JBEAXP010000100.1, on the reverse strand, counting down.
GGTGGCCGAGACGGCCCTGGCGGCCGGCGCCCACGGCTTGTGCGTTGCGCTCGTCCAAGAAGGTGTCGAACTGCGGCGCGCCGGAATCGAAGCACCGATCCTGGTTCTGTCCGAGCAACCGCTCGAACAGGTGGGCGATCTCGTCGCCCATGGCCTCATCGCCACGGCGTATTCGACGCGTTACATCGACGCACTGGCTTCCGAAGCCAAGCGTCTCGACCAGGTGGGCCACGAGGTTCATCTGAAGATCGACACCGGGATGAATCGTGTGGGCGCGACACCCTCGAACGCGGTCGAACTGGCCGGGCGCATCATCGCGCGTTCGCCGCAGCTGTCGCTCGGGGGAGTGTTCACGCATCTGGCCACCGCGGACAGCCCCGACCCGACCGAGACACGCGCTCAACTCGCGCGTTTCGACGATGCGCTCGACGAATTGCGCCGTTCTGGCGTCGATCCCGGCTGGGTGCACGCCGCGAACTCGGCGGCAACCATCGCCCACCCCGAAGCCCGACGCGACATGGTGCGCACGGGCATCGCGTTGTACGGCATCGCTCCCGATGTGTCGATGACACCGATGTGCGGTCGACTGCGACCGGCGCTGACTCTGCGCAGTCGCGTGTCGTACGTGAAGAGGGTGGCCGCCGGTGAAGGCGTCTCGTACGGATTGCGCCATCGATTCGCCTCGGCCGCCAACGTGGCGACGGTTCCACTCGGATACGCCGACGGAGTCCCGCGCGGACTCGGAATGTCGGGGGGACAGGTTCTCATCGGCGGACGACGTCGGCCCATCGTGGGCGTGGTGACCATGGACCAGTTGATGGTCGACTGCGGCGACGACGAGGTTCGGGTCGACGACGAAGTGGTTCTGATCGGAAGTCAGGGAAGTGAGTCGATCGACGCCAACGAGTGGGGCGGCCTGCTCGGAACGATCGGATACGAAGTGGTGTGTGCGATCAGTGCGCGCGTACCTCGCGTGATCCTCTGACTCCGCCAACGAGCCCGTCGGTAGCATCATCGCGTGATCACGCGCACCCTCCGGTCGCTCGCCGAGACGCACGCCTTGGCCGCGCGAATCGCCGAGTTCGCTCGAGTCGGCGATGTGATCGTGTTGGCGGGCGAGATGGGTGCCGGCAAGACGGCGTTCGCCCAGGGCTTCGGGCGCGCCTTGGGTGTGACCGAACCGGTCACCTCACCCACCTTCAACGTGGTCCATTCGTACGACTCGGGGCGGGTCAAGCTGCATCATGCCGACGTGTACCGGCTCGAGCGGACGGGCGAACTCGAAGATCTCTCGCTGTCCGAACTCGACGACGGCATCCTCTTGGTGGAATGGGGCGACGTGGTCGCCTCGTCGTTGGGTGAGCATCTCGAGATCGTGCTGTCACGCGTCGACGACGATGACGCCCGCCTCGTGACCATCAAGCCGATCGGCCCGCGCTGGAACGCCCGTTGGTCGCGCATCGAGGCGGCCTTGGCATGATCGTCCTCGGCATCGAGACGGCGACTCCGCGGGTGAGTGTGGCCCTGGCCGACCATGACGGCGTCGTCGCGCTGATCGAGGTCGATGCTGGGCGTCGTCACGCCGAGACTCTCGTCCCGGCCATCGAGTTCGCCTGTCGGCACGCCGATGTCACGTTGCCCGAGATCGGTGTGGTGGCCGTCGATGTCGGCCCCGGACTCTTCACCGGTATGCGGGTCGGGATCGCGACGGCGAAGTCTCTGGCGCAGGCACTCGAGATTCCGGTGGTCGCGTTGTCCAGTCTCGAGGTGCTGGCTCACCCGTTGCGCCACGACGATCGCACCATCGTGTCGGTGGTGGATGCGCGCAAGGGCGAGATCTTCTACGGCTTCTTCCGGGCGAGTGGCGACCGCGTGGAAGCCCTCACCGAACCGCGTTGCGGATCGGTCGACGAACTCGTGTCCGACCTGGTCGGCCGTCAGCAACCGACCATCTGCGTGGGCGATGGTGCCCTCCGCTATCGCGAGACGATCGTCGGCGGTTATCGCTGCGACATCGCCGACTCCGCTTTCCCGTCGGCCTCGGCTCTGGTTGCCATCGCCGACAAGGAGGCCCGGATCGAGAAGTGGGTCGCCGCCGACGACGTGGCCGCCCTCTATCTGCGCAAACCCGACGCCGAGATCAATTGGTCGACGAGGGAATCGGCATGACCGCACCGGTGATCGAGGTCATGCGCAAACGGCACGTGAAGCACGTGATGCCGATCGAGAGCGCCGTTCATCGCAAGCCATGGTCGGCTACGGTCTTCAACACCGAGATCGATCTGGCCAAGAAAGGCGAGCGCTACTACGTCGTCCTGTCGGTCATGGGTGAGATCGTCGGCTACGCGGGGCTCATGTTCGCGGCCGACGAGGCTCATGTCACCAACATCGCCGTCGACCCGAATCATCGTCGACACGGTTATGCCCGGCTGCTCATGTGCGCGTTGGCCTACGAGGCGATTCGCACCGGTTGCGATGCGCTGACCCTCGAGGTTCGCGTGAGCAACGCCGCCGCCCAGAACCTCTACCGCGAGTTCGGCTTCGCGCCGGCGGGAGTCCGTCAGCGCTATTACGAGAACACCGAGGATGCGATCGTCATGTGGGCGCACGACATCCGGTCTCCGGAATACCTCGAGCGGCTGGAGCGCATCGTCACCCGCGTCGAGTCCGGGGGTGAGTCGTGCTCGGTCTGAGAACGGATCTGCGCGTGGACGAGTCGACCGTCGTGTTGGCCATCGAGACCAGCTGCGACGAGACCGCGGCGGCGGTGGTGATGGGCGGCACCGAAGTCTTGTCGAACGTGGTGTCGAGCCAGATCGATCTTCATGCCGCGTTCGGTGGAGTGGTCCCCGAAATCGCCAGTCGGGCCCACGTCGAACTGCTCAATCCGATCGTCGCTCGGGCGTTGTCCGAGGCGAACGTCGATCCGTCACGTGTCGACGCGGTCGCGGCCACCTACGGTCCCGGACTGATCGGGCCGCTGTTGGTGGGTGTGTCGGCGGCCAAGGCGTTGGCTTTCGCATGGGACGTGCCATTCATCGGCGTCAATCACCTCGAAGCCCACCTGTACGCGGGCCTTCTCGACGATCCGTCGCTCCCGATGCCGGTGGTGGTGCTGCTCGTGTCGGGCGGCCACACGATGCTCATCGAGATGCGTGGGCCCGGGGAGTACCGTCTCATCGGTCAAACCATCGACGATGCGGCCGGTGAGGCGTTCGACAAGGTCGCGCGATTCCTCGGATTGGGTTACCCGGGTGGGCCGGCGATCGACCGCCTCGCGCGCGACGGCGATCCGACGGCGATCGACTTCCCTCGGGCCATGTTGAACGACGGATTCGATTTCAGTTTCAGCGGACTCAAGACCTCGGTGATGAACCACGTGCGCAAGAATCCGTCGGTCGCGACACCGGATGTCGCGGCGTCGTTCCAGGCCGCGGTGGTCGACGTGCTCGTGGCCAAGTCCCGGCGCGCCGCCGATCACGTGGGCGCGCGGGCGATGGTTCTGGGTGGCGGTGTCGCCGCCAATTCGCTGTTGCGCGAGCGTTTCGCCGCCGCCGGTGAGATCGACGGGCGACGCGCACTTCTGCCGAGTCGTGAGATGTGCACCGACAATGCGGCGATGATCGGATCGGCCGCCTGGTACCGCCTGCGAAGCGATGGGCCCATGCCCCTCGACACCGGCGCCTTCCCGAATCTGCGATTGACGGTGACTTCATGAGCGAGCTGCGGATCGGTTCGCTCACGTTGCCGAGCCCGGTGGTGCTCGCTCCGATGGCCGGTGTCACCAATGCTCCGTTCCGTGCGCTGTGTCGTCGTTTCGCTCCCGGACTGCTGTACGTGAACGAAATGGTGATGGCCACGGCGCTGGTTCACGGCAACGCCAAGACCGAGCGCATGGTCACGTTCGGCCCCGACGAGTCGCCGCGCAGTCTGCAGCTGTACGGCAGCGATCCGAAGATGATCTGTGCCGCGGTCGATCGTCTGGCCTCGGCCGGTGCCGTCGACCACATCGACATGAATTTCGGCTGTCCGGCCCAGAAGGTCACGCGCAAGGGGGGTGGGGGTGGAGCGGCCGTGCCGGCCAAACCCAATCTGTTGCGGGCGATCATGCGAGCCGCCGTCACCGCCGCGGCGCCCTACGGAGTTCCGGTGACCGCGAAGTTCCGGATGGGAATCGACGATTCGCTCATCACCTATCTCGACACGGGACGCATCGCCGAGGACGAGGGCATCGCTGCCGTGGCGTTGCACGCGCGTACGGCCGAACAGCACTATGCCGGCGAGGCGCGGTGGGAGGCCATCGCTCGACTGAAGAGTTCGGTGTCGTCGATTCCGGTTCTGGGCAACGGCGACATCTGGGCCGCCGACGATGCGATTCGCATGATGCGCGAAACCGGCTGCGACGGTGTGGTGATCGGGCGCGGTTGCTTGGGTCGGCCATGGT
>JBEAXP010000091.1:0-8342 GCA_041159745.1 Actinomycetota bacterium | reverse complement strand
TTATCAGCCAACGTCCGCGAAATCGCCGCAGTCAACGTCGTCTTCCCATGGTCAATATGACCCATCGTCCCAATATTCACATGAGGCTTCGTACGCTCGAACTTCGCCTTCGACATGGTGGGTTATCTCTTTCTCTTGCGTCACCGGCCCCTCGCGAGGCCGACTTTGTTTTGGTGGATCTGCTGTGTAGCGGCGATCGGGATCGAACCGATGACCTTTCGATTATGAGCCGAATGCTCTGACCAACTGAGCTACGCCGCCAGGCGTACAGCCGGAGGGCTGCCGGTTGTTCCAACCCGTCACCGAGTGGTGAGCCCTCTGTGGGAATCGAACCCACGACCTTTTCCTTACCATGGAAACGCTCTGCCGACTGAGCTAAGAGGGCGCTGGAACGCGGGGGTTCCGCGAGCCGACTGAGCAGGCTACCTGCGCCTTCATCGGAAACGACCAGTAGGTTGAGCGCGTGGCCAATGCCCCGTCACCCGTCTCCATCCGACCCGCGGTGGCCGGGGACGCCGAGGCCATCCGCCAGATCTACAACTACGAGGTCGAGAACACCACGGCCACGATGGACCTGGTCCCCCGCTCGCTCGACGACCAGGTGGCCTGGCTCGGGGCTCGCAGCGGAGCCTTCGCCGCCCTGGTTGCCGTGCGCCCGGCCGGCCCGGCCGCCGACGGCCTGTACGTGAACGGGTCGGACGAGGTGGTCGGGTTCGCCGCCCTCAGCCCCTACAAGGAGCGGGCGGCCTATCGGCCCACGGTCGAGGACTCGGTGTACGTGCGCCGTGACCTGGGGCGACAGGGAATCGGCCGGTTGCTCCTGGATGAGGTGTGCGACCTGGCCCGGTCGTCGGGGTTCCATTCGGTGATGGCCCGGATCGAGGCCTCGGGGATGGCCAGTCGGGCCCTGCATGCGGCCTGTGGATTCCGCGAAGTGGGGATCGAGCACGAGGTCGGCCGCAAGTTCAACCGCTGGCTGGACGTCTGCCTCATGCAAAAAATGCTCTGAAACCCAACCTTCTTGGGGTTCTGGGTCTGTATTCGGACACCAGGTGTCGTTTCACAGACCCAGAACGCCAATGATCTGGTGGGCCGAGAAGGATTCGAACCTCCGTAGGCAATGCCGGCAGATTTACAGTCTGCTCCCTTTGGCCGCTCGGGCATCGACCCAGTGAGTCGAAAGCGTACCGCCGGGGCCGGTTCCGAACCACCTCGTTACGATCTCGGGCATGCCCTCATTCGACATCGTCTCCGAAGTCGACCGCCAGGAAGTCCGCAACGCCATCGACCAGGCCCAGCGCGAGATCTCCACGCGGTTCGACTTCAAGAACACCAACTCGACGATCGAGCAGAAGGATCTGGCGATCACCCTCCACACCGTCAGCCAGGACCGGCTCAACGCGCTGAAGGTCGTGCTCGAAGAGCGTCTCGTGAAGCGCGGGGTGTCGCTCAAGGGCCTCGACTGGGGCAAGGTCGACGACGCCACGCAGAACACCGTGCGCCAGGTGGTCACCATCAAGGTGGGCATCTCGTCCGACAAGGCGCGCGAGATCAACAAGATGATCAAGGAGAAGGGCCCGAAGGGTGTGAGCAGTCAGACCCAGGGCGAGTCGGTGCGCGTCACGAGCAAGAAGCGCGACGATCTCCAGGCGGTCATGGTGATGTTGAAGGGTGCCGACCTCGGGATCCCACTGCAGTTCAACAACTTCCGCGACTAGTTGGGGAACCACACCGGCAAATTTGCCGGTGTTTCGCGCCCATTCAGTCTTCGGTGGGGGATTCGGCGGCGCGGCGCTGCAACTCGTTCACCACGCTCGCATCGGCCAGCGTGGTCGTGTCACCCAGGTTCCGACCCTCGGCAACGTCACGCAGCAACCGCCGCATGATCTTGCCACTCCGCGTCTTCGGAAGATCCGGAGTGAAGTAGATCGTCTTCGGCTTGGCGATTGCACCGATCTCCTTGGCCACGTGATTCCGCAAGTCGGTCTCGGTCGCCGTCGATCCACCACGCAACGTCACGTACGCGATGATCGCCTGACCCGTGGTCGCATCGTTCGCACCCACCACCGCGGCCTCGGCCACGCTCGGGTGCGACACCAACGCACTCTCCACTTCGGTGGTCGAAATACGGTGACCGCTCACGTTCATCACGTCGTCCACGCGACCGAGCAGCCACAAGTAGCCCTCGTCGTCGAGCTTCGCCCCATCACCCGCGAAATACCGGTCGGTGAAACGACTCCAGTACGTCTCCTGATACCGCTTCGGGTCACCCCAGATCCCGCGCAGCATTCCGGGCCACGGACGGGTGAGCGTGAGGTAACCGCCGCCCTTCTCGATGCGCCGACCCGCGTCGTCGACCACCTCGGCCGTCACCCCGGGCAACGCGAACGTGGCCGAACCCGGCTTCAGAGTCGTCGCCCCGGGCAACGGACTGATCATGATTCCGCCGGTCTCGGTCTGCCACCACGTGTCGACCACCGGACATTTGCCGGCGCCGATCGTGTCGCGGTACCACATCCACGCTTCGGGATTGATGGGCTCGCCCACCGAACCGAGCAGACGCAACGACGACAAATCGTGCTTGGCCGGTTCCTGTGTCCCCCACTTCATGAACGTTCGAATGGCCGTCGGTGCGGTGTAGAAGATCGTCACGCCGTACTTCGCGACGATCGACCACAGGCGATCGTTCCCCGGATGGTTCGGCACACCTTCGTAGATCACCTGCGTCGCACCATTCGAGAGCGGCCCGTACACGATGTAGCTGTGGCCGGTGATCCAGCCCACGTCGGCCGTGCACCAGTAGATGTCGGTGTCGGGATGCAGATCGAACACGTATTTGTGCGTGTAGGTCACGTGAGTGAGGTATCCGCCGGTGGTGTGCATGATGCCCTTGGGCTTGCCGGTGGTTCCCGATGTGTAGAGCAGGAACAGCAACTGCTCGGAATCCATCGGCTCGGCCGGGCAATCAGCTGCGGCACCAGCCATGAGGTCGTGGTACCACTGATCGCGGCCGGGCTTCATGTCGACGTCGTTGCCGCCCCGCTTCACCACCACCACGTGTTCGATCGACGGGGTGTTGGCCAGCGCCTCGTCGGCCGCCGGCTTGAGCGCGAACACCTCACCACGTCGGTATCCGCCGTCGGCGGTGATCAGGACCTTGGCTTCGGCGTCGTTGATGCGATCGGCGAGCGCCTGCGACGAGAAACCGCCGAACACCACGCTGTGCGCCGCACCGACGCGCGCGCAGGCCAGCATGGCCACCACCGCTTCGGGAATCATCGGCAAGTAGATGTTGATGCGGTCGCCCTTTTGGACGCCGAGGCCCTTCAGCACATTGGCGAACTTCTGAACTTCGGCGAGCAACTGCGCGTAGGTGATGGTGCGCGTGTCGCCGGGCTCGCCTTCCCAGTGGATCGCCACCTTGTCGCCCTTGCCGGCGAGTACGTGGCGATCGAGACAGTTGTACGACACGTTGAGCTTGCCGCCCACGAACCACTTCGCGAACGGAAGGTTCCACTCGCAGATGGTGCTCCACTCCTGATCCCAGTGCAGCAGCTCGGCCGCTTGGCGAGCCCAGAACCCTTCGTCGTCGCGCCGCGCCTCGTCGTACAAGAACGTTCCGGCCACCAGCGAGTTCTTCTGGAAGTCGGCCGGCGGCGGGAACTTGCGGTTCTCCAACAGCAGGTCGTCGATGTTGTTCTCGGTGCTCATGGTTCCCCCAGCGAACGAGTTCGGCATCCGCGACTTTATGCCGTCACACGCAACCCGCCCAGAGCCCGAGCCCGATCGGGACGATTGTCAACCCCGAGTGCGCTGCGACCATTCGAGAACCGTGAACGACCCCAGCCCGCGCGGATCGAGCAGGGCCTCGGCCTCGCTGATGCGACTGCGCATCTTCATCGCCCGGAGACCCGGCCGAGCGGCTTCGGCCTCCCACACCCGCTTGCCCTCGTCCACCAGTTCGTCGATCCCCCACCGCTTCAAGAACTGCTCCTGCGAACGAACCACATCGGCCGCCCGCACGGACGCCTCGAGTTGATCGATGCACACGTCGGCGGTGATGTCCTGACGACCCACTTCGCGCAGATAGTGCGCACCGCGCTCGTGGCCGGAGTAGGTGCGCAACCAATCGCGCCACGGTCGCACCGCGAGCATGGCCGTGCGCGCCACCATGTAGTCGACGACCACCAGTCGGCCGTCGAGACGCGACAGAACATCACCGACCCACTCACTGGCGCGCTGCTGCCACGGAATTCGGGCGCCTTGCGGAGGATTGGCCGGGAGTTCGAACGGCGGCGTTCCCTCGATCGGTTGCAGGATCTCCGTTCCCTCGGGCGTCACCCACGCCTCGCGCCATTGACCGTCGTGAACCAGGAGGCGAAACGCGAGATTGTCGAGCAACTCGTTGGCGATCACCACTCCGCGCAGGAATCCGTCGGGCAAGAACTCGGTGGAGGTCACGCCATCGGGATGAGTCGCACGTTGCGTGGCGGCTCGCTCGACCGCCACGTACCGCGACGCGTCACCACCCAGGCACCGCGGCTCGGCCGCGATCACCGAACGCGCGAGAGTTCCCGGCCCGGCCCCCACCTCGAACACGCGGAAGTCGTCGGGCTCCCCAATCTCTAACCCCCACGCATCGAGAGCTCGCGCGCGCACGACTCCGAACAACGGGCCGACTTCGGGTGAGGTGATGAAGTCACCACGACGCCCGGCTCGGCCACCCGAGGAATAGAAGCCGTTCGGCCCGTAGAGAGCCAGGTGCATGAACTCGTCGAATCGACGAGTGTTCACGAACTCAGCGTCCGAAGGCGCCGACCAAGTCGGCGAGATCGCCGAAGCGGAGCACGGTTCCGGGCAGCACACCGAGCAGCAGAGTGGCCGCGCCGGTGATGGTGAGCGCGGCGACGAGCGACGTCGGTGTGGCGACAGCTCGCGTCTCGCCGTTGGGAGCCGGCTTCATCCAGACTTCGCGCATCACGTTGCCGTAGTAACCGAAAGCGATCACCGAGTTCACAGCGCCGATCACCGCGATGCCGTAGGCCCATCCGTTGCCCGCTTCGAGCACCGCTCGGAACGCCGCGAACTTGGCGATCCAGCCGCCGAGCGGCGGGATACCGGCGAGCGACGCGAGGAAGATCGTCATGAGCACACCGAGACCGGGCGCGTACGAGAACAATCCGCCGAAACTGCTGATCTCGCCGCTGCGCGTGGTGCGAGCGGCCGCGATCACGACGGCGAACATGCCGAGGTTCATCGCGGCGTAGACGAGCAAATACACGACCACGGCCTGCAGCGCCGGACCAGCGGCGTCACCGGTTCCGGCCACGGCCAGCGGCATGAGGATGAAGCCACCCTGGCTGATGGACGAGTACGCGAGCATGCGCACGATGTTCGACTGACGCAATGCGAGCAGGTTGCCGACCGTCATGGTGAGGGCGGCCAACACCCAGAGGAACGGCTGCCACACGTCCTTGGCCTGGGGCACACCCACGTAGAGGATGGTCACCAACGCGACGAAACCGGCGGCCTTGCTGGCCACCGACAGGAACGCCGTGACCGGAGTGGGTGCACCTTCGTACGTGTCGGGAGCCCAGGTGTGGAACGGAACCGCCGACACCTTGAACGCGAAGCCCACCACCACGAACACGATGGCCAACGCGTGCACTCCGCCGAAGTCGCCATCGACCGTGATCTGACGGCCGATCTCCGACAGCAGTGTGGAGCCGGTGACACCGTAGAGAAGGCTCATGCCGTAGAGCATCACGGCCGAGGCGAACACACCGAGGAGGTAGTACTTCACGCCGGCCTCGTTGCTCTTGCGGTCGCGCTTGCGCCAGGCCGCGAGCATGTAGGCCGGGATGCTCAGGAACTCGAGTGCCACGAAGATGCTCACGAGATCACGACTCGACGCCATCATCACCATGCCGGTGAGGGACGTGAGCAGCAACGTGTAGTACTCGCCCTGGTAGTAGTCGCCCTCTTCGACGTGATTCTGCGACAGCAGCACCACGACGTAGCCGGCGATCAGGAAGAGGGCCTTGAGAGTGAGCGCGTACTCATCGATCACGTACCGACCGTCGAACAGCGATCGCGCGTCCGGATCGGACACCGCGAGAGTGAGCACCGGGATGAGCGCACCGAGCAACACGAAACCGGTGAGGCTCGCGGTGACCCACTTCTTCGACTCGCTGACGAACAAGTCGACGAGGATGATGAGGCACATACCCGCGGCGAGGACGATCTCGGGCGCAATGGCGTGGTAGTCGATGGTCGGCGCCTGCCACGGCACTTGAGCGAGGATCGACGCGAGCACGGATCAGCCTCCGAAAGCCTTGAGGGCGACCGAGACGGCCGGATCGAAGATCTTGAACATGAGCTGCGGGTACACGCCGAACACCACGATGGCGATCAAGAAAGGCGTCCAGGCGATCCACTCGAAGGTGTTCACGTCGTGCAGGTCGTCATGATCACCGTGATCGCCGTGGCCGTGACCCCCATGTCCGTTTCCACCGCTGAACTCGGGCTTGGGTTCACCGAACGCGGTGCGCTGGAAGAGCCAGAGAAGGTACGCGGCGGCGAACACCGTGCCGAGGGCGGCGATCACCATGAAGACGCGGAAGACTTCTTCCGACAAGCCCGGAGCCGGCGAGTAGGCGGCGAGGATGGCGGGGAACTCACCCCAGAAGCCGGCCAGGCCGGGCAGGCCGAGTGACGCCATCGCGCAGAAGCCGAGGATCCAGCCCAACTTCGGAAGCTGCTTCAACATGCCGCCGAGTCGTGCGATCTCGAGCGTGTGGTAGCGCTCCTTCACGCTTCCGGCGATGAAGAAGAGCATGCCGGTGATGAGACCGTGGGCGACCATTCCGAACAGCGCGGCGTTGAAGCCCATCGGCGTGAGCGTGGAGATACCGAGCATCACGAATCCCATGTGGGCCACCGACGAGAAGGCGATCAGACGCTTCATGTCGGTTTGCGCCAAGCAGCCGAACGCGCCGTAGATGATGCCGATGACCGACAGAAGACCGATCCAGGGCGCCCATTCGCGCGCACCCTCGGGCAGGATCGGAATCGCGATGCGAACGAAGCCGTAGGTGCCGAGCTTCAGCAGAATGGCGGCCAGGATCACCGAACCCTGAGTGGGCGCCTGCGTGTGGGCATCGGGCAACCACGTGTGGAACGGGAACATCGGCACCTTGACGGCGAAGCCCACGAACATGCCGGCGAAGATCCAGATCTGGGCCGAGCGTCCGAGCAGACCGCCGTATTCGGCGAGCATCGGAATCGAGAACGACGGCTCAACGCCTTCGGGCAGCGCGCCGCGCACCTTGAAGAACAGCGCGATGAATGCCACGAGCATGAGCGCCGAGCCGAACATCGTGTACAGGAAGAACTTGAGCGACGCGTACTGGCGCTGTTCGCCACCCCACACACCGATCATGAAGTACATCGGCAGCAGAACCACTTCGAAGAAGACGAAGAAGAGGATGAGGTCCTGGGCGATGAAGGTTCCGGCCATGCCCGTCTGCAGGATGAGCATCAGGCTGAGGAACGCCTTGGGGTTGCCCGGCGACGGAATGTGATTCCAGGAGTAGATCATCACGAGCACGGTGACGATCATCGACAAGATGTAGAGCGGAAGGCTCATACCGTCGAGGCCGATCGTGTAATTGCTCGAGATGACCTTGATCCACTCGGCGTCGGCGAAGAACTGCAGCTTGTCGGCTTGATCGAAGTCGAACTGCGTCAACGTGTAGATGCCGATCGCCAGCGTGGCGAGTGCGGTGATCAACGCCACCGCCTTGTGCGACTCCTCGTCGGACTTGGGGATGAAGAGCATCACCAAGACGCCGACCAATGGCAAAAAGGTGCCGACGGTCAGCAGCCAGTTCTGGTCACGGAGTACTTCCATGCCGTATCTCCTCAGGTGTTCACGATGACGAGTACGAGAGCGCCGATGGCGGCCGCAGCGAACAGCAGCGCTCCGTATTGGTTGACCTTGCCGGACTGGATCGGACGCAATGCGCCGCCCGTTCCCCGGGCCGCGGCGCCCGAGCCGTTCACTGCGCCGTCGACGACGCGCTGATCGATGTTCCGGTACACCCAGCCGGCAGTGCGGCGGGAGATCTTGCCGGCACCGTTCACGATGCCGTCGATGACGTTCTGGTTGAACCAGTAGGCGGCGGCGGCGATCGGGTGAGCGATCGCGCGCACGATGACCTTCTCGTACAACGCGTCGAGGTAGTACTTGTTCCAGAGCAACGTGTAGCCACCGCGCAGAATCAGGTTGCGTTCGGTCAGCCCGACGAGTCGACGGTTGCGTCGGGTGTAGTACTGGACAC
>JBEAXP010000189.1:0-5148 GCA_041159745.1 Actinomycetota bacterium | reverse complement strand
TCCTGGGTCAGCTGCAGCATGCGCGGATAATCGGATTCGGGCAGTCCGAGAATTCGCAGGAGACCTGGAGCGGGTACGAGACCGCAACTTCACGGGCGAAGTCGCAACTACCGCCGAGTTCCTCGAGGCGCGCGAGCGACTCGCGGCTCAACTGAGTCAACCGCTCGTCGAGCCGACCCAGGCTCGACGGGTTGAACCATCCCGAGGTCATCTGTCGGTACTTGCCGTGCTCGGGCGGGTCCATGCGGATGAGCGCCTTCACCGACTCCTTGCGATTGGCGATGGTGTCCTGGGTCGCGAGGATCGGCTCGGGGCCGTTCGAGAACGTGAGCTGTCGGCGTTCGATGTTCACGACCGCGGCATGATCGATGACCGCCCAGAACGGGTCGTATCCCGGACGCTCGACGCGATGGATCCCACCTTTTTCGTGGAGCTGCAGAGCCGCGCGATTCCATTCGTGAATGTCGCCCCAGCGGGCGACGTCGCTGAACAAGTCGTGGGCGGGGGCCGGACCGATGGTCATGATGAGAAGCTCAAATCGAGACGTTCACGAAGCGACGGGTGGAGTGGTCTCGCTCAGGTTGTCCCACACGAATTGGTCGTCGAGGGACATGAGCCGCGCGTAGGCCTCGGGTGTGTAGGCCATGCGCGGCCCGCTCGAGTCGAGCGGAGGCTGCGCGACCGGTTGGGCCGGTCTCTCGTATCCGGCGGGCGCGATCATCGAACGCAGTTCGGCATCGGAGATCTCGCAGAGGCCCACCACTTCGGGGTCGATCCAGGAGTTCTCGTCGATGTCGCGGCCCACCGCGACCTCGAGCGTCATGCCTTCGGGGCCGGCGAAGTAGATCGACTGGATGAACCCGTGGTCGATGGGGCCGAGCACGTGCACGCCGCGGCTGCGGATTCGATCGCGCATGGCGTACAGCTCGTCGAGGGTGTCGACGTGGAGAGCGAGATGCTGCATCGCTCCGCGAGTCACCTTGCCGCCGGGATTGCCGGCGTGAGTCGATCCGACGGCGATGTCGGTCGGATTCTCGGGGTGCTGAACGAAGGCGATATAGGAGTCGGCCGACAACTCGACGAAACCGTGGTAACAGCCGTCGACACCGTGCATCCAATACAGCGCGCGAAGCGGACAGCCGAGCACGTCGCTCCAGAACGACAGTTGTGCCTTCATGTCGCAAGTGGAAATGGCGAGGTGGTTCACGCCGCGTGGATGGAGTGTTGCCATGGTTGTGGATTCCTTCACTTGATTCGTGCGCGACACCAGTCGAGCACCTTGGCCGAGTATTGCTCGGTGTGGAAGAGCATGAGCTGGTGTTTGCCGTTCGGCAGAACGAAGAAGTCGACCGGACCTGAGGTGGCGTCGACCACGCGCTGGGCGACCGGTAGGGGGAAAGTGGGGTCGTTCTCGCCCACGGCGTAGAGGATCGGCTTGGTGTTGTTCTGGATCGGAACGGCCGGGTCGAAGCGCATGATCGACGCCCACGACGCCATGTCGTACATCCAGGTGTTGTACGGATCGGCGTGCTTCTGCTCCTTGGCGCCCACGTATCCGTAGTCGGCGTCGAAGTCGAAGTAGCGGTCGATGTCGAGGCGGAAGCGCGAGCCCCAGATCTTCTCGATCTTCTCGTACGCCTCGCTCCGGAACGGGTTGTCGGGCGGGATGAGCGGCGATCCGGGAATCGCGAAGCCCATCAGAATCGCGCCGGCGAAGACGTCGGATGCGGCCAGCGCGCAGTAGGCCGCCGCCGAACCGAGTGAAGAGCCGGTGATGAAGACCGGGAGGCCGGTGGTCTCCTTGATGTGCTCGCCGTAGGCGACCGCGGCGTCGACCCACTGGCCGAGGGTGAACTGTCCGGGGCGTTGCGAGATGCACGAACGGCCGTGACCCGGTGCATCCATCGAGAAGATGTCGACGCCCTGGCGCGCGTGATGGCCGCAGAAGTTGTCGTAGATGCCGCCATGGCTGGCGATGCCGTGCTGGATCAAGAGCGCGTGATCGGCATCCGGCCCTTGGAATCGATAAGAGAAGACTTCGCCGAGGATGTATTCGTCGCGTCGCATGGAACCCCCTCCGCGCAGTTTGTTCCCTCGTTTGACACTTGTCAAGAAAATCCCGTTCGCCTACGGTGCTTCACGTGACGAGCCAACTGTCCAGCGGACTCCCGAGCCGCGGCCGCCCCCGGCTGGTGGACGACGACGCCGTGCTGGACGCCGCATTGGCGGCGTTCGCCGAGGCCGGATACGAGGGGATGTCGATGCGGTCGCTCAATCGAACCCTCGGGCTCAGCCACGCGACCGTCAATCAGCGGTATGGCTCGAAGGAATCGCTTTACGACGCGGCGATCGAGCACGGGTTTCGCGGGTTGATCGCCGATCTGAACGCGATCGTCGGTGCCGAAGACGCGCCGAACGATCCTCTCGACGAGTTGCGCGTGCGATTCCGCGCGTTTCTGGTGGCATCGGCGCGGCGGCCCGACATCGGCCGTCTCATGAACAACGAAGGTCTGCACCGCTCGCGTCGACTCGACCGAATCTTCCAGCGCTTCGTCGAACCGGCCATGCGACGGACGACCGAACTCATGCAGCGCCTGGAGGAGGATGGACGAATCGTTCCCGTTTCGGAACGGCTCATCTTCTTCACTCTGACTCAGGGCGGAGCAATGCCGTTCACGTTGCGCGGTCTGTCGACCCAGTTCGACGCCCGCAGCGGACGTCTCGACCCCGATGCGCACGCGCGGGAAGCGGCTGATTTCCTCGTGCGCGGACTTCTGGTGCACTGACTCCTGGTGCGCTGTCTCCTGGTGCACGGTCTTCTGGCCGGACCCGAAAGCGGAAACCGCAACTAGCCTTCCTCGACGTGCTGATCGTCGACGACTTCGCCCATCGGGTGTGGCCCGGCCGGCGCAGCATCGTCACGATCGGCGCCTACGACGGTCTGCATCTCGGACATCGCACGGTGATCGACCACGTGAAATCGGTGGCCCGTGAGCGTTCGGCCCAGAGCGTGATCGTCACCTTCGACCGCCACCCGGCCAGCCTGGTTCGCCCCGAGTCGGCTCCGCGTCTGCTCACCGATCAGCATCAGAAACTCGAACTCCTGGCCGCGACCGCGTCGACGCCGGTCGCCCTCGTTCGGTTCGATGAGGCGCAGGCCGCCGAATCACCCGAGGACTTCGTGCGCCGCGTCCTCGTCGACAGCCTCGCCGTGTCGGGTGTGGTGGTGGGCGAGGACTTCCACTTCGGTCGCGGACGCGCCGGCAACGTGTCGCTGCTCCGCGCGCTCGGTGCCGAGCACGACTTCGACGTGGTGCCGCATGAATTGATCACCGCGGGCAACGCTTCGGGGACGACCGTCATCTCGTCGACGGCCATTCGACGAGCGATCACCGAAGGTGACGTCGCGCGGGCCAACGAGTGGCTCGGTCGACCGTACGAACTGCGCGGAGTCGTGGCCGACGGCGACAAGCGCGGCCGCACGATCGGCTTTCCGACCGCCAACGTGGAGGTGCCGTCGGCGATGTGCATTCCCGGTGACGGCGTCTACGCCGCATGGTACGAACGTGATTCGGGGCCGCGAGCCGGTGCCGTGTATCCGGCCGCGGTCAACATCGGCCGTCGACCAACGTTCTACGAGAATCAGCCGATCTCGCTCATCGAGGCCCACGTGATCGACAACGGACCTGTCGAGCATCAGCCCCTCGACCTCTACGGCGAGAGCGCCCGTTTGCGCTTCGTCGCCCGGCTTCGGGGCGAGCAGAAGTTCGACGGCATCGACGCGTTGCGCACTCAGCTCGACCGCGACATCGCCGCCGCGCGTAACGCGTTGAGCTGAACGCCCCGGCTCGGTTGCCCGGCTCGGTTGATCGGCTCAGTTGCCGGCGACCGGATGCAGGTGCCGGTAGGCCGTATTGCGCTGCACCAGGGTTCGTCCGAGAGGTGCGGTGACCGCACGGAAACCGTCCTCGGTCATCTTCTGGCCGTGGTTGGCGCCGGCGGCCCGCGAGATGTTCTCGTCCATGAGCGTTCCGCCCATGTCGTTGCATCCGGCCTGGAGCAACTGACGGGCTCCGTCGACACCGATCTTGACCCAGCTCACCTGAACGTTGTCGATGAGGCCGTCGTAGACGATCCGGCCGATCGCGTGCATGAGAACCGTCTCGCGGAACGTGGGGCCGCGGCGGGACTTCTTCTGCAGATAGATCGGTGACGCCATGTGCACGAAGGGGAGCGGGATGAATTCGGTGAATCCACCGGTCTCTTTCTGGAGGTCGCGCGTGCGGATCATGTGCTCGGCCCAGCTCTGCGGATCTTCCACCGAGCCGAACATGATCGTGATGTTGGAATGCAAACCCACTCGGTGCGCCACCCGGTGGCATTCGATCCATTCGTCGGCGTCGACCTTGTCGGGGCACAGAATCTTGCGCGCGCGAGTGTCGAGAATTTCGGCCGCCGTGCCCGGCAGCGAAGCGAGTCCGGCGGCCTTCATCTTGCGCAGGTAGGTCTCGAGGTCTTCGCCGTTGCGACGAGCGCCTTCGGTGATCTCGAGGGCCGTGAAGCCGTGCACGTGCATCTCCGGAACCGCGTCCTTCACGGCCTGGGTGACGTGCAAGTAGTAGTCGCCGTCGAAGTCGGGATGGATTCCGCCCTGCAGGGTGACCTCGCTCGCCCCCACGTTCCAGGCCTCTTCGGCCCGCCGGGCGATGTCGTCGAGAGTCAGCAGATAGGGAGTGCCGCGGAGATTCAACGACAGCGGCCCCTTCGAGAATCCGCAGAACTTGCACTTGAACGTGCAGACGTTGGTGTAGTTGATGTTGCGGTTGTGCACCCAGGTCACCGCGTCGCCGACGGCGCGGATCCGCAACTCGTTGGCGTATTCGGCGATGGTCGCGACTTCGGGTCCGCGGGCCGCGAACAGCGCCACGATCTCGTCGAATCCGACTTCCTGGCCGACCCGATGACCATCGATGATCTCGTGAACGCGCGACCGAGCCGCGGCGCGCGGGCCGGGAACGAGCGTGGGCGGCTTGTTGTTGGCACCGCTGTACCACTGAGTGCTGCGGTGACCGACGAGCACGACCTCGGCGCCGTCGTGCACCACGTCGGCGGCGGTGACTTTCTCGGGCCAGATCGCACCCGGGTCGT
>JBEAXP010000054.1:0-13874 GCA_041159745.1 Actinomycetota bacterium | reverse complement strand
TTCTTGGGTGCCGCCTTCTTGGGCACGGCCTTCTTGGGAGCGGGCTTCTTGGGGGCTGGCTTCTTCTTCGTGGGGGTGGCCATGGCGTGCGCAGGCTACCTCGTGCGTGTGACCCCGATGTGGACGTGGTCGTCGTCGAGCGACGCATTGGGCTCACCCACACCGAAACTCACCGAATCGGCCAATGTTTCGGCGGCGACCATGTCGAGGTGCGGTTGGATCTGACGCCGAACCGACTCGGGAACACCCAACGTCACGGCGATGCGGTCCGAGACATCGAGACCGGCGTCACGCCGGGCCTGCTGCACCAGACGGATGAGGTCACGGGCGGTTCCTTCCGCGGCCAGTTCGGGAGTGACTTCGGTGTCGAGCGAGATCGTTCCGTCGCCACCCGCCAACGTGGTGCTGGCCGATCCTTCGGCCGCCGCCAACTTGAGCGTGTACTCGCCTTCGAACAACTCGATGTCACCGGCGATCACCCGATCGCCGTCCTTCTTCCAGTTGCCGGACTTCACCGCGCGAATGACTTCTTGTGTGCGCGGACCCAGACGGGGGCCGAGTGCGGCCGGAATCGGCTGCAGAACGTACGAGGCGTCGCTGGCCGCTTCGGTACTCAACACCACCGACTTGACGTTGACCTCGTCGGCGATGATGTCTACGTAGGGACGAAGTGCCTCGGCGCCGGCGAACGACACCGTGAGCGAGCGCAGCGGAAGCCGCACTCGTCGTCCGTGAGCCTTGCGCACCGACAGAGTGGCCGAGCACACGTCGCGCACGCGGTCCATGGCGTCCACCAACGAGCGATCGGACGGCAACGACGCGTCGGCGGGCCAGTCGGCGAGGTGAACCGAGCCTCCTCCGGTGAGTCCGGCGTACACCTCGTCGGCGACCAAGGGAAGCAGTGGTGCGGCGACCCGGCACACGGTTTCGAGCACCGTGTGCAACGTGTCGATCGCATCGGTGTCGCCGGCCCAGAAGCGGTCGCGCGAACGGCGGATGTACCAATTGGTGAGCACATCGAGGAAGTCGCGCACGTTGGCGCAGGCCGAGAAGAGGTCGTACGCGTCGAAGTCTCGCGTCGCCGCATCGACCAGATCGGCGGTCTTGGCCAGGATGTAGCGATCGAGCACGTGCGAGGAGTCGGTTCGCAGCGAACCCGTCTTGCCCTCGGCGTTGGCGTACAACGACAAGAAGTACCAGGAATTCCACAGGGGCAGCAGAACCTGGCGCACGGTCTCGCGGATACCCGCTTCGGTCACCGAGAAGTCGGCACCGCGCAGAATGGCCGACGACAGCAAGTACCAACGCATGGCGTCGGCTCCGTATTCGTCGAACACCGCCATCGGATCGGGATAGTTGCGCAGGCTCTTCGACATCTTCTGACCGTCGTTGCCGAGCACGATGCCGTGACTCACGCACGTGGAGAAGGCCGGACGATCGAAGAGCGCGGTGGCCAGGACGTGGAGCGTGTAGAACCAGCCCCGCGTCTGGCCGATGTACTCGACGATGAAGTCACCCGGATAGTGGTTCTCGAACCACTCGCGATTCTCGAACGGGTAGTGCACCTGCGCGAAGGGCATCGAACCGCTCTCGAACCAACAGTCGAGAACCTCCGGAACCCGACGCATCATCGAACGGCCGGTGGGGTCGTCGGGGTTCGGCCGCACGAGGTCGTCGACCGCCGGGCGGTGCAGATCGGTGACGATCGTTCCGAAGTCGCGTTCGAGTTCGGCCAGACTGCCGTAGACGTCGATGCGGGGATGCTCCGGGTCGTCGCTCTTCCAGACCGGAATGGGTGAACCCCAGAAGCGGTTACGGCTGATCGACCAGTCGCGGGCATTGGCCAGCCACTTGCCGAACGAACCTTCCTTGATGTGCTCGGGCACCCAGCGAATGCGCTGATTGAGCTCGACCATGCGGTCCTTGATGCGGGTCACTTCGACGAACCACGACGAGATCGCCCGGTACACGAGCGGCTCGTTGCAGCGCCAGCAGTGCGGATACGGGTGATCGTACGAGTCGTGACGAATCACGACACCGGCCGCCTTCAGGTGCTTGATGATCGAGGGATTGGCCTCGAACACATGCTGGCCGACCCATTCGGTGACTTCGGCCGTGTAACAACCATGGCTGTCCATCGGGCACACCACCGGAATGCCGGCGGCCTGACACGCGATCTGGTCGTCTTCGCCGAAGCCGGGAGCCATGTGCACGACTCCGGTTCCGTCCTCGGTGGTGACGAAGTCGGCGCCCAGAACCTGGAATGCGTTCTCGGTGTCGGCGAAATACGGGAACAGCGGGCGATAACGGCGACCGACCAGGTCGGAACCGCGCAGAGTGGCCACCACGTCATTGCCGATCTCGCGCTCGTAGGCCGCCAGCCGAGCCGAGGCCACGATCACTCGACGTCCTTCGTGAGCCACCACCGAGTACTCGACATCGGGCGCCACGGCCAACGCGAGGTTGGACGGAAGAGTCCACGGCGTTGTGGTCCAGGCGAGAATTTCGTCGCCACCATCGAGACGAAACGCGACGGTGAGCGCCGGATCCTGACGATCGCGATAGACGTCGTCCATACGCGTCTCGGTGTTGCTGAGCGGAGTCTCGCAACGCCAGCAGTAAGCCAGCACGCGGTTGCCCTCGTACACCAGGCCCTTGTCCCAGAGGGTCTTGAACGCCCACATGACGCTCTCCATGTACGAGAGGTCGAGCGTCTTGTAGTCGTTGTCGAAGTCGACCCAACGAGCCTGACGAGTGACGTAGCGCTCCCACTCGTTGGTGTACCTCAGCACACTCGAACGACAGAAGTCGTTGAACTTCTCGATGCCGTACTCGGTGACTTCGGGGTGGCCGGAGATCCCGAGCTGCTTCTCGGCCTCGACCTCGGCCGGCAAGCCGTGGCAGTCCCAGCCGAATCGGCGCTCGACCCGGCGTCCGCGCATGGTCTGGTACCGCGGGACCGCATCCTTCACGAAACCAGTGAGGAGATGCCCGTAGTGCGGCAGTCCGTTGGCGAAAGGCGGACCGTCGTAGAAGACGAACTCGTTGTCGCCGTTCGGACCGGCCGGACGAGCCGCGACCGACGCCTCGAAGGCCTGCTGCGCCTGCCAACGGGCGAGCACCGACGTCTCGATCGCCGGAAACGAAGGTTGCGGTTCGACCGCCGGGTACTGATGGCCAGACATGAGCGGGCCCAGGTTACGAGCGCCGGCGCTCAGAGCACCTGAAGGATGACGTTCAGCACCAGGATCACGATCAGCGGCGAGAGATCGAGTCCGCCGAACGACGGAAGCGCCCGACGAATGGGGCCGAGCACCGGTTCGGTGACGCGGTAGACGATCTCACTCACCGGACGCGGACCGCCGCTCGGGAACCACGACAGAACGACCCGCACGATGAGCGCGATCTGGAACACGAAGATGATCGTTGCGATGAGTCCGGACATGGGCGCGACTCAGTAGACGTCGGGGGTCGACCGAGTGGCCGGCTTCAAGAGGTACACGCCCTTGGCCACCTTTTCGATCTTGCCGTGGAGTCCGTAGGCCAAACCGCTCGAGAAGTCGACCATGCGACGGGCCACTTCGGCGTCGCAGCCCTCGGTGTTGAGGATCACGGGGTGGCCGTCGCGGTAACGGTTGGCCACTTCCTGGATGTCGTTGAAGCGAATGGCCTTCACGGTGTAGGGCTCGCCCGGAGCACCCGGAGTGCCGATCGTGCGCACGCTCGACGTCTGACGACCCGAGATCGGACGGGGCTGAATGGAAGAGTCGTCGACCGCGGGACGCCGGGCCGGAACCGGTTCGGTGTCGCGCGGTGTGACCTGACGCGCCACGGGACGGGAGGGCTCGTCGTACGTCGTGCGGTCGGCGGCCTGCGGCTCGTCGTAGTCGTCGTACGCGTCGTCCTCGCCGAGTCCGAGATAATCCATCGCTCGCCGGAAAATCGACATGGTGGCCGAATCGTACTCCAGGGGTTCACCGCGTGGGTGGACGCCCCCCGAAGATCGCCGACCCGATGCGCACCATCGTCGAACCGGCGTCGAGCGCCAGATCGAGATCGTCCGACATTCCCATCGACAGTTCGCTCACGCCCACTTCGCGTGCCAGCGCCGCCACCTTGGTGAACGCGGTGGCGGTTCGTTGCGGGTCTCCGTCGGTGGGCCCGACCACCATCAAACCCTCCACCCGCAACCCGCGCGCCCGTGCGGTCTCCACGAGTTCGGGAACGAGTCCCGGGTCGCAACCGCCCTTGTCGGCCTCACCCGTGGCGTTCACCTGCACGAAGATGCGCGCACCCGGAGCCCTCCGGGCGATCTCGTCGACCAAGGACTCGCGATCGACCGACTGCCACACGTCGACCACCGGGGCCAGCATCTTCACCTTGTTCGACTGCAGTCGACCGATGAAGTGGACAGTGGGACGGTCGTGGTCGCCGTACTCGCGCATCTTGTCGACCAGTTCCTGGGCGTAGTTCTCGCCGATGTCGCGGCAGCCGGCCGCCACCGCGGCCCGAAGCGCTTCGACGCCGAACGCCTTGGTGACCGCGATCACCGTCACACGACGATCGGTCCGCTCACGAATGCGGGCGTCGATCCGGTCGAGCCGTTGGGCGACGAGTTCGTTCATGCCGCCGACTCCGCGATCCAGGCACCGAACAAGTGACGCTCGCTCTCCCCGCGCACTCGGTGCGAGTAGAAGGCATCGCTGCGGCAGCCCGTGCACCAGCCGACGTCGACGATCGAGGCGACCCCCAACCGATCGAGCACTCGGCGGACCGCGGCGTTCACGTCGAAGGCCGGCCGCGAGTCGCTCGTGACCCCGCGCACCGATTCGCCGAAACGAGTGACGAGACGATCGAGATCGCCCGGCCCGAATTCGTAGCAGCACGAACGGATATGTGGTCCGATGATCGCACCGACGACGGACTCGCCCGATGAGGCCATGGCTTCGGCCGCGGCTTCCAACACACCACCTTGGAGTCCGCGCCAACCGCCGTGGACGACCGCGATCGACCGCTCCCCCACCAGTCCGATGGGGGCACAGTCCCCGACCCACACGCCGATCGGTGCAGCGGTCGAGGCGGTCACGATCGCATCGCCGTCGCGACCGCAGTGCTCGCCGGCGGCGGCCACGACACGCACCGTGACACCGTGCTCTTCGGTGAGAAGGGTCCAGCGGCCGGGGTGGATCGCCGACGTGACACGACCCCACTCGGGTCGATCGAGCCGAGCATCGCCGTCGCGACGTGTACCGACCACGAACGTGACCTCGGGTCGACTGGGCCAGGCCACCAGAGCGGCCACGGTGGTTACTTCAAGAACGACGGAACGTCGAAATCGTCGTCGCCGTCACCGTCGCCGAACGACAACGGATCGGACGCGAAGATGTCCTTCGAAGGCGCCGAGGGACGAGCGTCCTTGGGAGCCGAACGCCCCGAGGGACGCGCCGTGGGCTTCACCTGCGGCGCACCGTCCCAGCGATCGAAGCCGGCCGCGATGACGGTGACCTTCACTTCATCGCCCATCTCGTCGTTGATGACGGTACCGAAGATGATGTTGGCGTCCTGATGAGCGATGCCGTGAATGATCTCGGCCGCTTCGTTCATCTCCATGAGCGTCATCGTGGACGGACCCGTGACGTTCAGCAGCACGCCGCGCGCACCTTCGATGGAGGCCTCGAGCAGGTTGCTCGACAGCGCCTTGAGTGCGGCGTCGCGGGCCCGGCTGTCGCCGCTTGCGGTGCCGATGCCCATGAGAGCCGAGCCGGCGTTCTGCAGGGTCATCTTCACGTCGGCGAAGTCGGTGTTGATGAGACCCGGATTGGTGATGAGTTCGGAGATACCGGACACACCGCTGTACAGAACTTCGTCGGCCTTGCTGAAGGCTTCGATGACGGTGTCGCGCGAATCGACCACCGACAACAGCCGGTCGTTCGGGACGACGATCAGGGTGTCGACCTTCTCCTTGAGCTTGGCGATGCCGGAATCGGCCTGCACGGCGCGACGACGACCTTCGAACGAGAACGGACGCGTCACGATGCCGATGGTCAGCGCTCCGACGCTCTTGGCGATCTCGGCCACGATCGGAGCGGCCCCGGTTCCGGTTCCGCCACCCTCGCCGGCGGCGATGAACACCATGTCGGATCCCTTGAGCGCGTCCTCGATTTCGTCGCGATGCGCCTCGGCGGCCTGACGGCCCACCTCGGGGTCGCTTCCGGCACCGAGACCGCGGGTGAGTTCACGACCGATGTCGAGCTTGAGCTCGGCGTCACTCGTCATCAACGCCTGGATGTCGGTGTTGATGGCGATGAACTCGACGCCCCGGAGGTTGCGCTCGATCATGCGGTTGACGGCGTTGACCCCGCCTCCGCCCACGCCGACCACCTTGATCTGGCAGATGTAGTTGTTGCGGCTCCCGGCCATCGACTCCTCCGATTCAGAGTTGGGGCACATTCTCGCAGTTCAGGGGCATGGGTGGTGGGATACCCGGACGTCAGCGGACGCTCGGCTCCCCGGTCGAGACGTCGATCACCGAGTAGGACCGCGACCCCTGGCGCTTGATCTCGTTGACCACGCCGACCAATTTGTCCTGGAATCCCTCGGGTCGGCCGAACAGCACCGTGACGCCGTCGGTCAACTCGAGCGACAACTCGCCCTCGGGGCTCGCGGCGGCCGCGATCACCCGCAGGCGCAGGTCACGAGGCAGGGCGTTGAGCAACTGCACCGCTCCCAGGAAGGGCTGGCCGACGAGGTCGCCCGGGGTCAGGTTGGGCCCGGTCCCCCGAATCGGCGGGTAGTCGACCGGGTCGCCTTCGATGACGTCGAGAACCCGACCATCGATGTCGATCACCCGGTTGAAACCGTCGACGGCCCGAAAGAACGCCATCGGTGTGCGTTCGGCGATCTGGATCCTGACCCGCGACGGAAGGTGCATCGACACTCGAGCCGCCTTGATCCAGGGAATGGCCTCGAGATCGGACTCGGCGCCCGACAAGTCGGCGGTGAGGATCGGATCGCCCTTGAGCGACGCGACGACTTCGCCGACTCGTTCGGGGTCGGCGTACACCACACCTTCGACGTCCACCTGACGGATCGACAGGATCGGACTGGCCAGCAACAACAAGACGACGAGTGCGATGGCGACGGCGGTCCCCGCCACGACGACCCACCGCAGACGGCGACGACCAGCCGCGCGCCGCACGGCGATACGACGCTCGCGGAACCGCGACCGTCCGATGGGAGCGGCCTGGGTGCCACGGTCGGAAGCGTTGCGATCGTCGTCGGAGATCACGAAACGGGTCTTGCCACCGACCTTCTTCTTCGCCGGACCCGACGATCGCCCGCTCGACTTGCCAGTCGTCGCAGTAGGCGTCTTCGCCTTGCCGCTCGATTTCTCCGTCGGTTTCTTCGTCGATTTCTTCGCGGACTTTTTCGTGGGGCGACCCGAGCGTTTGGCCCACCCGATCAGGTCGGGACGCGGCACACGACGCCGTGGTTCACGAGTCCTCGTGTGGGTGGACCCGTCGTCCGCTCCGTCATCACCGTCATCACCGTCAAACTCGTCATCAGTGAAAGCCGAGGCGAGCTCGGCTTCCACATCGGGGTCGACGTCGTCGAAACTCGTCATGCGAATCCGACCAACCGAACTTCGGAGCGCAGATCGTGACCCGACTCGGCCAGGACCCGCTCGTGAACATGGCGCATCACCGCCATCACATCGGCCGCCCGACCACCCTCGTCGGCCTGGATGAAGTTGGCGTGCTTGGCCGACACTTCGGCCGTTCCGATCCGAAAACCCCGCAGACCGGCTCGATCGATCAGCTCACCGGCCGCCACGACACCAGGAATCGGATTCACGAACACCGAACCGGCATTCTGACCGCCCGGCTGGTTCTCGCGCCGCCACTTGACGATGTCGTCGATCACGTTCTGCGCTTCGACCGCGTCACCCGACACGACCCGCAGGCGCACTTCCGTCACGACGCACCGGTCATCCAGATCGGATCCGCGAAAGCGCAGTCCGAGTTCGTCGCACGTCCGAGTCCGAGCGACACCGGTGGTGAGGTCGACCACACGAGCGTCGACCAGCGAAGCCGCCATGTCGGAACCATGGCCTCCGGCGTTCATACGCACCGCGCCGCCGACCGATCCGGGCACACCGACCGCCCATTCGAGTCCACGCCAACCCGACCCGGCCGTGCGCCGCGCCAGAACCGGCAAGCTGGTGGCCGCCCCCGCGCGCACGATCGGAGTCGAATCGCCGGGCTCGGGCAATTCGACGAACGCCGCGAAATCACCGAGCTGCAGAGCCAGTCCCTCGAAGCCTTCGTCGGCCACGAGCATGTTGCTCCCACGACCGATCACGAGTGTCGCCACGCCGAGTTCGGAGCACGCAGTGGCCACGCGACCGAGGTCGTCGACCGATTCGATCGTCACCATCGCCGACGCCGATCCGCCCACGCGATAGGTGGTGAGCGGACCGATCGGAACATCGAAACGAACCCGATCACCCAGACGTCGGGCCAACTCGGCACGGACCTCAGAGCGCACCGCGCACCCCGAGAATCTCCCGCGGCAGGAACTCGATGTCACCGCACCCCATCGAGATGCACACGTCGCCCGGCTCGACGAGAAGCGACACCGCCCGCGCCAGATCGGCTCGATCGGCGACCCATTCCACTCGCGCGCCTGGGTGACGTCCTCGCACCGCATCCACCACGAGGTGTCCGGTGACACCGGGGATGGGCGCGGTTCCCGAGGAATAGATGTCGGTGAGCACGACGAGGTCGGCGTCGACGAACGCGTCGGCGTACTCGGGGGCCATCGTCGCCATGCGGTTGTAGCGATTGGGTTGGAAGACGGCCACGATGCGCTTCCACTCTCCACCCGCTCGTGCCGCGGCCAGGACCGCGGCGATCTCGCGCGGCAGATGCGCGTAGTCGTCGACGAACGTCGCACCATCGGCTCGGCCCACCACATCGAATCGCCGACCCACCCCACCGAACGATTCGACGCCCCGAATCGCGTCGTCGATGTCGACACCGATCTCGGTGGCCAGTGCCAGCGCACCACAGGCGTTGGCCACGTTGTGAATTCCGCGCAGCGGCAGTCGTAACGTCCGTCGGCCGAAGGCTCCGTGCACCGTGAAACTCATCGCGTCACCCACGGCATCCACGTCGCTCCAACGAACCGCGCAACTCGCATCGGAGCCGTACGTGACGAGACCACGAGGGTTGGCCTCGAGGGCCGCCTCGCGCGCGGAGTCGTCGTCCCACCCCACCACGACCGGTCCGTCGACCCCCGCCATGAAGGCCGCGAAGTCGCGTCGGAGGTCGTCGAAGGTTCCGAAGTGATCGAGGTGATCGACGTCGATGTTGGTGACGATCGCCCCGCGCAGCGAAAGCGTGCGATACGTACCGTCGCTCTCGTCGGCCTCGACCACCATGTGTCGTCCACCGGTCCAGGCGGCTCCCGTCCCGAGGTCGACGACGTCGCCACCGATCACGAAGCTCGGTTCGAGCGACGCCATCGCGGCCCGCAACAGCGACGACGTGGTCGTCTTGCCGTGAGTGCCGGCCACACCGAGAGCCTCGGCTCGGGCACAGATCGCGGCCAGCATCGCGGACCGGTGCATGAGGCGGATTCCGAGTTCACCGGCCGCTCGCAACTCGACGTTGTCGAGAGGTACCGCGGTCGAATACGTGACCGCATCGCAGCCCGTCACCACGGCGGGATCGTGCCCGATGGCCACCGACACCCCCGCGGCGCGAACGTTGGCGAGCACCGCGGTCTCCCGAACGTCGCTCCCCGACACACGATGGCCCATCTGGGCCAGGACGATGGCGAGAGCGCTCATACCCGGACCGCCGACCCCGACCACGTGAATGCGACGAGTCGTCGACAGGTCGAGTTCAACCACGCTGAGCGACCTCGTCGATCAACTCGGCGATCGCCCCCCGACGGTTGAGGTCACCGAGGGCATGAGCCCGTGTCGCCAACTGCTCGCGACGCGAGTCGTCGATGCGCAGCGAGCGGACGACATCGACCAACGACTCGACCACGTCGTCATCGGACAGCATCACGGCCGCACCCTGATCGGCCAACCAGCGAACGTTGCCGGTCTGATGATCGTCGGCGGCTCCCGACCACGGGACGAGAATCGAAGGCACACCCACACTCGCCACTTCGGCGATGGTTCCCGCTCCCCCACGACCCACGAAGAGGTCGCAACCCGCGTACACGTCGCGGATGGCGTCGTCGTAGCCGATGACGTCGTAACGGACGCCGCCGCTCGAGGTGATGATGTCGTTCATGCGTTGAGTCACGTCGGCGAGAAAACGATCGCCGACGACATGGCGTACGGCGAGAGTGGAATCGGACGAAGATTCTCGCACCAACTTCTCGACCGCGGAGTTCAACCCGGCCGAACCGAGCGATCCGCCCACCGCGACCACGAGGAATCTCTCGGGCCCGACTCCGAGACGCTGGCGCGCCGCCCGGCGATCGATGGTGCGATCCAGACGGCGAATCTCACGACGAACGGGCGCCCCGGTGTGGCGAGCCCTCGGCAATGGCGAATCGGGAAACGCCACCGCGCAGGCCGCCGCCCAACGTGCCGTGATTTCGCTCGACCGTCCAGGACGTCGGTCGTAACTCACGACGACGATCGGGATGCGCAGGCGACGAGCGGCCAGAACCGCGGGCAGGCTGGCGTAACCGCCCACGCTCACCACCACGCGCGGTCGGTCGGCCTTGAACATCGCGATGGCCCGACGACGCGCGGCCAGCAGACGCGGAACGAAGCCGAAGTTGTCCGACAGCCGATCGAACGAGCGTTGCAAACCCACCACGTCGAAGAACGTGTGCGGCACCCCGGTGGGTGGAACGAGACGTGTCTCGACCCCACGCTGGGCCCCGAAGTAGCGCAGCGTCTCGATCGAATGACCACGATCGACGAGGGCCTCGATCACGGCCAGCGCGGGCAGAACGTGCCCGGATGTGCCGCCGCCGGTGACGACGGCGTGAACGGTCATCGCGGACGACGGGCGACGTTCATCAGAAGTCCGGCGGCGGCCATCGATGCGATGAGCGAACTTCCACCGAAGGAGATGAACGGAAGCGTGAGTCCCGTCACGGGCATGATGCCTATCACACCTCCGATGTTGATGGAGACCTGCACCACCATCCAGCAGCCGATGCCGGCCGCGACCAGGAAGCCGAAACGGTGCCGGCACGACAGCGCCACCTGGAACGCGAAGTAGATGAGGAACGCGAAGAGCGTCATCAAGCCGAGCACTCCGAGCAGTCCCATCTCCTCGCCGACGATCGAGAAGATGAAGTCGCTGTGGGCGATGGGAACGTATCCCCACTTGCCGGTACCGGCACCGATTCCGGTTCCGGTGAGTCCGCCGTTGGAGAGGCTGATGAGCGCTTGGTACACCTGGTAGCCGTCGCTCTCGCGCGTTCCGTGAATGTCGAGGAACGACGTGATGCGAGACAACTTGTCGGGATCCTGCACGACGTAGAGCGCACCGAGGCAACCGGCCCCGAGGGCGGCCAGGAACATCGGCTTGAGAGGAGCTCCGGCCAGGAACAACATGCTCACTCCGATGAGCGACAGCACGACGCACGAGCCGATGTCGCTCTGGACGATCGCCGTTCCGGCCGCCAGAGCCACGACCGTGAGATACGGACGCAGGGCCTGGGTGAAATCGTGAATGCTCTTCTCGCGGCGGGCCAAGAGATCGGCCCCGTAGACGACGAGGATCAACTTCATGAACTCAGCCGGCTGGATGTTGAAGTCGCCGATGTGAACCCACGCGCGCGCTCCGTTGACCGAGGTTCCGATGCCCGGGAAGAACGACATCCACATGAAACCCAAGCCGAAGATCGGAAGAGTTCGGGCGATCAGGCGCAACTTGTCGAGCGGCATGCGGTACGCCATGAACAGTGCACCGGCACCGACACCCGCGTAGATCGCCTGCTTCGAGAAGTAGAACCACGGCGAGCGCCCGCGGTGGAACGACACGATCGACGACGATGAGAGAACCATCACGAGGCCGAAGAGAACCAGCGTGAGCGTGACGACGGCGATCACGTAGAAACCGAGGGGCTTCGGGTCCTTGCTGACGCGCTCGACGTACCGCGAGCGGCGAGTCGGCTTATTGCGCGACCCGCGGGCCTGCTCGAGTGCTCGGCGTCGACGCTCGGCGATGGGCGACCGCCCGTTGCCGGCCCGGCGGCGGGTCTGAATCGCGACGGTCATCGGCTCACTCCCATCAGGTCGCGCACGCAGCGCGAGAAATCCTCACCACGCCGGGCGTACCCGTCGTACCAGTCGAAACTCGTGCAACCCGGGGACAGGAGCACGGTGTCACCCGACCGGGCCAGCCGCCGCGCGACCCCGACGGCTTCGGCCATCGACGAGGCGTGTTCCACCGGACGCAGACCGGCGAACACCGCAGCGACCTCGTCGGCGGCGTCGCCGATCGCCACGACCGCGCGGATTCGCTCGCTCTCGTCGGCGATGGGCGAGAGGTCGAGACCCTTGTTGCGGCCGCCCGCGATCAGGACCACGTTGCTGAATCCGCGCAGTGCGGTGCGCACCGCGTGGGGCGTGGTGGCCTTCGAGTCGTCGTACCACGAGATGTCGTCGTGCAGTCCGACGAACTCGATGCGGTGGTGCGGAGCCTCGAAGTCGCCAAGGGCGGCTCCGATCGACCGCATGTCGGCGAGTCCACTTTCGATCACGAGCGCCGACGCACAGAGCGCATTGGTAACGTCGTGCGGCAGCGCGCGACGCATCGACGAGATGTTGCCGATCACTCCGTCGGGGCCCGTGAGTTCGCCGTCGACGAGCTTGTAATCGGCCTGATCGAGGCCGAACGTGACGCGCCGGCACGCCGCACGACCAAGGTGCCGCATCACGATCGGGTCGTCGACCCATCCGATGGCGGTGTCCGACGGACGAACGTGCGCCCACAGGCGGGCCTTGGCCAACTCGTACGTCTTCATCGACTCGTGCCAATCGAGGTGATCGGGCGCCAGGTTCAGCCAGGCCGCGGCGTCGGCGCGGAAGGTCGTCGTGAACGCCAATCGGAAGCTGGTCGCCTCGACCACGAAGCAATCGACATCCATCGCCAGGGCCTCGACCATCGGGACTTCGGTGTTGCCACACGCCACGGTCGCGCGACCGGCCGACTGGATCATCGCCGCGGCGAGGAGCGTCGTGGTGGTCTTGCCGTCGGTACCGGTCA
The DNA here is from genome assembly GCA_041159745.1 of Actinomycetota bacterium. Lineage (GTDB taxonomy): Bacteria > Actinomycetota > Acidimicrobiia > Acidimicrobiales > Ilumatobacteraceae > Casp-actino8. The sequence goes on along the minus strand of JBEAXP010000054.1, from coordinate 621 downwards.
CCGCCACGATCGGACGCGGACCTCCGACGCGAGTCGACTCCCAGTCGTAGGCGAGATCGAGTTCGGTGGCGACACGACGCCCGGCTTCGTGTGCCGCGCGCACCACACGGTGCCCCTCGGGAACACCGGGGGCCGGCACGACGATGTCACAGGAGCCGATCAGGGCGGCGAGTTCGGTGTCGTTGGGAGTGGACAGGAGATCGAGCCCCAAGTTGGCGAGCGCGGTCGACTTGGCGGGGGTCGGCTGATCGTCGATGGCAACGACGTCGATGTTGCGATCGACGAGAGCGCGGACGGTTGCCAACCCGGCCACCGCGACCCCGTACACCAAAGCGCGTTCACTCACGGAAGGAACCCCGAGTCGGTGATGCGGGTGAAGTCTCCGATGAACATCGCCAGCGCGGCGGCGACGCAGATACCGCCGATGATCCAGAAGCGAATGATGACCGTGGTCTCGGGCCAGCCGATCAGTTCGAAGTGGTGATGGATCGGGGTCATGCGGAAGAAACGGCGCTTGCGGCCCGAGGCCTTGAAGATCGTCATCTGAATGGCGACCGATCCGGCTTCCATCACGTTCACACCGCAGATCAGCGGCAGGAGGAAATGCGTGTTGGTGGCGAC
>JBEAXP010000001.1:0-4386 GCA_041159745.1 Actinomycetota bacterium | reverse complement strand
CTTCATGGGCGTCAGACGTGTCAGAAGTGGCATGATTTCGCGCCCAATCGGCGGGGGGAAGGAGGGGGTTCGGGAAACCGCGCTGCGCTACCGTTTCCCACGTGGTGTCGACCCCCTCTCCCACCCTCTCCCTCGATCCCCTCGGCGCCGAGCCGCGACCCCTCGCCGAGTGGCTCACCACCTTCCACATGGCCTCGGTCGTCCTCGACCCCTACACCAACGAGAGCTCGTGGATCCTCGAGACGGCCGCCCGAATCCTGCGCGGATTCGCCGGTGCCGCCGTCCGCGTGAACTTCATCGTCACCGCGTCCGACGACGATGCGCAGGCCTTCCTCGGACCGCTCGCCAAGGAGTTCTTGGTGTTCGCCGACCCCGATCGCTCGGTCGTCAAGGGCCTCGGCCTCACCTCGTTGCCCGCGTTCGTCTTCCTCCAGTCCGACGGCACCGTGCCCGCGGCCGCCGAAGGTTGGGACGCCTTGGCCTGGCGCAACGTCGCCAAGAAGATCGCCCACGTGACCTCGTGGTCGGTCCCGGCCATTCCGGCACCGGGCGATCCGGTCTCGTTCCACGGCACCCCGGCAGTCTGATTCGGCCGCCCGACCCGATCATCGCCCTGCCATCGTCTCGCTTCCGCCGACCGATCTTCCCGTCGAAGCAATCGTCGCCGAACTGCGCGACGCACTGACCGCGCAATCTGCTGCGGTTCTCGTCGCCCCACCCGGTGCTGGCAAAACAACGCTCGTTCCGCTCCGACTCCTCGACGAAACTTGGCTCGACGGTCGCACGATCGTGATGCTCGAGCCGCGACGACTCGCCGCGCGCGCCGCCGCCCGCCGTCTCTCGGCACTCGTCGGTGACGAACCCGGAGGAATCGTCGGCTACCAAACGCGCGACGAACGACGCATCGGAAAGAACACGCGCATCCAGGTCGTCACCGAGGGCATCCTCACGCGTCGACTCCAATCCGATCCCGAACTGCCCGGCGTCGGACTCGTGATCTTCGACGAAGTGCACGAGCGCAATCTGCCCACCGATCTCGGACTCGCGCTCGTCCTCGACGCGCAACGCAACATTCGACCCGATCTGAAACTGCTCGCGATGTCGGCCACCGCCGACGCCGACAAGTTCGCACGGCTGCTCGGCCCCGACACGCGCGTCATCACGAGTGATGGACGTCAGTTTCCCGTCGACATTCGCTGGGCGCCGCCGGGCAAACAGCAGCGACTCGACGACGCCGTGAGCCAGACCGTGCAACGAGCCCTGCGCGAGTGCGACGGTGACGTGCTGGTCTTCCTCCCCGGCATCGGCGAGATCACTCGTGTTCAGCAAATGCTCGAGTCGAACCTCGCCCCGACATCCGATCACGTCGACGTGTACCCGCTCGCCGGCGCACTGTCGCTCGCCGATCAGGACCGCGCCCTCGCGCCGTCACCCGCCGGTCGACGTCGCGTGGTGTTGTCGACCGACATCGCCGAAACCAGCCTCACCGTCGACGGTGTGAGCGTGGTGGTCGACGCCGGCGAAGCCCGGGTACCGCGCTACGACCCGCGCACCGGCATGACGCGACTCACCACCATTCCCACCTCACGGGCCTCGGCCGATCAACGCGCCGGCCGCGCCGGACGACTCGGCCCGGGCGTGGCCTATCGCTGCTGGAGCAAACTCGAGCACGGCACCCGCCGCGCCCAACTGGCCGCCGAGATCACGCAAGTCGATCTGTGCGGACTCGTCCTCGAAACACTCGCGTGGGGAACCCCACTCGACGAGTTGTCGTTCATCGACGCACCTCCGGCGGCCACGTTGCAACAGGCCCGCGAACTGCTCGCGATGCTCGGCGCGATCGATCACGACGGTCGCCTCACCGACAGCGGACGCCGGCTCATCGACATTCCGGTGCACCCGCGCCTCGCGCACATGATCGCCGAATCGGCGGGCGACGATCGCGCACTCGCCTGCGCCATCGCGGCGCTGCTCGACGACCGCGATGTCATGCGCGGCCGACCCGATGACGTTCCGATCGACATCGCACTGCGACTGCAGATCGCCCGCGGTGATGTGAACGACGACCGCGCCGATCGACGCGCGATCGTTCGATGGCGAGATCGCGCCGACGACCTGGCCCGCCGGACCAACACCGCTCTCGTGTGGTCGAACATCGAACCCGACCGAGCCGGCGCGGTTCTCCTACTCGCCTACCCCGATCGTCTCGCCGTGCGCCGCCAGCCCGGCCAGTTCCAGATGCGCAACGGTTCAGCGGCCTGGTGCCGCCCCACCGACACGATGGCCACCGAGTCGTTCGTGGTGACCGCCGATCTCGACGGTGATCGTAAGAACGCGCGCGTCCGTCTCGCCGCCGCCGTCGACGAAGCGACCATCGAACACGTTCTCGCATCCGACGTGATCACCGAATCGGCGATCGTGTTCGACAAGGAGCGTCGCGACATCGTCGAGCGAGTCACTCGCCGACTCGATCGCATGCGCCTCACCGACGAGTCCCGCCGTCCCGCACCGGGCGACAAGGCCGTGGCCGCCCTCGTCGATCACGTCGTGAACACTCGGCTGTCGGCCCTGCCGTGGAGCACCACCACGCAAGAGCTCCGCAGTCGTGTCGCGTTCCTGCATCGCGAAGTGGGAGAACCGTGGCCCGACTGGAGCGACAAGGCACTCGTCGCGAGAGTCGGCGACTGGCTCGCTCCGTACCTCGCCGGCATGACGTCGGTGAGCGAACTCGCCTCACTCGATCTGGCCATGCTCCTGCGCTCGCAACTCCCGTGGCCGGAAGGTGCGCGTCTCGACGACCTCGCGCCGGCCCACATCGAACTCCCCTCGGGTCGGCGCATCCGCATCGACTACACGTCGGGAGTCGCCGAGGGAACCGCGCCGGTCGTTCCGGTGCGGGTGCAAGATCTGTTCGGCACGAAGGATCACCCGTCCATCGGCGGCGGCCGCGTGAAACTCGTCCTCCAACTGCTCTCGCCCGCCGATCGGCCGATTCAGATCACGTCCGATCTGCCCGGTTTCTGGGCCGGTTCGTGGGCCGAGGTTCGCAAGGAGATGGCCGGCCGATACCCCAAGCACAACTGGCCAATCGACCCAGCCAACGCCGATCCGAAGCGAATGAAGGATCGATGATCGCCACCATCGACATCGCCGGACTGTCGTTGCCGATGGTTCTGCTGTGCACGTTGCTGGCGTTGATCGGTTCGAGCATTCAGGGTTCGCTCGGCTTCGGCCTCGGCATGCTCACGTCGCCGATCTTCGCCATGGTCGATCCGTCGTTCGTGCCGGTCGCGATGATGGTCGCCGTCCTGCCGCTCACGTTCGGAGTCGCCATCCGCGATCGCCGGCACATCGACACCAAAGGATTCACCTGGGCGATCGTCGGCCGCTTCCCCGGAGTGTTCATCGGCCTCGTGGCCCTGCGAGCAATGGACGGTGACGCTCTCGCCTACGCGGTGTCGGCCTCGGTGATGCTCGCCGTCGTCATCTCGATGATCACCTCGCGACGCGGCCAGGTGATCACCACGACTCCCGCCACCATGACAACCGCCGGATTCGCGAGCGGATTCATGGGCACGGTCACTTCCATCGGCGGGCCGCCGATGGCACTCGTGTACAGCGACGGCGAACCGCGCACGATGCGCGCGACGATCGCGGCCTTCTTCAGCATCGGCGCCACCATCACCGTCGTGGGTTTCGTGCTCTCGGGCGAGATCGGCCGCCACGAACTCGCACTCACCGCCGTCATCCTTCCCGGCGTGGTCGGCGGCCTTCCGATGTCGGCACTTCTCGGCAATCGCCTGTCCCCGAAGGTCATGCGCCCGCTGATTCTCGTGATGTGCGCCTTGTCGGCCACTCTCCTCTTCCTGCAGACGGCGCTCTGAGCGGGCCCCCGCACACGGCGCGACCTAGCGTGTCGCCATGGCCGAATTCGCCTTCACCGAGATCCTCCCGCTCGGCTCCGACGACACTCCGTACCGACTCGTCTCCACCGACGGCGTCAGCACGTTCGAGACGTCGGCCGGAACGTTCCTGCGCGTCGAACCCGAAGCGCTCACACTCATCACACAGGAAGCGATGCGCGACATCGCGCACTTCCTGCGGCCCGGCCACCTGCAGCAACTCCGCAACATCCTCGACGACCCCGAAGCAAGCGACAACGACCGTTTCGTCGCCCTCGATCTGCTGAAGAACGCCGCCATCTCCGCCGGCGGTGTCCTCCCCATGTGCCAGGACACCGGCACAGCGATCGTCAAGGCGAAGAAGGGCCAGTTCGTGTTCACCGGCGGCGGCGACGAGGAAGCCATCGCCCGCGGCGTGTTCAACACGTATCTCACGAGCAATCTGCGATACAGCCAGATGGCTCCGCTCTCGATGTACGACGAG
>JBEAXP010000181.1:0-7427 GCA_041159745.1 Actinomycetota bacterium | reverse complement strand
TCTTACGGCTGGTCGGTGCGTCGGCTCGGAGAGATCGGCGAAGACGTCGATGCGCTCGAGCGCGCACTCGTCGATGCGCGCGACTCGAACGACGATCGTCCCAAGCTGCTCGTGCTGCGAACTCGGGTCGGTACACCTTCTCCCGATTGGACCGACAAGCACGAAGCCCACGGCAACCCCTTCACCGCCGAGCATGTTTCGCGCACCAAGGCGGTCATGGGTGTTCCCGACGAACCGTTCTGGGCGCCCGAGTCGATCGTGAGCGAATGTCGCGCACTCGCCGCTCGCGGACGCGCTCGGCGCGAGGCGTGGGAGAAGAGACTGTCCTCGTCGTCGTCCCGGGCCGACTGGGATGCGACCTGGACGTCGGGCCGGCCGGGATGGTCCGAATCGCTGCCGCGCTTCGATGCGGGTCAGCAGATCGCCACTCGAGTGGCCGTGCAGAAGGCCTTCGACGCGGTTGCCGAAGGATTTCCTTCGCTGGTGGCCGGTGCCGCCGATCTCACCGGCAACACCGGGGCCAAGTTGTCCGGTGCGGCGCCGATGTCGGCCACCACTCCCGAAGGTCGCCAGATCTATTACGGCGTTCGCGAGCACGCGATGGGCTCGATCATGGTGGGCTTGGCGCTCCACGGTGGAGTCGTTCCGGTCGGTGGAACGTTCTTCGTCTTCTTCGACTACATGAAACCACCCGTGCGTCTCGCCGCCCTGTCGCGTGCGAAATGCGTGTTCGTGTTCAGCCACGATTCGGTGGGTGTGGGCGAAGACGGCCCGACTCACCAACCGATCGAGCATCTGGCCGCGCTGAGAGCGGTTCCCGACTTGCAGATCATCCGACCGGCCGACGCCAATGAGACGTCGGCGGCGGTGCGAGTCGCCTTGCAGCACGACGGACCCACGGTGCTGGTCCTCAGTCGCCAGAACCTCCCCGTCCTCACGGACGGTTCGGCCGTCGAGCGAGGTGCCGGCGTCGTGCATGCCCCGGCCGGAACACCGGTCGCCCAGATCGTGGCCACCGGAAGCGAAGTCTCGATCGCCGTGGAGGCGGCCCAGGCCCTGGCCGCCGATGGGCTCGCGGTGGCGGTCGTGTCGATGCCGTCGTGGGATCGCTTCGAGTCGTGGCGCCACGCCGATCGGGCCGGTGCCGACGCGGTGTTGCGTCCCGATCTGCCGACCGTGTCCGTGGAGGCCGGGGCGACCCTGGGATGGGAGCGCTACGCCGATCGTTGTCTCGGCATCGATCGCTTCGGGGCCAGTGCGCCGGGCAATGTGGCCCTCGCCCAACTGGGCATGAACGCCGAAGCCGTGGCCGCGGCGGTGCGTTCGCTTGTGTCACGCTAGGTGCATGACCAATCTCTTTCGACTGTCGTCCGAGCAGGGCCAGAGTCCGTGGCTCGACAATCTGAAGAGGAGTTATCTCACCAGCGGCGAACTCCAGCGCTGGATCGACAAGGGAATTCGCGGTCTCACGTCCAACCCGACCATCTTTCAGAAGGCGATCCAGGGATCGAACGACTACGACGGCCAGTTCCGTGAGCTGGTGAGTTCCCAGCGATCGATCTCCGAGTCGTACTGGGAGATGGTCGTGTCCGACATACGCGGGGCACTCGACGTGTTCGCTCCGCTGTATTCGTCGTCGAGCGGAGCCGACGGATTCGTGTCGGTGGAGGTCGATCCGAATCTCGCTCACGAGCCGGGTGGAACATTGCAGGCCGGTCGTGAACTGTGGCAGCGCATCGATCGTCCGAATCTGATGATCAAGATTCCGGCCACGGCCGAAGGTCTCCCGGCCATTCGCTCGATGATCGCCGAAGGGCGCAACGTCAACGTGACCCTGATCTTCGGCCTCGATCGCTATCAGAAGGTGATGGAGGCGTACATCGACGGTCTCGAGGATCGTGTCCGGGCCGGCGGCTCTCCCTCGGGTATCGCGAGTGTCGCTTCCTTCTTCATCAGCCGCGTCGACACCGAAATCGACCGCCGCTTGGACGACATCGGCACGGCCGAGGCTCTGGCCCTCCGTGGTCGGGCCGCGGTGGCCCAGGCCCGCTTGGCGTACGACGCGTTCGCGCGGACGTTCAGCGGCCCACGGTGGGGCGCCCTGAAGAAGGCCGGAGCGGCGGTGCAGAGGCCGCTGTGGGCGTCCACCAGCACCAAGAACCCGTCGTACTCCGACACGCTCTACGTCGACGAATTGATCGGACCCGACACCGTGAACACCCTTCCCGACACGACGGTCGACGCGTTCATCGATCACGGTCGAGTGGCACGAACCATCGACGCCGGTGTCGACGAGGCTCGGGCGACGTGGGCGGCGATCGGTCGTCTGGTCGACCTGGACGACGTGGCCGAACGACTCGAACGCGAGGGTGTGACGGCCTTCCAGAAGAGTTTCGACGAATTGCTCGGTGCCCTCGCGGCCAAATCGGCCGAACTCTGAACCGGTCAGTCCGAGTCGAGAAGTCGGGCGGCCTTCTCGATCGCCCGCCGCGCCTGAGTGATGGTGCGGTCGATGTCGGGACGGGCCTCCCGCCGTTCGCTGGCTTCGCGGAGGACATCGAACGAGATCTCGTCGAGTGACGCGCTGATCGCATCGAGTTGGGCGGCGATCTCGGTCAGGCGTCGTCGGGTGGAGGCATCGATCCGATCGTTCATGTTCTCGTCGCCTTTCGTGATGCGTGGTCGAGTGTGGCGGCGATGATGTCGGCGGGGTGCCGCACGTCGAGTCCGGCCGCGGCCAGATGCTGGAGACAACCGGGATTGGCCGAGGCAACGACCGCGTGTGGTCCCGCGACGGCTTCGATCGCGGCGACTTTGCGAGATCTGACCTCGCCGGCCAGTGCCGGCTGCAGCAATGCGTACGCTCCGCCCGCACCGCAGCACAATCCGTCGTCCGGAATCTCGATCGTTTCGGCGAACGGCGCGAGGCATTCGCGCACGGAGCCGTGAGTGCGTTGAACATGGCGCAGATGGCACGGATCCTGGAGCACCACTCGCGGGCGATCGGGCGATGGAGGCAACTGGCCGACCCGCGGCGCCAACCACTCGTGGAAATCAAGCACCCGCGCCGCGAACGTGCGGGCTTCGTCGGAGTCGAGAAGATGGCCGTACTCCTTCAGAGCGGCACCGCATCCCGCCGAGTTCACGAGAATCGGAGCGTCGCCGGGCATGGACCGCATGGTCGCGCGCGCGAACTCACGACTGTCGAGGCCCGCGTGGGTGTGCAGTGCGCCGCAACACGCTCCTCCCGACACCCCGAAGGTGGATCCGAGTGCCGAGACGATGCGTGCCGTCGATCGGTGGGTGCGCCGTTGCCAGGCGTCCATCACGCAACCGGTGAAGATCCAGACGTCCGGAGTGGTGGACGTCGCGCGAATTGGCGCCCCGTTGCGAATCGGAATCGGGCCGGGATCGAAGCGACGGGGAACGAGCCGCGCTCGACGGGCGACGGCCAGTACTCGCGAACCGACGAGGACGGTTCGGTGGTGCGGGAGAATCCGCAGACCGGCCCGCAGCCAGCGCGGAACGGTCGAAGTACCGACGTTCCGGTCGGAGGCCAGGCGCGACTTGGTGTGCTCGATGAGGCGGCCGTACGGAACACCGCTCGGACAGGCCGGTTCGCAACCACGGCACTGGATGCACGTGTTGAGGAAGTGGGCAACGTCGTCATCGACGGCCACGGCGCCCGATTCGATCGAACGCATGATGGATATCCGTCCGCGCGGCGACAGCGCCTCCTCGCCCGAGATGCGGAACGTGGGACAATGCGGAAGACACAGACCGCAGCCGACGCAGCTGTTCAGGTCTTCGTCGATCGACACTCCCTCACAGTATTCGGTCTACTGTTCGGACATGGCTCTCGATCATCTTGCCGCTGTCGAGCACATGGCCGAGGCGATCCGGTCGCGCGCCGAGATCGATCCGACTCTCGACGTTCCCGATTGTCCGGGATGGAACGCGCGTCGGCTGCTCGGACACATGGGGTCGGTCTACGCGATGATGAGCAATCTCGTGGGAACGCGGGCCACCGCCTTCGGGCCGCCGCGACCGGATCAGAAAGCGCCGGCCGAGGGTCCGCTGTCGGAATGGTTCGCGACTCGACTGAACGAAGTTCTCACCGTTCTTCGCGAGCGACCCGTGGACGACGAGCAGTGGTCGTGGACCACCGATCACACGGTCGGCTTCTATCACCGGCGTCTGCTGTTCGAGTCGGCGATCCATCTGGCCGACATCCAACGGGCACAAGGCGAGAGGGTCGAGATCGATCGTTCGATCGCAGTGGCCGGAATCGACGAGTTCTTCCAGTTGATGCTCCCGGCTTCGTCGAAACCCAAGCCGGTCGGCTCGCTCCACCTCCACTGCACCGACGGCGACGGCGAATGGCTGGTGCGCAACGTCGACGACACGATCGTCATGACGCACGAACACGCCAAGGGGGACGCGGCCTGGCGCGGTCCGGCATCGGACCTGTTCCTCCACGCTTGGGGTCGGTCGAGCGACTCCGTCGACGTGATCGGTGATGAGACGGTGTCGGCGGCCTGGTTCGCGGCCGCTCCCTGACTCACTGGGGAAAGCGCACGTCCGGGTTGAGCCGCCGTTCGGGATCGAATTCGTCGAGGAGCCGGAGTTCGATGTCGTTCGGGTCGGTTCGAGGGTGGGGCGGTCGCTCGGTGTGGTGGATGATGCCCACTCCCACTTCGGCCCAGACGGTGTCGCGGGCGGCCTGAACGACGGACGGCACGGCGCCCGGAGCGACCGACCATCGGTGCTTCGAGTCTCCCCCGTCGATCGGTGGACCATCGACCGCCGCGAGTCCGTGGCGCCGGGCACTCGCCGCGATGTCGTCGGGATGCCCGTCGAGTCTGACCACGAGACGCCGTCCGTTCCAGAGCAGTGCGGCCGGGCGATACACAGACGTCTGCAGCTCGGTCACCCGAGTCCAATCGGCATCGGTGACGAACCAGGAAGACGCTTCGGGGATCGGTCGGGTGCGCAGGATCACCCGAGCCATGAAGCCGAGTCGACCGAAGGATCCGACCAGAAGGCGCGCCACGTCGAACCCGCTCACGTTCTTGACCGTCGGACCGCCCGCATCCACCAACTCGCCGCGATGATTCACGAACGTGGCCTGCAAGAGGACGTCGCGCACGGGCCCGACACCCAAACGATCGATACCCGATCGGCCGACCGCCAGCGCGCCGCCCACCGTTCCCGAGCCGGGCAGTGCGACGAACTGACCGCGTTCGGACGTGGCCTGTCGAAGGACTTCCAATGACGTGCCGGCTCCGCAGGTGATGGTCATCTCGTCCGGGTGGTACTCGACCACCCCGCTCGGCGCTGTCACCACGCGGTCGATGGCGACGCCGTGCAGACGATTCACCTTCCGAGTGTCGAGGCCGCGAATCGAGACCGGGCCGGCGTTGCCGATCAGCCCGGCGAAGTCGGTCAGATCCATGCGCCCTCGGGGACGTGCTGAACATCGCCACACGCGGCCGGGCTCGGCAGAACCTTGAAGGGATTGGCGAGTCCGTGCGGATCGAAGGCGCGCCGAACCGCGGCCTGGGAAGCAAGGTCGACCTCGGAGAACATGAGAGGCATGTAGTCGCGCTTCTCGAGACCGATGCCGTGCTCGCCCGAGAGAACACCACCGGCCGCCACGCTGGCTCGCACGATCTCCTCGCCGGCGGCGTGAACTCGTTCCATGATGCCCGGCTCGCGTTTGTCGAAGACCAGAAGCGGGTGCAGATTGCCGTCCCCGGCATGGAACACGTTCAACACGAGCAGATCGTGTCGGTCGACGATGCGATAGATCTCGTCGAGAACATCGGGCAACCGACGTCTCGGAACCACCGTGTCGTGGAGGTAGTAGTTCGGCTTGATGCGGGCCACCGCGCCGAACGCGGTCTTGCGACCCTTCCAGAGCAGGGCTCGCTCGGCTTCGTCGCGGGCGACGCGCACGGTGCGCGCCCGGTGCTGGCGGCCGATCTCGGCCACGCGCTCGGCCTGGGCCTCGACGTCGCGCGCGAGTCCGGTCACCTCGACCAGGAGGACGGCGGCCGCGTCGAGGGGCAGTCCGGCGTGCACGTACTCCTCGACGGCCTTGATGCACAACGCGTCCATCATCTCGAGTGCCGCCGGAACCATTCCCGAAGCGATGATGGCGCTCACGGTGTCGGCCCCGTCGCGCACGGACATGAAATCGAGCAGCATCGTGCGAACACTCGGTGGATTCTGGGTGAGCCGCACGCACACCTTGGTGGCGATTCCGAACATGCCCTCGCTCCCGACGAACGCCCCGCGCAGATCGAACCCACTCGGTTCGGGGTCCTCCCCGCCCAGAACGACGACTTGGCCGTCGCTCAGGACGACCTCGACGGCCAGAACGTGGGCCGAGGTGACTCCGTCGGCGAGGCAGTGCGGTCCTCCCGAGTTGTTGGCCACGTTTCCGCCGACCGTGCAACTCTGCTGGCTGCTCGGGTCGGGCGCGAAGTGGAGATCGTGGCCCAGTGCCGCCATGTGTCGCGACAGATCCAGGTTGAGGACTCCGGGTTCGACCCAGGCGAGTCGGTTGACCGGATCGACCGAGAGAACACGGTTCATCTTGGTGAGGCAGATCACGACGGCTCCGTCGAGTGGCGTCGCTCCCCCGGCCAGTCCGGTGCCCGCGCCGCGAGCCACGAAGGGCCGTCCGTGACGGTGGCACGTGCGCACCACATGGACAACTTCCTCGAGCGAATTGGGATACACCACGACTCCGGCGCGACCGGTGATGGTCGAGGCGTCGTGATCGAACAACGACATCTCGACCGGATTGCGATGAATCTCGGCGACGCCGGCCGCCAAGTCGGTGTGGAAGTCGCCGTCCGGTCGCGTCATCGGCGACGGCGGGGAGCCACGAAGCCCGGATCGAACTGGCGCAGAACCACCACACGACCGGGCTCGACGGGTTCGCCGTCGACGAGGAGCGCGTCATCGGTGTTGATCGGCGCGTCGGTGTCGGTCAACGGTTCGAGTCGGCCGTCGAGACGGGCACGCAACTCGGCTTCCTTCGTGTGCATGGCCTCGCGACCCTCGCGCACGGCATCGCTCACATCGGACAAGCGATCGCGCACCTTGGTGCGCGCGTCCTTGACCACCTTCACCGGAGCCAGGGTTTCGACCTTCTTCTTCACCCGGCGGCCGGCGAAGACGACACCGGCCACGCCGGTGACGATTCCGCTGACGAACCACACGAACCGCTTGATCATGCGCCCTTCTTCCACGGGACGACATTGGACGCCGCGCGACGACGGCCGACGTCGCGTCGTTCGTCGCGACGCCGACGGCGACTGAGTCTCTTGGCGGCTCGCGACGTTCCGGACGCGATGGCCGCCACCTTGATCACCGGTGTCGACAGGGCGGTTCGAGCAACCCGGCCGCTTCCCGAC